>NZ_JBNWCL010000008.1:0-306140 GCF_053522445.1 Agrobacterium sp. 22-221-1
TTGCCCCCGTCGCTCACCGCGTTGGGGGAAGGTTCACATGGCTCAATTCTCAATGGAAATTATGCGCCTAACCGGCTCAGTTCCGCGTGGAAACCAACACGCCGAGGAAAAATAGAGCAGCGACAACAATGCCGTGCTGATCCAGTAGATGTAGGTCGTAGCCATGCTGAGTTCCTTGTCGCTGCGTAGCGAGCAACGTGTTCAGGTTGAAGTCTTTTTGCCGGCCGCTTTTTATCCTTGCGCCCTGATGCATAGAAACAAAATGTCGTCTAAGATCGATACTCGCAAGTAGGATAAATTATTATAGGTTAGTATGAAAAAGCAGACTAATGACGCGGAAGCACCCAGCATGCAGGATGAAATGCGTCGCGCCTTCGCGATGCTTTCGGGTAAATGGAAGCTGGAAATCATGTGGTTGCTCAATGAGCGGGTCTACCGCTTCGGCGAACTGCGAAAGGCCATACCAGGCATCACCCAACATATGTTGACTGTCCAGTTACGTGAGCTTGAGAACGACGGCCTGGTCAGCCGGACCATCTTTGCCGAGGTTCCGCCCCGGGTCGAATACGCAATCACCGTGAAGGCTCGGGGCCTCGGTCCAACCATGGAGGCATTGACGGCATGGTGGAATGAGTACGGCAGGAGTCTGCCGGCGAAAACTGCAACGCGCGGACGGAAAAAGAGCGCGCGAACACCTGTGAAGTGAAGCCGTACTCGGTCGATTGGAGGACTCCGCTTATGCTTGCTTCACCTCTCCCAACCTTCATCGCCAGTACTTGGCCGCTCGAACCGAACTTCGGTCAGATGTTGCGACGGCTGACCGTGACGTATTGGCGGGTCACGCAAACGATCGTCGGATTGGTACGCAGCAGGCCCTTCCTGCTATCGAGATAGGCGGCCAGCGTCGGAGCGCCGGGCACAATCTGCCAGTGCCCGTGGAAGCCGAGCGAGCGCATGGCGTGTTCGACCCACTGGCTGCCGAAGCGGGCAAGGCGAAGCAGTCCCGTACGATTGAGACCGGCGCGCCGGGATGGCTGCCACGGCCGTCGGGCCGCACCAGGTTCTCGAGTGTGTGTCGTTGATCACGGTGAAGAGCTTGCCGGGTTCGAGGGCCGGTACGCTTGATGGGACGGGAAGAGGCGGCAAGGGTACGTGGATCATTGTTGCCGGGCGGGCAATGTCCAGAACCTGCCCGGAAAAGAGTTCATGCCATTTGGGCCAAGCACGGCGGCGGGAGCCTTACCGACCGACGGCCCAAATCCAGGCAACGAGCTCATCCGCTTCATTGGAGCGGATGAAAGCCACGCCTTGAACCAAGCCCTTTACTCAATTCGGTTCTACTTCAGTGCGCAAACGCATCGTCAATATCGCTATTGTGCTTGCGGATAATCACGTCGTTCAGCCTTAGGGGAGGGAGTAAATAAAGGGGCTATTTGAGCGTGCAGAGCAAGGATCGAAAACTTCATTCCGCGACCTACATATCATTCTCGACGCGATGCCGGTTGCCTTGTCCTGAGCGAGCTTGCCAAGTCGCAACATCCAATTTGCCAATCACGCTTTCACGCGGCTATTCGGATATCCGGAGAAGTATTTGCGACGATCGAGCAGTGGATAGGTGAGACCTACGAGACCGCATGAAAAGAAGATCGCTCGCAAGCACTGAGCCGCTCTTTGGAAGGGAAATCCAACCGGCGTGGGAGAAATTCAACCGTTAGAATGCCGTGTTCGCTGCGCCGACGGCACCTTCCGAACGACCCCGTATCGTGGAACACTGCTTTGGGATATCGGGATCGTGATTGTGACCTTCGAGGACATTTCCGATCGTAAGTTGGCAGAAGACGTTATAAAAGTGGATCGATTTCGAGGATGGCCCAGGCCTCGTCCGAAGGGAACCTCAAATCCCAGACCCATCAAGCTCCCGGGCGTCCTCGCCTTCCCAGGGAGCGGGCATCGAGAGGCCATCGATATTGGCTGAGGGCATAGGCATCCAGCACTTCAATTCTGGCTCTGCGTATTCGATGATCCGCCCCGGCGAAGAATCCGAGGCACGCCAGCCTTCTGAACCGTACTGGTCGCCCTTCGACCAGTAGGCGAGGTCTACCTGGGACGGCCCTTGTTCGGACGACCGTATCGTGATGAGAATCCGCTCTCCGTTTTTCGGCGCGCTTGCCATATGGCGCCATCGTTGTGGCTTGTCCATCGTTTCCCCCCTGTTTCGGCTTTCAAGTGTCGCCTCACCGTCCAGGAGGGTCAACTCAAACTTTGTATGACGCTGTATCTATCCGGCGAGCGTTCGATCTCCCTGCAATGAACTCGGCCCTCAACGGCTCGCGGGGCTGCGCCTGCACAAAAGAACCGCCTCTCCGGATTTCAGGCTTCGACAGCTTCGCTGACATCGTCCAGAAGAAAGTGCACGATCACATAGCGTGTCGTGTATTTCTGACCGCTATCGGAGACGCCTTCGATGCTGCCGCCGTCGGAGGGGTGCCATTTCTGGTAGTGGGGGTTGTTGGCGATCAGCGTAATCGCTTTTTCAGAGAACCTGCCATTCAGCCGGTAGCGGGCCTCCGCGAGATGCCAGATATTTTCAAAATCCTGTTGGCTGATCCGGGCTTTCAAGGCCTTTCTGGATATTGTTTTTCCGGGCGAACCATCGTTATGCGTCGCCGATGGAATATGTAGGTCAACCTCTTCTGCACCGTCCAGCAGAAACACAAATTCGTCTGGCCACATCCGTCTCACGTATCGCTCCTCCCAAAGCTTACCGCCCTACAGCGCGATCATGATAGCGCCTCCGCCGCGAGAGGCAATGGCGGATATGCACCTGTTTTTCCCTCGCACGCCTTCAATCGATGTCGCGAGTTCGAATAGCTGGAACTTGAAATTGGCCGGGAGATCGTGCTTGTTCACGGTCAGCAGGGCACGTGCGCGTCCCCGCCGGCCAACGAACTGCATCGAGGAGTAAAGCATGAAGAAGCTCATCAACGATCCAGCCACCGTTGTGCGGGACATGCTCGAAGGCGTGGTGGCCCTCAGCCCCGCGACGGTCCTGCTTGCGGATGAGAATGTCGTTATCCGGTCTGGCCTTCTGGACCCGGAAAAGCGCAGGGTGGCGGTCCTGTCGGGCGGGGGCAGCGGCCATGAACCAGCCCATGCGGGTTATGTGGGCGCGGGCATGCTCACCGTTGCGGTGGCAGGCGATGTTTTCACCTCGCCGAGCACCGATGCGGTTCTTGCCGGCATCAGGGCTGCGGCCGGACCCGCCGGCGCTCTGGTTATCGTCAAAAACTACACGGGCGATCGGCTGAATTTCGGATTGGCGGCCGAGCTGGCGCGAGCTGAAGGAATTCCGGTCGAGATCGTGGTCGTTGCCGATGATGTCGCCTTGAAGGACACAGTTCCCGACGATCGCCGCCGGGGTATTGCAGGCACAGTGCTTGTGCACAAGCTCGCCGGCGCGGCCGCGGAGCAGGGACTTCCGCTTCAAGAGGTGGCCCGCATCGCCCGGGAAGCCGCTGGGAAATTGTCCTCCATGGGAATATCGCTGGGGTCCTGCACGCTCCCTGCCGTCGGCAGGCCGGGCTTCGCCCTTGGCGACGCTGAAATCGAAGTCGGGCTCGGCATCCATGGCGAGCAGGGCGTCCGGCGGATGTCCATCGCATCGGCGGACGAGCTTGTGAAGCTGGTCCTCGAGACGATCGAAGCCGATGGCAGGCTGAAGAGCGGAGACCGGGTTGCGCTTCTGGTCAACGGACTGGGATCGACGCCGCCAATGGAACTTGCGGTCGTGGCGCGATCCGCCGTCATACGCCTGGAAGCAAAGGGCGTCGTGGTCGAAAGGGCATGGGCCGGTACCTTCCTCTCCGCCCTCGACATGCCCGGCTTTTCCCTGTCAGTCATGCATGTGGACGACGCAATGCTCAACCTCATGGATGCGCCAACCGATGCCAGCGCATGGCCGCGCGGCGGTGCGGTGAACCGCAACCGTGTCTTGCCTTCGGCAGACGTTAAGAAGAGCGAGACTGCGGAAACCAGAATAACAGCCGCCGGTGAGCGACTGCGTTCCGCCGCGGAGCGGGTCGCCCGAGCCCTGATCGTCGCAGAGCCTAAACTGACGCAGCTCGACAGTGTTACGGGCGACGGTGACCTTGGAACAAGCATGGTGCGAGGCGCCGAAGCAATATTGGCGCTGCCCGGGGAGAGCTTCGCAGATGTGTCCGGTGGCTTGATGGCGATGGCAAACGCGATGCGGAAGGCAATCGGCGGAAGCTCCGGCCCTTTTTACGCCACGGGCCTGATGCGCGCTTCGCGCCATCTTGCCGGGATCGAAAAGCCGACGGCCCAAAAGATGGCGGAGGCGTTCGTGGCTGCCGTTCTCGCGGTCTCGGAACTCGGTGGTGCGAAACCGGGGGACCGTACGATGATAGATTCGCTTCATCCGGCGGCAGAGACATTCCGGGACAAGCTCGCAGCCGGAGCTTCGGCCGACGTGGCCTGGCGATCCGCCTCGGCGGCAGGCATCGCAGGCGCCGAGGCGACGGCGTCGATGAAGCCGCGGCTCGGGCGCGCGAGCTATCTTGGCGAGCGGGCTATAGGACATCCCGATGCGGGAGCGGTCGCCGTCAGCATCTGGCTTGAAGCAATCGGGAACGATTAGCGTCGATGGGCGGCGGGCCGGATGAGAAAGCGGATTGCCGCCGTGGCCGCGACGCTCAGATGCGCCGCGCCTTGATCGTGTTCATGACGAAGCTGGTCTCGATGGTCTCGACGCATTTCAGCTTTGCAATCTTGTCCTTGATGAAACGCTCGTAATCCTCCAGCCCACCGCACATGACCTTGAGCATGTAGTCTCTCGGGCCCGTGACCAGATGACATTCGAGAACCTCGTCCCAGTCAAGCACGGCCGCCTCGAACATCCGGATTTCGTCATCGTGCTGGCGGCTGAGGCGGACGGACGCAAGGGCGGTCATGGTCCATCCCTCGATTGCCGGATTGATGATCGCGGAGTACCCTTTGATGGCGCCCATCTCTTCCAGGCGTCGAAGCCGCCGCAGGCACGCCGATGCCGACAGTCCGACCCGCTCGGCAAGTTCGTTGTTCGTGATCCGCGCATCGGCAGACAATTCCTTGAGTATCCGCCTGTCGATCGGGTCTGCAATTTTTTGCGACATAAATGACCATTCTCCGCAATATATTGCTTCATGAGACAACTCGACGCTTCAGAATGCAAGGTATTTTGGTTTCACTGCGTGTAACCTGCAGGTAGTTCAACGCCAGCTGAGGGATCATCGGAAATGACCGCGCCGCATCCGTCCAAAACCCATATCGGCAACCACGCTCTCCATCCTGAAACCCAGATGCTCAACTACGGTTATGATCCGGAATTGTCGGAGGGCGCCGTAAAGCCTCCCGTGTTCCTGACATCGACCTTCGTTTTCAAATCGGCGGAAGACGGGCGCGACTTCTTCGACTACGTCTCCGGCCGCAAGGAGCCGCCGGAAGGCAGGGGCGCGGGCCTCGTCTATTCGCGCTTCAACCATCCGAACAGCGAAATCGTCGAGGATCGTCTTGCCGTTTATGAGCGCACGGAGAGCTGTGCGCTGTTCTCCTCGGGCATGTCCGCCATTTCGACAACGCTTTTCGCCTTTGTGCGGCCCGGTGACACCGTGCTCCATTCCCAGCCCCTGTATGGCGGCACGGAGACGCTGCTGGCCAAGACCTTCCATAATTTCGGTGTCTCGGCAGTGGGGTTCGCCGATGGTGTCAGCGAGACCTCGGTGATGGCTGCCGCAGAGGAGGCGATGGCGAAAGGCAGGGTCTCCGTCATCCTCATCGAGACCCCCGCCAATCCGACAAACAGCATTGTCGACATTTCGATGATGAGCCGGGTCGCCGACGTGATCGGCGAAAGGCAGGGGCACAGGCCGATCATCGCCTGCGATAATACGCTTCTCGGCCCGGTGTTCCAGCGGCCCATCGAATACGGTGCGGACATCTCGCTCTATTCGCTGACGAAATATGTTGGCGGGCATTCCGACCTCATTGCCGGGGCAGCGCTCGGCCGGAAGGATGTCATGAAACAGGTGAAGGCGTTGCGTGGAGCAATCGGCACGCAGCTCGATCCGCATTCGTGCTGGATGCTCGGACGTTCCCTTGAGACGCTGCAGATCCGGATGGAGCGGGCGGACAGCAACGCCAGGGTCGTGGCGGAATTCCTGAATGCGCATCCCAAGGTCGAGAAAATCCATTACCTGCCGTTCAGCGATCCGGCATCCGCGGTTGGCAGGGTATTCGCTGCTCAATGCTCCGGCGCGGGATCGACCTTCTCGTTCGACATCGTCGGTGGGCAGGCGGCCTCTTTCAAATTCCTCAATGCGCTCAACATATTCAAACTCGCGGTAAGCCTCGGCGGCACGGAGTCTCTTGCATCTCACCCCGCAACGATGACGCATTCGGGAGTTCCTGCCGATATCCGTCAGCGCATCGGTGTGCTGGATTCTACGATCCGGCTGTCAATCGGTATTGAACATCCCGACGATCTTGTCGCCGACCTGACCCTTGCATTGGATCAGGCCTGACGAAAACGGGAACGCCGCTTACCCCACGCGCCACAGAAATGATTGAAAGCTGCCCGCAGCTTACAAACCTGGATAGGGTCACGCACGGGCGCGCCGCGCTGCTCGCTTTCCAACGTCGCCGATTTGCGGCATTAAGTGTTGTGAAGTGTGCAAGATGAATGTGTTGGGGGGCGCATGAAACTCAGGAGCCAGATTCTCGCATTGGCCATCGGGCCTCTCGTTCTTGCGATTATCGTCATCACAGCGCTGATTACGTGGCAGTCCATGACGCTGGCGCGCACGAGCATCGATGCGTTCGAACGCAACATGCTCGCTGCAAAGGAGGCTGAACTCCTCAACCTTACCAATCTTGCCCTTTCGGCGATCCGCTCGGTCTATGACAGGGCAGGACCTGATGACGAGGCCGCGAAGGAAGAGGTCAAGCGCATCCTGACCGGTCTCGACTACGGCACTGACGGCTATTTCTTCGTCTATGACTATGACGGGCTGAACGTGGTCCATCCGCGACAGAATTTCCGTCCGGGGAACAACTGGCTGGATCTCCATGATCCCGATGGCAACCGGGTGATCTACGATCTGATCGTCGAGGCGAAAAAGGGGGGAGGGCTGGTCCAGTACAAGTGGGAAAAGCCTTCCACCAAAAAAATGGCCGACAAGCTTTCCTTTGCGGCCGGGCTCGACAAATGGCGCTGGATGATCGGTACCGGCGTTTACCTCGACGACGTTTTTGCGACGACGGCGGCGGCGAAGGAGGAGTTGCGGCATTCAATCACCTGGAACTTCCTGATCGTCGCCCTGTTTGCGGTTCCCGCCGTATTGCTGGTGTTTGCCACCTGCATGCTGCTCAATTTGCGCCAGCAGCGGCTGGCAGATGGTCGGCTCAAGGAATTGATGCAAAGGATCATCGATACCCAGGAGGAGGAGCGTCTGCGCATTGCCCGGGAACTGCATGACGGCATTTCCCAAAATCTCGTCGGCGTGCGTTTTGCGATCGATCTAGCGCGGCGCAAGGTCACGCCGGATAATGTCGGCGCTGTCGAGGCAATCGGCAAAGGCGCCATTGCGCTGAACGAAGCGATCAAGGAAGTCCGCCGCATCTCCCACGATCTTCGCCCGCGTGTCCTCGACGATCTGGGGCTGACGGCGGCTCTGGAATCCCTGATCTCGAGTTTTTCCGAACGCACGGGAATTGCGGCGACGCTTGAATCCGTGGCCTTCAAGCATATGCTTGTCCCGGAGGCGCGGGTTGCGCTTTACCGTGTCGCACAGGAGGCGCTGACCAATATTGAGCGCCATGCCGGCGCGACGCAGGTCGCCATCCGGTTTTCCAGTCGCGACGAACGGGTTCAGATGGATGTCAGCGACAATGGCCGTGGATTTCCGGCCGTTCGGACAGAAAACGGGATGCCGGCAAGCAAGGGGCTCGGTTTGAGAAACATGCAGGAACGTATGACGCATTTCGGGGGCAGGCTGGATGTCGAAAGCTCCGCCAGGGGAACCGTTCTGCGGGCGGTGCTGCCCATCACCGCCATGAAGGATCGCAATAGCGGCTTACAGGAGGCCGCCGAGTGACCGTTTATCCGATCCGTGTGTTGTTGATAGACAACCATCCTCTGGTTCTGGATGGGTTGAGGGCCGTCCTCGAGACTTACGAGCATCTCGCAGTCGTTGGAACCGCGGTGTCCGCCATGGCCGGTATCGACGCGGCTGTCGCCACGCGGCCGGATGTGGTGCTGATGGATATCAACATGCCGCAGATCAATGGCATCGATGCCCTGGAGCTGTTCAAGGAAAAGCAGCTTTCCGCCCGGGTGCTGATGCTGTCGATGCATGACAGCCGGGAATATATATCGACCTCGGTTATGTATGGTGCGGCCGGTTACATTCTGAAGGACGTGGCGACCGAAGAAATAGTCGCCGCAATCGAAACCGTGGCTGCCGGCGGCACCTATTTTTCCTCTGGCGTTCGCGATGTGCTGATGGAAGGGTCTTCCGGCAGGCTGAAGGCGCTGACGACACGCGAGCAGGAAGTTCTGCTGCTGATCGCGCGCGGAAAGAGCAATCGCGACGCTGCCCTGGCCCTCGACATCGCCGAGCGCACGATGGAAACCCATCGCAAGAACATCAAGAGGAAACTGGATATAGCGACGACTGCCGGTCTCATCCGCTACGCGATCGATAACGGGCTTATCAAAGAATAGCCGCCAAAGGCCCGAGGCCCCGGAATGTCGCCATCCAGGGGCCTCGGTAAAGTCTATGTCGGCTTATTTGCCGGCCGTCTGCATGGCATAGCCGTAGCTGTCATAGGTATATTCGGCAACGCGGAACCATTCAAAGCTCTCGTCGCGGAACTTCTTCCAGCCCGGATAGATCTTGGCCCATGCGGGATGCTTCTGAGTGTACTCGTCATAAAGCTCGAAGGTCGCCTTGTAGGCGGCGTCGAGCACATCGCGGGGCAGCGGGCGAAGCTGCGTGCCCTTGGAAACCAGCGAGCGGATCGCATCCTTGTTCTTGACGTCGTACAGCGCCTGCATGTTGATGTTGGCGGCCTTGCAGGCGGTGTCGAGCGCTGCCTTGTATTCATCAGGCAGTGCTGCATATTGGTCCTTGTTGACGAAGAAGTGGATCGTCAGCCCACCCTCCCAGAACGCGGGATAATAGTAGTATGGCGCGATCTGGTAGAAGCCGAGCTTTTCGTCGTCATAGGGACCGACCCATTCCGCGGCATCGATGGTGCCCCGTTCCAGCGCCGGATAGATGTCGCCGCCCGGAAGCTGCTGCGGCACCGCGCCAAGCTTGGCGAGCACCTGTCCCGCGACGCCGGCAATACGCATCTTGAGGCCCTTGATATCCTCGATGCTCTTGATCTCCTTGCGATACCAGCCGCCCATCTGGGCGCCCGTCGCTCCACCGGGAATGCCGATGACGCCGTAGTCGGAAAGGAATTCGTTGTAAGCCTCGTTGCCGCCGCCATGGTAGAGCCATGCGTTCTGCTGGCGGGCGTTCAGGCCGAAAGGGATGGTCGAACCGATGGCGAATGTCGGATCTTTCCCGGTGAAATAATAGCCGCAGGTATGGGAAATCTCGACGGTATTGGCTTTTACGGCGTCGATGGCCTGGGCGCCGGGAACGATTTCACCGGCCTGGAAGACCTGGATTTCGAACTTGCCGCCCGTAATCGCCTTCAATGCATTGGCCATGACGACGGCGCCGCCATAGATCGTGTCCAGATTGTTCGGGAAGCCGGACGTGAGACGCCAGCGAACGGTTGGCAAAGACTGGGCTATGGCGGGTGTCGCAAGTGCCGAAGCAGCCGCAGCCGCCCCTGCAAGTACGCCGCCCGACAGGAGTTGTCTGCGACCTGGGTTGACCTTCATAGATTACCTCCTCCTATTGAACGTCAGCGATTTTTGTTGCGGCGGGCGCTTTTGCGCCCGGCCGATTGTCAGGGGGTGGCCGGCTTTCCGAAGCTCGGTGCGCTGTTGCCGGGTGCCGAGAAAGGATTGGCGAAGGGATCGGCGTCCGTGCCGATGCTGGGCATCGGTACATTGATATGGACGGCGGAAGGATCGACCTGCTTGGCGCCTGACTTGTAGTGCATCACGATGCCGGGGAAGGCGATGATGATGACGACCATGGTCAGCTGGATGAACAGATAGGGAATGGCGCCCAGATAGATCTGGGACGAGGTGACCGGCTGGATGGTCTGTCCCGTGATCCGATCCTTGTAGGCACGCGTCGGTGCGACGGACCGCAGGAAGAACAGCGAGAAACCGAAGGGCGGGTGCATGAACGACGTCTGCATGTTGACCGCCAGCATCACGCCAAACCAGATCAGGTCGATGCCAAGCGCATCGGCGACCGGCGCCAGCAGCGGGATGATGATGAAGGCCAGCTCGAAATAATCGAGGAAGAAGGCCAGGAAAAAGACCAGCAGGTTGGCGACGATCAGGAAGCCGATCTCGCCGCCCGGGATCGATGTCATCAGATGCTCGACCCAGACGTGGCCGTTCACGCCATAGAAGGTCAGGGAAAAGACGCGCGCGCCGAGCAGGATGAGCAGCACGAAGGACGACAGCTTTGCCGTGGCGTGCAGCGACTGCTGGATCAGGCCGAAATTGAGCTTGCGGTTGGCAAGAGCAAGGGCGAGCGCGCCGACGGCACCCATGGCGCCCCCTTCCGTGGGGGTGGCGATCCCGAGGAAGATCGTGCCGAGCACAAGGAATATCAAGACGAGCGGCGGCACCAGCGAGGTGATGACCTTGAGCAGCAGCTTGGTGCCGCGCAGGGTCCGCGCCTCCAGCGGCAGGGCCGGGACTTTCGTGGGACTGATGATCGAGGTCACGATGATATAAAGCGCATAGGCCGCCACGAGCATCAGACCCGGAACGAGCGCGCCCTTGTACATGTCGCCCACCGAACGGCCGAGCTGGTCAGCGAGCACGATCAATACGAGGCTGGGCGGGATGATCTGCGCCAGCGTGCCGGATGCCGCGATTGTGCCGGCGGCGACCTTGCGGTCATAACCATAGCGCAACATGATGGGAAGCGAGATGAGGCCCATCGAGATAACCGAGGCGGCGACGACGCCGGTGGTGGCGGCCAGAATTGCCCCGACGAAGATCACGGCAAACGCAATGCCGCCGCGGACCGGTCCAAACAGCTGGCCGATCGTGTCCAGCAAATCCTCGGCCATGCCGCTCTTTTCAAGAATGAGCCCCATGAAGGTGAAGAACGGTATCGCCAGCAGCGTTTCGTTCGACATCTGGCCGAATATGCGATCGGGAATGGCCTGGAACAGCGTCGCTGGCAGCAGGCCGAGTTCTATCCCGATGAAGCCGAAGAAAAAGCCGACAAAGGCCAGGGCGAAGGCCACGGGATAGCCGAGCAAAAGCACGATGATGAGCGCCGCAAACATGATGGGCGCGAGATTTTCCGCAATGAATGCCATTGTTGTTTTTTCCTTCGATCAGAGCATTGCCGCCGCGGCGTCAGCCTCTGCAACGGGATCGGGGATATCGCCGCGCAGGATCGCGACACGCTTGATGAGTTCCGAAACGCCCTGAATGGCGAGGAGGCTGAAGCCAATCGGTATCAGCGCCCAGACGGGCCATTGAATGAGGCCGCCCGTGTTGTTTGAAACCTCACCGGAAGCAAGTTTCTGAAGAAACACCGGCCAGGAGAGATAGACCGTGATGAGGCAGAAGGGCATGAGAAAGAAAATGGTCCCGAGAATATCGACCCACAGCTGCCCCTTGCGCGGAAGATTTCCGTAGACCAGATCGACCTTCACATGCTCGTTGTTAAGAAGCGTGTAGGCGGCGGCGATCAGAAACACGGCGGAAAACAAATACCACTGCGATTCAAGCCAGGCGTTGGAGCTCATCGAAAACGCCTTGCGCATGACGGCATTGATGGCGCTGATGAAAATAGCCGCGAGAAGCAGCCAGGAAATGCCTTTGCCAATGGCTGCATTGGCAGCATCGATGGCGCGCGAAACGGCCAACAGAAACTTCATGATATCCTCCCCGAAAGCGGCCGCGTACTCCTCAATACGTGTGTGACCGCCATAATTCGCGCAGGATAACCATGGCTGCCTGACGCTCAAGGGCGCGCGCAGGCGAATTTCCTGAGACGTACCGAGAACTGGGTATGGGCAAGATCAAAACCCGCATCCGGGCTTAATTTCGCTTCCCGCTGCCGGCCCAAATGCGTGGTTGCATGGTCGGCTACCATGTCACTGTCTGGCTGCGGTCGCCTCTTTTACCGCCAGCTCCGCCATGGCGAGTGCCGCATCGCGGGTTCTGGCCGCCGCGACAAATCGGCCGTTGTGGCAGAAGCTCGCGCCTTCGACGCCGCAAACCGCTTCCAGATCTTTGTCCGTCAGGCCGGCCCAGGCCGCCGGCAGATCCGCCCGCAGTTCAAAGCCTTCATCCGCGCGGCGGATGCCGGTCAGGCACCAGTCGTTGTTGCGTGGATGAACGACGAAGAGCAAATGGTCGGCACCCGCCTTCTTGATGGCGGGCCGAAACGGCATTCCCATCGGCAGTTCCAGAATATGTCCCTCGCCGGCATCCACGATAGCCTGGCTCACGAGCGCTTCAGCTCGCAATTTCGCGGCGCTGTTGGCAATCTTTGCCTCCACGAAGCTGCGGGCGATGGCCAGCGCCGCGTGGAAACTGCGATTGTCCGCTTCGGGATTTGTCTCGTCGAAAACAGGTTTCAGAGTTTCCAGCAGGACGGGCAGGGTCAGCCCGGCGAGTGCCCCCGCGGTCGAGGGGCTGAGCGCGCCATTGTCGACCAGATCGACCGGCAGCACGAAGCTCGCATCGAAAGAGGCGTGAACGGTTTCGATATGGTCTTCAGGAACGCCGAAGGCGGCAAGATAATCGCGGCCGAAATGCTTCCAGATCAGTCCGAACGAACTATAGGGCTGACCGTCTTCCCGCAACGGTGCGCCGCGCTGGTGGTGATCGAAGGCACCCTTCGCCGCGTCATAAACACCGCCGACGTCATAGACGATGCGGTCTGCGCCGGGTGCGATCCATTCGGGCGCCCTGCTGCGGATCAGGCGTGCCTGCGGGAAAAGCCGGGTCAGAACGACGCTCGACAGCAGTTCGTCGGCATGGAAGCCACCGGAATGGGTGACGAGGAAGTCCGGGATCATGTCAGGATGCGCCTTGTTGCTTGCGGAAGCTCCGCCTGGGAGTGGCACCTGATACCCTTTGCCGGACGGCATCTCAACCCGCCATTCGCCATGGAGGCTAAAAGCAACGATATGCTGGACGTCGTGATCCGAAGGAAAGGCGGTTTGTCACCGCGTTTCAAGCCGTCTTCAGGATCGACAGGTTGGGTGCCGACCGGTCATTCTCACTCGTTTTCCAGCGGTCGAAGGCGGCGCGTCCGAGAATGGCGACCGAGGTGTCCTCCTGGGGGGCATGGACGAGAACCGACTGGATATCGCGGAAATGCCGCTCGAGGCCGAGATCGGCGTTGAGGCCGGGATTGCCGATGCCGCGAACGGCTATCTGGACGGCGTCGCGGATTTGCCTGCCGGCGAGAAGCCGGGCCCTTATCAGGTGTTCGGCATCGCCGATATGGTTTGCGAGCGCGCCAAAGATGATCTGCCGGGCGCCGGAGACCAAAAGGTCGATCTCGCCCGAAAGCGTGACAAAACGTTCTGTCCGCGCAATGGCATGGCCCAGATTGGCGGGCACGCGTTCATGCGCGAAGCGAATGAACGCTTCCTGAGCGGCCTCAGCCGCCCCCAGATAGATTGCGGTCAGCGCAAGCGTCATCGCCGCGTGGCCGCGATTATCCTGCTGGGCAACGGAGGGATCAACGAGCTCAAGTACATTTTCTGCCGGGATTTCAACCTCGGTATATTCGACGTCGTGCGAACCGGTCGCCCGCATTCCGAGGCTCTTCCAGTTCTCTATGATCTTGATACCGGGCAGGCCATTGGGCACGACGAAGGTGCCGACCCGAGCCTGAGTCTCGTCGGTGTGCGCCCAGACGAGGAAGTGCGTGAGGCCGTGCGCGCCTGTCACGAAGCGCTTGCGGCCCGTGATCGACCAGCCATTCGCCGTCCGGTGCGCACGCGTGGCCGGCAATCCGCCACGGGCCGGCGAGCCCAGTTCGGGCTCCACACGGGCGGCGTTCAGCAGCAATGGCTGGTGTTTGGCCCTTGAAAGAAGGTCCCTGTAAAGCCCGTCGGGCCAATGGTCCTTCGTCGCCTGTCCCAGATGAGTGAAGATCGTCATCGCGCTGATGAGCGCCACAGAGGGATCGCCGCGTCCCAGCGCCGCCAGAATATGGGCTGCTGTGCTCAAGGTTCCTCCCGGGCCGCCGTAACGCGTGGCCACGGTGCTCTCGAGAAGTCCAGCCTGATGAACGGCGCGAATACCGGTCCAGGGAAACTGACCGGTCTGATCCGCATCCGGTGCGGCTTCGGAAACGGCGCGCACGGCGGCGTCAAGTGCGGTGGGATCGTAGGACATGCGGTAACGGCTTTCTGAAGGTCGGCGGGCGGGATCATCCGTTGCGGGCGTGGATGATCCCTGTCCTGGAAGAAGAGGTGGATGTGTCCGACGGCGTAGCCGGACCGCCGTGATCAGGCGGCTGCCTTCTTCTTTGCCTCTTCGCGTTCGCGAATGCCCTCGCGGACGAGGGGCAGGATGTATCGCCCGTAGTCGACGGCATCGTTATAATTGTCGTATCCACGGATCGAAATCAGATCGGCGCCGAGATCGATATAGTCGAGAATGGAGTCGGCGATGGTGCGCGGCGATCCGACCAGAGCGGTTGTTGCGCCGCTTGCATTGGTCGCGGTGACCGTCGGATACCACAGTGCGCGGTCATGGACGTCGCCACGTTTGGCGATATCGAGCAGGCGCTGGGAGCCGATATTGGCGGGTGGTGTTGCGTTGACCGGCGCGCGGGAAAGACCCTTCTGGCGGTTCTCGTTCAGACGGTCGAGAACCCTGTGCGCCTTATCCCAGGCCAGTTCGTCTGTTTCAGCCACGATTGGCCGGAAGGTCACCCAGATGCGCGGGCGATCGGTTCGGCCGGCTTTTGCTGCCTCGGCATAGATACGGTCGATCTGCTGCTTGGTTTCAGCCAGCGGTTCGCCCCAGAGGCCGAAAATGTCGCATAGCGAGCCGCCGATACGATAGGCGGCATCCGACGAACCGCCGAGCGAAATCGGGATCAGGCCGTTGGTGGGACGCACGGCGCTGCGAAACTGCTTGAACTGATAATATTTGCCGTCGAAATCGAAGGGTTCGGTCGAACTCCAGGCAAGGCGGAGAATGCGGATATATTCTTCCTGACGTTCGTAACGCTCTTCCTTGTTGAGGAAATCTCCCTCACGCGCCTGCTCCTCGTCGCTGCCGCCCGCGATGAAGTGGACGACGACGCGCCCGCCGCTCAGCTGGTCGAGCGTGGCGAGGGATTTGGCGGCAACCGTCGGATAAACGGTGTTGGGCCGGAGCGCGACGATGATCTTGATGTTCTTCGTATGCGCAAGCACCGTCGCGCCCAGTGTGAAGGGATCGAACGAGGAAGAGGAATAGGGGATGAGCGTGTAGTTGAACCCGTAATCGTCCAGCGCACGCGCATAACGTTCCAGGAAGAGCGGATCGACCGGAGCATCCGGGATGGGGTTCAGATCATTGGACGCGTTGGGAAAGCTGACGCTGATGAATTCCGCAGCCATGGGAGCTCCTTGGTGTTTCTGGGTGTCGGGTGAAAGCTAAAGCCGGCATGGCATATGAGGAAGACAGGTCTTTCTATTTCTATGGAAAATGTAGAAAATATTGCCTGACTATGCTGGCGGTCTAGAACCCTGGATTGCCGCCTGTTCCGGCCCTTGGTGATCGGAAGCGGGTTTCCACCCAAGAGAGGGGGCGACCGTCGTCGCAAGATCGGTGAGCAATCTTATGTTTTCGGACAGTCCGAAAGCGGGAGGCAGAAACAGGACGAGTTCATCTGCAGCTGCCAGTCCGGGGTCGCTCAACACCGCCTCGATGACAGCATCCGGTGTGCCTTGAAAGACCGGAGAAATCATCGCGCCAACCGGCTGGCCGGCCGGAGCCAGAGCACCCTTCGGGCGTGAGGCGGCAATTCCCGCCGTGCGGCGCTCAAGATCGTAGGCCGCGTATTTCTCGCGCAGCTCCGGGGTGGTGCCGACCAGAACGGAAGCTGCAACGGCGACCGGCGGCGGCGTCGTTTTCCAGATGCGCAGCCAGTGGGTGCGATAGGCGTCGATGATCCGCGCCTGATACTGACCGAAAGTCTCGCCTTCGGCCTGATCGTGAAGGACGGTTCCTGAAATCAGGCCGATCCCGAGTTCGGCGGCCTGTATCGCTGAATCGAGGCTGGCGGAGCCTTGGCGGATACGGCTGCGCAGGGTGGGGCTATGTGGCGTTACCCGCAACTCGGCTCCCGCAGGCGCGCCCGTGTCCCGCTTCGTAACGATGTGCAGAACATCGCCGGCAATGGCGGCGAGGAAGCGCGACTGGCGCCATTTTGCCTCTGTCCGGGCATCGGTGTCGACGGTTCCGAAAACGGCGTCGAAGGCGCCGTTGGCTCCGGTCGAAATGGCAAGTTCGAGCCGTCCGTCGATCAATAGATCGGTCGTTCCCGCCGCCTCGGCCAAAAGGATCGGGTCCTGATAACGCATCGGGATGACGGCGGAGCCAAGTGTGATGTGCCGCGTATGCTGTCCGACTGCCGCAAAGAAAGGTAACGGGGAAGAAAGATAATGGTCGAAGTGACGCTGATAGGCCCAGCCTGACTGATAGCCCAGCCTTTCCGCCTGCCTGAACAATTCTATGCCCTGCCGCAACCCCTGTGCCGGACCGTCATCGTCGTTGAACGACACCCGCGTATTGAAGCCAAGCCGCTGTTTCGGTCGAAACAACCCGGGAAGGTCACGGGAAGCTGCTGCAATATTCATGCGAGTTGCTCCTTGCGCAGAGCGTGCCGGACTGCGGGAACGCGAACCGTCCCGGCAATGCCCGACGGGATGGAGTTCAGCAGCGACGCGGTATATTCGTGTCTCGGATTGCCGAAAATCTCGGTGACGGCTCCATGCTCGACGATGCGTCCCCGCTGCATCACCGAAACGCTGTGCGCAAGTTGCCGGACCAGGGCGAGGTCATGCGAAACGAAAACATAGGTCAGGCCGAGCTTCGCCTGCAGCGACAGCAGAACCTCGACGATATCCGCCTGAACGCTGACATCGAGAGCGGATGTGGGTTCGTCCAGCACGATCACATCCGGTTTGAGGACCAGCGAACGGGCGATTGCCACGCGCTGACGCTGCCCGCCGGAGAGGGCCGACGGTTTGCGCTCCAGGAGGTGCTCGCTCAAGCCGACATTCGCGAGAGCCTCCCGTACCCGCTCGAAACGCTCTTTCGGCGTCCCGATCTCGAACCGGTCGAGTGGTTCACGCACAAGCTGCCCCACCTTCCATGTCGGGTCGAGTGACGTGAACGGGTTCTGGTAAACCAGCTGAAGATGCCGCCAGACGGACCGGAGCGAAGCCCGGCTTTTGCTCGTGACGGTCTCGTCGGCAACCGTGATCGTGCCGCTTTCCGGCTCTTCGAGCCCCAGCAGCAGGCGGATCGTCGTCGTCTTGCCGGAGCCGGATTCGCCGACGAGAGCATGGGTCGTGCCCGCCGGAACCGTAAACGAAATATCGTCCACCGCCGTCAGGGTTTTGCCATCGACGGTGAAATGCTTGGTGACGCCGCTGACGGCGATCTTTGGCGATTTGTCGCTCTCGAGAAGGCTGAACCCCGGATCGCGGAATCTGGCGTAACGCTCCGGGTTGAGCGCGGGCACGTCGCCATGGAGCTTTTTGGCGTAGGGTGAGGAGGGGGAGGAAAAAACGGCCGACGTCCTGCCTGCTTCCTGTACGACGCCGTTCTTCAGCACGACGAGATTGTCTGCCCTCTCCGCCGCTATTGCGAGGTCGTGGGTAATGAGAAGCAGGCTGATATTCAGCTCATCCCGAAGGCGGGAGAGAAGATCGAGGATGCGCTTCTGGATCGTCACGTCCAGCGCCGAGGTCGGCTCGTCCGCCACCAGCAGTGCAGGGCGCGGCAATATTGCGAGCGCGATCAGCACGCGCTGCAACATCCCGCCGGACAGTTGATGTGGATAGGAATCGTAGACCCGTTGCGGATTGTCGAGACCCACCTTGGCGAATGTTTCGAGAATAAGTGTCTTGCGGATCGAAGGGTTGGACTCTTCCGTCAGCGCTGCGGCCTCCAGCGCCTGCGAGCCGATTGTTCTCACCGGATTGAGAGAGTTGCCCGGATCCTGCGGCACGAAACCGATTTCACGGCCGCGAAACGGCCTGAAACGCCGTTCCGGCAATGCCAGAATGTTCTGCCTGTCGAAAACGACCTGGCCCGTGGCGTTCGCACCGTTGGGAAGAAGCCGCAGCACGGCTTTCGCGATTGTCGATTTTCCAGAACCGGATTCCCCGATGAGGGCGAGGCTTTCGCCGCGCCCGATTTCGAAATCGACATTATGGACGACTTCCTGCCGCCCATAGGAAATGGCGAGATTTTCGACCGCGAGGAGGGGCGTCGCGTGTTGTGGAGACGCTGCCACGAACTCAGGAAGGATTGGCGCTGTTTTCAGTGCGATTTGCGAAGCCATCGGCTGATCCTGTTGACAGAGAGGACGGTCACGATCGTAACGAACGCGGGCGCATAAACGAGCCAGGGCCATTTGAGATAGTCCTTGCCGATTGAAATCAGCAGGCCCCAGTCGGAGGAAGGCGGAGGGTCGCCGTAGCCGAGGAAGGCGAGGCTGGCGATCACCAGAATGGACTCGCCGAATTGCAGCACGGCCAGAGGCAGCATCGAGCGGGATGCGTTTGGAAGGACGTGTCTGAGAACGATGTAGCGGCGCGAGCCCCCCAGCAGAAAGGACGCCTCCACGAAGGTCGCCTGACGGGTCTTGATGACCTCGGAGCGAGCCACGCGGGCGAAGAAGGCGATGGCCGATATGCCCGTCGCAATCGCCGCATTGATCGTTTCGAAGCCTATGGCCGTGACGATGATGACCGCGAGCAGGAACTTCGGGATAGACAGCAGCACGTCGACAAAACGCGCAAAGACGACATCCACCCAGCCGCCGAAAAATCCGGCGAGCAAACCGATCAACCCGCCGATGAAGACGCCGATGACGACAGCGACCAGGGCGCTCGATACGGATGATGCTGTGCCATAAACGACCCGTGTATAGAGATCGCGTCCCAGATGATCGGTGCCGAACCAGTGCGCAAAACTTGGCGCAAGAAGCTTGTCGGCCGGAACGCCGTTGATCGGGCTCTGGCTGGTGAACAGTTGCGGCGCAATCGACCAGGCGACGACGACGGCGATGACGAGCAGGGAAAGGGCAACCGTTGCAGTGATGTTGAGAGCTTTGAGCTTCTCGACCGGATTGCTACCGGAGACCGGGCTGGAGATAAGGCTCATGGCTTGGCCCCCGTTTCAAGGCCAAGCGGCGTGTCGTCGACGGTTGCCAGACGCCGCTTTCGGCCAACGATAATTTTCACCCGCGGATCGAGCAGCGGATAGAGAAGATCGGCGATGAGGTTGACGACGACGAAGACCACGGCTCCCAGCGAGACGATGGCCTGCAGGACCGGCAAGTCCTGCGTGCTGACGGAGCGCTGTACGAGACTGCCGATGCCGGTGCGGCCGAACACGGTTTCCGTGATCAGCGAGTTGCCCAGAAGCTCGCCAACGGTCAGGGCGATAACGGTTACCACTGGTAGCGAGGCGGGCTTGAGCAGATGTGTTGTGAAAAGCCTTCTCGGCCCGATGCCGCGGCTGCGGGCAACCGCCGCGTAATCCTGCTCCGCTTCATGATCGAGATTGGCGATCAGGACTTCCGCGATCTGCGCGGAAAACGGTATGCCGATGGTGATCGCTGCAAACAGCGTCGCCCAGAAGCTGTCGGGCTCGATGACCCGGAACAGCCTGAGCTGAAAACCGAAGAGATGGATCAGAAACAGTCCGATGACGAAATTGGGTGTCGACAGGAACAGCGAGGGGAAGGCTCGCAGCAATCCTTGCCCATATCGTTTCGGTACGACCTGCGTGCCATAGGCAACGGCGAAGGCGAGGATCAAGGCGACCGTTAGCCCGGCGGAGGCCAAAACCAGCGTCGATGGCAGCACCTCGGCAATGAGTGTCGAGACCGGTCGGTTGGAGCGCATGGAAATGCCGAGATCGCCCGTCAGGAATGCCGACAGGGAGTGCCAGAGCTGCACGATGATCGGCCTGTCCAGCCCCTGTGCAGCAATGATTTCGGCGATCTCCTGCTCGGTGAAACCGTTCTGCGGGTTGCGCAGAACGCTGGTGATCGGGTCGCCGGGCAGGACGCTGACGACCACGAAGGTGAAGACATAGGCCAGAAGGATGACGACGATCGCCTGGCCGAGCCGCTTTGCGGCGTAGGTTAGGTAGGCATTGCTCATGCCGTCACCTCCTTGACGTTACTCGGTGGGTGCTGGCCTCATTCGGCAATGAACGCTGTGTAATAGCTGGCGTAGGCGACACCGTTGTAGACTTCGCCCTTCAGCTTCGGCGACTGCACGTAAATGCGCTGAACGATTTGCGTGCGCGGTATGAAGTATCCCTGTTCCAGCAGATATTTCTGCAGGCTGTCCAGAAGCGGCTTTCGGTCTTCGACGGAACCTGCACCGGCGATTTTGTCGCGCAGATCGTTGAGCGTCGCATCGCGCTCATCGAGCGCAAACCAGTTCTCGCCATTGTTGGCGTTGGTCAGGATGCTGGCGACGGTGCCGGCGTCGATGAAGCTGCGCGTGACTTCATATGCGGGAACTGCGGCGCCGCCGAATTTGACCTTCTCGCCGTAGGTTACGACATCATAAGCCCTGATGTTGACCTTCCATCCGAGCCTGCCAAGCTGCTGGGCAATCAGCTCATCGACGGATTTCGAGGTTGCCAGATAAGGATTGGAATGGATCGTCAATTCCAGCGGCTTGCCGTCTTTCACCCGAACGCCGTCCGCGCCCTTGACCCATCCGGCTTCGTCCAGAAGCTTCTCCGACTTGTCCGGGTTATAGGCGAGGAGATCGCTGTGATCCGTAGCGCCGGGGACGTTGCTCTGGATGAACGACGTCGCAAGCTTCCAGTCCTGCGTATAGACGGTGTCGATGATTTCCTGACGGTTGATGCCTGCCTGCAGTGCCTGGCGCACCTTCACGTCATCATAGGGTTGAAGCTTGGTGTTAACCGCCCAGCCGTTGACGAAGCCGAGGTAACGCGGGGTCGCGACGGTGAAGCCTTCTTCCTTCAGCGATTTCAGCTCCTGGGGCGAGGCATTGTAGGCGACGTCCGCCTGACCCGACTGAACGGAAGCGACGCGGAGGGATGGTTCCGAAACCAGCTTGTAGGTGATGGTATCGAGATAGGCGGGTCCGGTATGGCCGACTGCGGCCGGCCCCCAATTATAGTCCTTACGCTTGACCAGAGTGACATGGTCGCCCTCTTTCCAGGACTCCACCACGTAAGGTCCGCTGCCGGCGGTCTTGCTGAGGTCGGCCTGCTGGCCGGCAGGCTGGGCGATGCTCTTGGGAGAGATCAGGATGGAGCCGTGATAACCAAGGGTTGGAATAAAACCGAGCGTTGGCTTCTTGAAGAATACTTTGACTGTCGTGGCATCGACCGCTTCGGCGTGATCGTAGGTCTTGGGGAAGAGGCCGATCGGATTGATCCCGTCGCTTTTGCGGCCGGCATACCAGATGTCGAGATTGGCGACGACGGCCTTCGCATCAAGCGGTTCGCCATCGGAGAAAGTCACGCCGCTCTTTAAGTGAAGGGTGAATTCCGTTGCGGTGTCGTTCTGCTCCCAGCGTTCGGCGATCCATGGGCTGACCTTGCCTTCCGCATCGACATAAAGCAGCTTATCCGTCACATGCCCCCAGATGTGGCCCTGGAAACTGGAGATGGCGCTGTTGTTTGGGATCCAGGTGTCGCCCAGTGAATCGATCAGAAATGTGATGTCACCGCCATCGTGCGGCGTATCCGCCGCCACTGCGCTCAGAGGTGCCGCTGTCGATAAAAACAGCGAGGCGGAGACTGCCAGAGAGGCCGTGAAAAGCAGCCGGCGACGCGACAGGGAGAATGAGAAAGAACGTCTTGTCATGATATGATCCTGAAAAATTCAAAGTTTTTTCGTTGCAATTTCGGCATCTCCTGCGGACGCACATGCGGCCGCCGTTATTGGCAGCAGGCATGTCAAACCGTTGCCGCGTCGGCCTTTCAGCCGAGCGGGAGAATGCTTGAATTCATTGGGCAGTCGGGTTGGACGTCGCGAGGGTTAGCGAGCGGCTCGTGGGAGTTCGCTTGGCTGAGGAGCGCGCCCGCTTCTACATATTCCAGTCATGACGCGGTCCCTCGTTGCGTGTTTATCTTGCCAATAAACTAGCAGCCGGGCGTGAGGGAGAAAGACTGGTTATTCTTTTTCTATCGATTTAGTGAATTATTTTATCGCCATTTTGCCGACTGTTTGGATTGGCGTTTCAGACGCCCTTGAATTGCCGTCGCGCTCCGGCGTTTGATGATGGTCTGGCGATGAAGACGCTTTGTCACGCGGCGTAAATGTCATGGCTTCGAAAACCCTGACGGGCGGCAAGTCGCCGGTGAAAAGCTCAATCTCCACCTTCGCGATCTGGCCGGTCGAACCCTGCGACAGTTTCGAAGTGCCGATGTCGCGGGTCAGGATATTGGGATTGCCATGGATGCAGATGGAATTGTCCACCGCGGGATCCTGTGGCTCGAACCATGCGCCGGTGGCAAGCTGCATCACGCCCGGCATGACGTCTTCGCTGACGACGGCGCCAGCGAGACAGCTGCCGCGCGCATTAAAAAGCCTGACGACGTCGCCGTCAGATATTCCACGGGCCGAAGCGTCGGCCGGATGGATGCGGACAGGTTCCCGATCCCTGATCTTGGTCGAACGGCTGAAATCGCCGTAGTCCAGCTGGCTGTGCAGACGTTGATATGGCTGATTGCAGACGAGATGCAGGGGATGGAGGCGGGCATCATCGGGCGTCTCCATTCTTGGCGGATACCAGCGCGGATGACCTTTGCAGTCATCATATTCGAAGCTCTCGACAGTCTCTGAAAAGATTTCGATCTTTCCTGACGGCGTCGCCAGCGGCTTCGTTCCGGGGTCCTGAAGGAAAGCGCGCGCCGGGCCACCGTCGTCTGGCTTGACTGGAAGGCGCAGTTCTCCCCGCTTCCAGAAGGTTTCAAAGTCCGGTGCGTCGTGGCCGCCGGCCGCAAGCGCCTGACGGGTCGTTTCGTACAGGAAGGCGAGCCATTCTCCGCTGCTGCGGTTTTCGGTAAAGGCATCGAACCTGCCAAGTTCCCGCGCAATCCCGGCGAATATCTCATAATCGTCGCGTGCCTCGCCGACCGGGTCGATCAGCCGCTTCATGGCGATCATCAGGGGATCGCGATCGGCAGCGCCGATGTCGTCACGCTCAAGCGTGGTCGTGGCGGGCAGCACGATATCGGCATGTCGCGCGGTGGAGGTCCAGGCGGATTCGTGGACGATGATCGTTTCGGGACGCCGGAAAGCGGCCCGCAGCCGGTTGATATCCTGATGATGGTGAAATGGATTGCCTCCCGCCCAATAGACAAGCCGGATATCGGGATAACGAAGCGTGTGCCCGTTGTAATGGAACTCGGCACCGGGATTGAGCAACATATCGGCGATGCGTGCACAGGGAATATAGTCCGGCACGGGGTTTTTGAATTGCTGGAGTGTTGGCAAGGGAACGGCAAGCAGGTTCTTGCCGATATTGCCCAACGCGCCGAGGGAATAGGAAAATCCGCCGCCGTCCAATCCGATCTGGCCGAGCATGGCGGCAAGGACAATGCCCATCCACACCGGCTGTTCGCCATAATCGGCCCGCTGAAGCGAGTGACTGACCGTGATCAGGGTTCTCGAACCGGCCATCCTGCGCGCCAGCTTGCGGATCGTTTCCGGGGCGATGTTGCAGATCGCGGCCGCCCATTCCGGGCTTTTGTGCTGGCCGTCCTCCCTGCCAAGAAGATAGTTTTCGAACCGGTCATATCCAACCGTATAACGCTCCAGAAATGTCCGGTCGTGCAGTCCTTCGGTCACGAGGACGTGCGCAAGCCCGAGCATCATCGCCACGTCTGTACCGGGAATAATAGGAAGCCACTCGGCACCCGCATTCGCGGGAAAATCGTCCGCCAGGGGGCTGACGAATGTGAAATGCGCACCGCGAGCGCTCGCGCCGGCCAGTTTCTGCCGAACGGTGTGCGTGCTGATCCCCCCACCGTGGACATCGGCATTCTTGATCGCCATGCCACCGAAGGCAAGCACCAGTTCGCTGCTGCGTTCGATCGCATCCCAGGTCACGCTTTTGCGGTCGAAGCTGTCATACGGCCCAAGCACATGGGGAATTATGACCATGGCTGCGCCGGAACTATAGGTGTTGACGGACCGGACATATCCGCCAAGGACATTCAAAAAGCGGTGAATCTGGCTTTGCGCATGATGAAACCGACCGGCGCTCGACCAGCCATAGGAGCCGCCGAATACCGCGCTCGGACCATGACGGTCATAGACCCGTCTCAGCTCATCGGCGACCAGCTTCGTCGCTTCGGCCCAGCTGACCTCGACGTAATCGTCAGCGCCGCGTCGCTGCGCGTGGCCGGTCTCGCGTTCAAGCCAGCCCCGCCGAACGGCAGGCCGTTTGATACGAACGGGGCTGTCGGCAATCGCCGGAAGATTGCCCAGCAGCGGTGATGGATGCGGGTCACCGGGATGGGGCTCGATCTCCAGTCGCCCATTTGCAAGCCGCCCGGAGAATGCCCCCCAGTGGGAACTGTGAGTTTTGAAGGAATTCATCGCATGGCCTCACGATCATCGACTGCAAAGTGGCAATTCTAGTTCGGCAGGATTTTCCCGGGATTCATGATGCCGGCAGGATCGACCGCATGTTTGATGAGCGCCATCAGATCGACCGCCTCGCCATGTTCCTCGCGCAGATAAGCGATCTTCCCGGTGCCGACGCCATGTTCGCCGGTCGAGGTGCCGCCGACAGACAGTGCATATCGCACCATCTTCTTGTTGATCGCCGCCACTTCGCTGAGCTCTTCCGCATTGTCGGGATCGACCGCGAAGACGACATGATAATTGCCGTCGCCGACATGGCCGAGGATAGCCGCCGGTACGCTGCAATCCTGCAGAAGTTCGCGGGTCTTCAATATGCAGTTGCTGAGCTGCGAGACCGGAACACAGACATCCGATGACCAGCCTTTGGCGTTTGGCCTCTGCGATACGACGGCATAAAACGCATTATGCCTCGCTTTCCAGAGACGATTGCGCTCTTCAGGCGCATTGGCCCACTCGAAATCCTTGCCGCCATGTTCCTCCACGATGGCGGATACCATGTCGACCTGCTCCTGAACGCCGGCGGGCGAGCCATGAAACTCGAAAGCCAACGTATCCTCGATCTTCAGGTCCAACCCGGAATAGGCGTTGACGGCCCTGATCAGGCCACGGTCCATCAGCTCCATGCGGGCGACCGGGATGCCAAGCTGCACGACCTGAATGGCAGCCGTCACCGCCTGTTCGACGCTTTCGAAAGAGCAGAGTGCGGCCGAGATGGTTTCCGGAATTCCGTAGAGACGCAGCGTTACTTCGGTGATGATCCCCAACGTTCCTTCCGAACCCACGAACAGCCGCGTCAGGTCATATCCGGCGGAAGATTTTCTGGCGCGGCCGCCGGTTCTGATGATCTGACCGGTCGGCAGCACCACGGTCAGCCCGAGCACGTTTTCCCGCATCGTTCCGTAGCGGACGGCATTGGTGCCCGAAGCGCGGGTTGCGGCCATGCCGCCAATCGAGGCGTTTGCGCCGGGATCGATGGGAAAGAACAATCCCATGTCGCGCAGATATGTGTTCAACTGCTCCCGCGTTACGCCTGCCTCAACCGTGCAATCCAGATCGTCAATGCTGATACGGGCTATCTTCGACATGCGCGAAAGGTCGATCGAGACCCCGCCATTGAGAGCCGTCAAATGCCCCTCAAGCGAAGTGCCGGCACCGAAAGCGATGACGGGCACCCCTTCCGCCGCACATAGCCGCACGATCTCGGATACCTCGGACGTGGTTTCAGCAAAAGCGACCGCATCGGGAAACACGGCTGCATGATGCGCTTCGCCGCGCCCATGCTGCTCGCGCAGTGTCAGTGACGTTGAAAGACGCTCCCCGAGGAGGTTCCGTAGCGATTGGATGAGAGGAGGTGAGAGGTCAGGCATAAGAAAATTCCATGGGAATCTGCATTGAAGGCGAAGCGCTTTGCCCGGCAGATCGCCAGTGCTGTCTTCGCCTTCTGGCGGCGATATCAGGCGGCGAGCTTTTCGCCCCTCAGATGACGCTCGAGGAACGGAAGGCTATCCTGTCCCCAGTAGAGTTCATCCTGATAGCGATAGGTCGGCACCCCGAACACACCGGCTGTCCTGGCCGCTTCGAAGCTGGCCTTTTGCAATGCCGCAACCGCATCGCTTTGGCCGTGCTCATCGAGAACCGCAGCATCAAAGCCTGCGGCCGTTGCAATCGCCCGGCGGACGTCCGCCTTGCCGATGTCTTCCCCGCGAACCCAGAAGGTTTCCTGAAGCGCAACCGCCAGCTTCAGCCAGTCCTCGCCGGTTTCGACGGCCGCGGCAACCATCAGGCCTGCCGGTGCGGGATCCGAGAGGGCGGCGCGATTGTCGAAATTCAGCACTTTTCCGCGCAATGCCGCCCAGCGCTTCAGATCCCTGATCCAGTAGGCGCGTCTGGCCTCCGGCCGGTTTCGCGAATAAATGCCGCCATTTTCCTCGATCAGCGGAATGACATGGGGGCGGATCGTGGCGCCATGTTCTTTCGCCAGCGCAGCAAACGGTTCAAGACCGATGAAGGCCCAGGGAGAGCCGATGCTGAAAAAATAATCGATCGTTTTTGTCATTGTCTGCTGCTTTCAGTTGGGTTGATCGTTGGAGGCGGCCGTGTCGAAGACGGAGAGCGCACAGTCACGCGCAATCAGCACCGCTTTGGGATCGCGTCCGACGGCGACGGTCGCTAAGGCTCCTTCGTATAGAAGCGAAAGATGGGCGGCGGCAATCTCCACGGTGCTGCCGGCTCTTGCCAGAACAGCGGCAAACACGTCCCTGACCTTCGCCTTGTGGGCACGCGCAACGACCACGACGCGCTCGGATTCGCCATGTTCCGCAACCGCAAGAGCGAAGGCGCAGCCGCGAAAATCCGGGCTGTCGGCCTTTTCATGGAGCTGCTCGAAGATCAACCGGATCTGCTCCTTCGGAGCCATGTCCGCATCCAGCACTTTCTGAAGCGAATGGATCACGCGCTCATGACGCGCTTCCAGATAGGCCGCGACGAGGTGATCCTTCGACGGGAAATGCCGATAGAGCGTCGCCTTCGCAACATTCGCTTCCTCGATGATCCGATCTATGCCGACAGCCCGGATGCCCTCGCGATAGAAGAGCGTGCCAGCGGCGGCGAGGATATGGTCTGATATGGCTTCTCGCATTATCGTTTCACACTGTCGTTTCAAAAGTCGCAATGTTATGGGCCGCCGGTCATGAAGAAGCGGCGGGATTGGCATGTGCCGTCCGGTCCGGGGCGGCGATGAGAGACGTGATTGCATCGAGTGGCAGCGGCTTTGAAAACCCGCCCTGATGCGCCAGTTTTCCGGCAAGCGTTTGAACGGCTTCGTTATAGGGCGTCGGAACATTGTGAATCCGGCCCAGCAGAACGATTTCGCCGTTGAGGAAATCCACTTCGCTCGAGGCTCCGCGCCTGAAACTCTGCCATGTCGATTGCTGACCCGGATGAATTCCGCTGTTCGGCGCAACCCGCCAGTTCGAAATGTCGACGGTTCGCTCGGAGGGCGAGGCAAGGGTGTAGCCTGCCGCTTCCAGCACATGGCGGGCCTCATCCACCAAAGCCGCGCTGATCCTGTCGTTCAGATCGGCCGGACCGTCGAAAAGTTCGAGGACGTTGCGAACGTTGTGAAGGAGCTTTGCTGCTTTCCAGCGGCGGATATCGTCGCTCGCCTCGGCAAGATATCCTGCGCTGTTCAGGTCCGCCGTGACCTGCGCGGTCACGTCATCCTGTCCAAGCGGAAAGCGCCCGATTGTCACGATGCCCAATTGCGGCTCGCCGCCCACCACCACCTTGCCGGTTTCGGTAAACCGCGCCGGTGTCAGAATGCTTGCACCATAGACCCGGGCAAATGTTCTCAGGGCACTAGCTTCTGTCGCCAGTCCATTTTGAAAAGTCACGATAGGCAGGTTTGCCGCTGCCGGTGTCGTCGCGTTCGAGACGCTTTGCCAGGACCAGAAGGCGAGCGCGCTTACGGCATCCTGAGCTTTTACCGTCAGCAGGAGGATATCGTCCGGCGTCAATTCCGGAAGATCCGTCAGGTCGAAAACCTTCAGATCGATCTGCCGCGTCTCCGTGGGGCGCTGGAAGGTGAGGCCGTGCTGCCTGATATGGCTGATCTGGGCGCCCCGTCCGAAAAGTGCATAGTCAATGCCGGAAAGTGCGAACTGCGCTGCAAGGCTCGCGCCCACCGCGCCGGCGCCAATGATAACGTAACGTGGCATCTGTCGTTTCTCGTCCTGTCTTTTACGCTCCGGATTTTCCAGAGGATTTCGGTTATTGATTGGTTCGGCGGTCTGTGCGGGCGGCGATTGAGGACGGTGGCAGGATGCGGTTCAGAAGCAGTCTGGAACGGATCGTAAGGCCTTCGAGCGGTATAAAGGAAGACCGGTCATTCTATATCTACTAATTTTATAGAAAATCAGTTCCCGAAATCGGTGATTTCGGGAGAGATTGCGCTGCCCCTGGCCGGCGCTTGGCATTGCCGAGCCGGAGGCGCGTCTGCGTTTAATACCGTCAGCCGCAACGGAGTTTATTTGATGCCGAAACCGAGGCGACGCAATGTCTGGCTCAGTTCCGCGCGGCCCTTCAGCGCGGCGGCGTTCTCCACACGCTGGGCGATGGGCGCCGTCCAGCCGTTTTGCGGCAGGCCCTGTTTTTCCTGAAACACCTTCAGGACCTCATCGTAAGAATTGAGATCGTCGCGCGTCGGTTCCGAATAGGTTTCATGAAACAGAATGGATGATTGCGACAGGCGCGGTTTGACATCGGTTTTCACCGCCGGGTCGGGATAACCGACCGTCAGGCCAAAGACGGCAACCGTCTCGGGGGGAAGGTTCAGTTCGCGCGACACGTCTTCCGGTCTGTTACGGATACCGCCCACATAGCAGGAGCCAAGACCGAGTGAATCAATTGCGACAACAGCATTTTGCGCTGCCAGCGCCGCATCGATGGCGCCGATCAGGAAGCTTTCCAGATAATCCAGCCCTTCGCCCTTGTTTCCCTGGTTTGAAGCGACCGTGCGCAGCCGCTTCAGGTCGATAAGCCAGATGAGGAAAACAGGTGCATCCTTTATATGGGCGTTGCCGCCCGTGAAACCCGCCAGACGTGCCTTGCGCTCCTTGTCCTGAACCGCCACCACGCTCCACGCCTGAAGATTGGACGATGTCGGTGCAGATTGTGCGGCTGCGACCAGAAGTTCCAGGCTGCCCTGCGGCAGAGCTTTCGGCAGATAGGCGCGGGCGGTGCGGTGGTTCAGCAAGGCGTCGATGGTGTCATTCCAGAAAGGCGGAGAAAAATCGGCCTGCGTTCCATAGCGGGCTTCAACACGCTGCTGCGGGATTTCCAGTTTGGTAATCGGACTGGTCAGGGTCATTGCTAAGAAACTCCGTAATGCTGGTGATGGACCGCAGGGCCCATGGCGGGGATTGGAAAGCCTGTGAGGTGTATCATTTGATATGCTTCACCGACCCATCTGCCGAGCAATGTCCTGCTCAATCTCGATTTTTCAGTGAAACAACATTTCCACGGGAATTCAAAACGAAACGACCGTGAGATTTCCTCTCATTCGCCATCGGCCGCAGGGAGGCAACAAGGATTCGGGCAAAATGGATAATTCGGCACAAATTTTGGCGCGTGTTTGCATGCGTGCTGAAATAAAATTCTGCAAGAAATGTTTTCTTTGGTGGCAAAGAAGAATTTTCTTCTTATGGAAACCCTGATTTGCCGTGATGCTTTCGTCATCGAAGCGACGTTTTCAAACGGGGATTTTCATGACGATAGGACGCCGCCAGTTCAACAGGATGCTTCTTCTGGCAACGGCAGGAACGGCCCTGCCGGGGTCGCTATTCGCAGCGAATGGCGACGTGGGCCGGCCCGTTTCCGGCGGCACGCTCAGGCTGCTCTATCGTGTCGATCCCGGCAACGCGCTTTTCGCCATCAACACCTCATCGGGGACCGGACAGGCAATCGGCCCGAAGATCGTTGAAGGTCTTCTGACATTCGATTTCGACCTCAAGCCGCAGCCGCTGCTGGCAACGGAATGGTCCGTTTCGGACGACCATCTTCGTTATACCTTCAAGCTTCGCCCAAATGTGAAATGGCACGATGGTCGGGATTTCACCTCGGAAGACGTCGCGTTTTCGATTTTCCGTCTGAAGGAAGCCCATCCGCGCGGCCGCATCACCTATCAGAACGTCGAGGCGGTGGAGACGCCGGATCCCCTGACCGCCATTATCGTGCTGTCCAAACCGGCGCCATTTCTGATTGCCGCGCAATCGAGTTCGGAATCGCCGATCGTGCCCAAGCATATTTTCGAAAAGCTGAAGCCAGCCGATGGCCAGACATTGCAGACCGCGATTGGCACCGGCCCTTTCAGGTTGACGGAGTGGACACCGGGCAGCCATCTGATCTTCGAACGAAATCCCGACTATTGGGATGCCGGCAAACCTTATCTCGATCGCATCATTCTGCGCATCATCACCGACCCGGCCGCGCGGGCGGTGGCGCTGGAAACGGGAGAAGTGGATATTGGCGACAACCCGGTGCCGCTGGCGGATCTCGAGCGATTGAAGCAGAATCCCGATCTCGTTCTGGATACGAACACCTACGCTTATGCAGGCCCGCAGCAGCAGCTGTTTTTCAATTACGATAATGAAATTTTCCGCAAGAAAGACGTCCGCCTGGCCATTGCGAAGGCGATCAATCTCGATGAAATCGTTAATGTGGCGCTCTTCGGTTATGCGCAGATTTCGCCGAGCCCCGTCAGCACCGCCCTGCCGAACTGGTATGATGCGTCCGTCAAGGCCCATGCCTATGATCCCCGGGAAGCGGAAAAATTGCTCGATGCGGCGGGATATCCCCGCAAGGACGACGGCAAGCGTTTTCCGGTGCGGTTGACCTATAATTCCTATCTGACGCCCGGCTTTGCCGATGTCCTTCGCAGCCAGCTTGAAAAGATCGGCATCGCAGTCGAAATCCGCAAATACGACCTGCCGACCTATCTGAAGACGGTCTACACGGACCGCGCCTTTGATCTGGTGGTGGAATCCCTTTCCAACACCTTCGATCCGTCGCTCGGCATCCAGCGGGCCTACTGGAGCAAGAATTTCAAGATCGGGCTGCCCTTTTCCAACGCGGCCAACTACGCCAATCCGGAGGCGGATGCGCTTCTGGAGGCGGCGGCGATCGAGCCCGATCCGAAAAAGCGCTGGGTCACCTGGAGCAGGTTCCAGCATCTCATCCATGACGACGTGGCCTCCGTCGATCTTGTCGCGGCGGGAAGCCAGATCGTGGCGCACAGGCGCGTCCGGAACTATGTCACCGGCGCGCAGGGGCTGAACTGGAGTTTCGGCGATTTATGGCTCGATCCGACCGCTTGAAACCCGATGTGAAAAACCAGAATTTGTCAGGAGGATATGCAATGTCCGTACATGCCGTAACCAAAGACCGTCTCATCGAGTGGCTGACAGATGGCAGGGAACTTGCCGTTCTCGACATTCGCCCCGCAGACGAGGTGGGGTATGCTTCTCCATTGTTTGCGACCAACCTTCCGGCCGAAAGGCTGGATGCGGAAATCGACCGCTTCATTCCGCGTCCCGTCGTGCGGACCGTTCTGGTGGACGATGGCAAGGGAAGCGCGGAGCAGGCGGCGGAACGGCTGGCCGCCAGAGGCTGGAGCGATGTTCACTTTCTGCGAGGAGGAATTCCGGCATGGATCGACGGCGGCGTCGACGCCCTGCCGACATTCGATATTCCCGGCGTTCCTTTCGTCCAGAAGGTCCGGGGTGAAAAGAACACGCCCGTGGTTTTCGCCCGTGAACTGAAGGCGTGGCAGGAAGCCGGCGAAGATGTTGTCGTCATCGACACCCGCACCATAGCGGAATATGAAAAGGCGCATGTGCCGGGCGCCATCGGCGTACCCGGTGCCGAGCTTCTGCTGCGGTTTTCCGACCTCGTGCCATCACCCAAAACACGGGTTGTCGTCTCCTGCGCGGGCCTTCCCCGCGCGATCCTCGGCGCGCAGACCTTGATCGATGCCGGTGTTGAAAACGATGTCAGCTATTTGCACGATGGCACGCGCGGCTGGACGGATGACGGGTTTGAGCTGGAAACGGGGCGCTCGCAGATATATCCGTCCGCCAGCGATGACGCGAAAAATATCGCGAAGACGCGTCTGGAGGCATTTTCCCGCGATGACGGGCTGCAGTTCATCGATCGCGCCACGGCCGAGACATGGCTGCGGGACACGGCGCGAACGACCTATTTTCTCGACGTGAGAACACCGGAAGAATTCGCGGCCTCCCACCTTAAAGGTTCGATTTCTTCGGAAGGCGGACAGCTTCTCGGTGTCGCCTATCGCACCATTGCCGTGAGCGGCGCCCGGGTCATTCTGGTGGATGACCTGCTGGGCGCCCGCGCGAGGGTCGTTGCCCATTGGCTGAAACGCCGGGGCTTTGAAATCGCTCTTCACCTTCACGACTTCGAGCAGGGCGCCGAGGCGGCAGCCGCATAGGCTTTCCTGAAGGCTACCGTCACTTACGTCTGCGATTGTCGCCGCGCCTATCCCGTTTTATGAAGAGCCGATCTGAGCTTTCGGCAGGCGCGGCGATGAGATTGTGAGGGGCAGTGCTGTTACGACCACCGGCACGATCAGTGCGAACCATGCTGCCCCGTAGCCAAGATGATCGACCAGAAGGCCGAATATATAGGGGCCGATTGCCATGACACCCAGGCAGATCGTGGAAGCGAAGGCAATCGTAGACGCTATCGAACCTTTCGGTGCGCTTTCGGCGATCTGAAGAAGATAAAGCGGAAACCACCCGATCCCGAATATTCCCAGCACGACAAGCACGACGAGAATAATCGGCGTCGGGGCGCCGATGGGCAGAGCCGCGAGGATTGTGGCCGCGCCTGCGGCAATGACGGATACCAGGCCGAAGGATTGCGTGCGAAGGCCGGGCCGGAAGCGGTCGCTGAGCCATGGCAGCAAAATCCGGCCAGGAATGCCCGCAAGCTGCGTTGCGGCAAACATGGACGATGCGGCAAAGAGGCCAAGCCCCAATCCATCCGCCATGAAGCCTATGACGTGTGCGGTGAGGGTGAATTGAAACGCGGACATGGCGATACCAAGCCGCAATACGGGCCAGAAGCTCGGATTCTGCCCGACCTCGCGGGCGAGTTTTGCCAAGGGAAGCGGGCGCTCGGTTTTTGCGGCCACATCGCCTCCCTCGCGATAGAGACCCCAGAAGAGTGCGGCGCCGATGACGGAAACACCGGCGCAGAGCCATGCTGCCGCATGCCATCCGTAACGAACCGCCATGAACGGGAGGAGAGCGGCCGCGATCATCGTTCCGAAAGGAACCGCGGCCTGCCGAAACCCTGTCGCTATGCCGCGTTTGGCAGGCGGGAACCAGCGCATGATCGCCCGTGTGCCGCCCGGTTGGACAGCGGCATAGGTGCCGCCCAGAAACGCGATGCACAAAAGCAGCGCGGGCAGGCTGTTTGCGAATGCCGCCGCGCAGGCCATCGCAAGCGCCATGCCGAGCATGGCAATGCCGACAATGCGGCGCTCGCCGTGAATATCGATGGCGCGGCCGAGCGTGAACATCGTCACGATCTGAACACCGTTCATGACGGTCACGGCCAGTGATGCGGATGCGAGGGAGATGCCGAATGCTTCCCGCCAGAAGGGCACGAGGATGTAAATCCCCTGCGATACGAACGAGCCGGCGGTTTGCGTTGCGACGGCGACGGCAAGGACTGCCCAGATCCGGCGGTCGGCGGCGGGCATGGGCGAGGTCGAGGAAATCTGTGAAGACACGAAAAGCTCCTATCGAGAGTTTTCGTGCAATAGCGCTCGCGAGAAACCGATAGAATTAGGGGCTTGCGCATTTCAGAGATAACAGCTTGTTATGCAAAACATGCGCTCATTGGATCCCGAGGCCGTCGAGGCTTTCCTTCTCGTTGCCGAATTGCAGTCGTTCACACGGGTTGCAGGCGTGATGAACACGTCACAGGCCGCGATATCGCTGCGCCTGCGCCGGCTTGAGGACATGTTGGGGCATCGCCTTGTCGAACGGACGCCGCGCCGCGTGCGTTTGACGGCCGCCGGCGAACGCTTTCTGGAGCCCGCGCGGGCTTATGTCGCGGCCGGTCGGCGTGCGCTGGATGTCTTTGGGCAGGAGCCGACCCGTCTCGCGATCGGTTTCACGCATCATTTGATCGGGGCCGACCTGCCCCGGATACTCCGGGTGATCAGCGAGCGTGAGACGAGCGTTACGCTTCATCTGCGCACGGCCGGCACTAGGACGCTGCTTGAGCTCTACGATGCCGGCGCACTCGATGCGATCGTCGTGTTGCGGCATGACGACATTCGCCGCGATGGCGAGTTGCTGTTTCAGGAAAGCTTCGGCTGGTATTGCAGCGCGGATTTCGATCTGCCTTCGAACCTGCCGGTGCCGCTGGTGCTTCAACCGGAGCCCTGCAATTTGCGAGCCATGGCCCTTCGGGCGCTGGAGGCGGCGGACATCGCCTGGCGTGAGGTGTTCGTCGGAACCGGGGCAACGGCGGTGGGAGCTGCTGCCGAAGCCGGGATCGGCGTCGCACTGCTGGCGCGAAGTGTAGCGCCTGCCGGTCTGCGGGAGGTGAGGGAAGGCCTGCTCCCAGAGCTTTCGAAACTGGACGTGGTGATGATTTCCGCGGTTACCGGCGATCATGCGAACGCCGTGCTGCGAAGAATCACGCGGGCATTTCAGTCCCCTCGAATTTGAATTGCCTATTTTCGAATTTCATCTTTGACCGCGATTGAATCTCATTGGCAACCTTACTAACATGTTAGATACATGCATTGGAGGTTCGCTCATTGGTAGAGAAAAAGAAAAAGGATGGCCGTAGCCTGAGAAATGCGGAGGGGCACGTCAATCAGAGAGACCGCGCCTATTCCAGTTTCACGGAGCACCTTCTTTCCCGCCAGCTTCGCCCCGGACAATTTGTTTCGCAACGGCAATTGGTCGAGCTTACCCAGTTGCCGCTTGCGGCGATCCGTGAGCTGATCCCGCGCCTTGAGGCCGAAGGGCTGCTGGTGACGGTTCCACAGCGTGGCATGCAGATTGCCCAGGTCGATCTCAATCTGGTGCAGGATGCATTTCAGGTCAGGTTGTTTCTGGAAAAGGAGGCGGTCCAGATATTCGCGAGGCTGGTTAGCGATGAGACGCTGGAGGCCATCCGACAGGAACATCTGGATATCATCGATGCCTGCAATGCCGAACCGGACGCCAATCACGTCTCCAGAGCCCTTGTGGACAGGGCGCAGGAGCTGGATTCCCGATTTCATCACGGCATGATCGATTCCCTGCAGAATTCGATCCTCACCAATATCTACCGTGTGAACGCCATAAAAATCCGGCTGATCCGCCAGGCGCATACGCAGCTCAATCCTCCGCTCGTCCTGCCCACGATGTACGATCACCTGAACCTTCTCGATGCGATTGCCTCACGCGATCCGGCCGCTGCCGCCGCCGCGATGGAGCAGCACATTCACAATGCCAAAAACCGCGCGATCGCACGGTAGCCGCCCTTCTGGCGGGCCTTCCGGGCTGTTTCCCTGTGCTTGGGGCAGCCACGCCAGAGCGTGACGTCCAATGAAACCGCTGCCGAATGCATAAAGGTGCCGCGTGTGGAATGTCACTATCAATCAAGGTAACATGTTAGCTATTGCGGCAGTGAAATTTTCCTGCTAGCTTCCGTCTGTCTTGAGGGAGGAGATGCGGTCGCGCAGCAAATCCGCGCCGACCGGGAGGGGGAGGTATGAACCCGCATTCTCATCCGGGGGCGATACGTCATTGAGGAAAATAACCGAGATTTGGGAGGATATGATTGACATGAAATTTTTCAGAAACAGTCTGGCGGCGGCGTCAAAAATGGCAGCCCTTGCATCATGCGTCGTTTTTACCGGTTCGATTGCGGGAGCCGCCGATTTCAACTGGCGTTCACAGGAAGGCCAGACAATAAATGTTCTGTTCACGAACCATCCCTGGCCGAATGCCATCAAGGATATGACCAGTGAATTCACGGAAAAGACCGGCATCAAGGTTCGCGTCGAGATTCTCAATGAAGACCCGATCCGCGCACGTCTGTCGACGCTCATGCAGGCCAGGTCATCCGATGTCGATGCCTTCATTTCGCTGAAAATCCGTGAGGGCGCGGTCTATAACAAAGCTGGCTGGTATGCCGATCTCAACCCGCTGCTGAAGGATGCGAGCCTGACCTCGCCGGATTTCAATTTCGAGGATTTCGGCGAGGGGCTGCGCAAGAACGAGATTTTTGATGGCAAGCTGACCGGCGTGCCGATCAATGTCGAAGGTCCGCTGTTCTACTGGCGCAAGGATATTTTCGCCAAGTGCAATGTTCCTGAACCGCAATATCTCGAAGACATTCCCGCCGCCGCAAAAACAATCTCGGAATGCGACAAGTCGGTCAACGCCTGGACGGCGCGCGGCGTGCGCAATGCTATACCCTATCCGATGGCGTCTTTCGTCTTCAATCTTGGCGGCGACTTCAAGTCCGCGGACAAGACCAAGCCGGGCCTGTGCCAGGAAAAGACCATAGCCGGCCTGCAGATGTATGGCGATCTTCTGAAAACCTATGGCGCCGTCGGTGCTTCCAACCATTCCTTCCCGCAGGTCGTCGAGCTTCTCGGTCAGGGCAAGGTCGCCATGACGCATGAGTCCTCCAACGAATTCTCCAATATAGTCAAATTCCCCGGCCGTGCTGAAGATCTTGCCATCAAGGTGCTGCCGCCCGGCAAGGAAACCGGCATTTCCAAGCCCGTCGCCTTCGGCTGGGGTCTGTCGATGTCGAATTTCTCCAAACGCAAGGAGGCCACCTGGCTGTTCATGCAATGGGCGACGTCGCCGGAGATCGAGGCCCGTCTCATTCAGGCCGGTGTCGCGCCGCCACGCAGCTCGGTCTTTGACGGTGCGGATATGAAAAAATTCACCGACGAATTGCCGATCCGCAAGAGCTGGGCCGACGCCATCAGGCAGATCAGCAAAACCGGCACCGGCGACTACGCATCGCCGACCGACAAGGTGCCGCAGACCCGCGAGATCATCGGCAAGGTGGTTCAGGATTATCTGCTCGGCAACAATACGATCAAGGATGGCGCCTGCGAGGCGGACAAGGCCCTGTTCGCCCTGCAATAATTCGCCGGCTCCAGGAATTCCTCCCGGGAAATCCGGTTCCGTGCTGCAAAGTCCGGAGCCGGATCCCCGGCGGGAAATATTGCTCTCCCCAATCGTTGCACAGGCCGCCGGTCAGTTTCACGGCGTGCGGTCTGGCGCGGCTTGGGCCACGCAATTGCAGACACAAATATCATTTTCATGAGGGATCCCCGTGTGATGACCGCTCCGATGCCTTCCCGCATCTCCGGCCCCGGCCAGACCGTTCTTTCCTTTCGCTGGATGATGGCGCCCGCCGTGGCATTCGTCGGCTTGATGATCGTTTTCCCCATTCTTTATGCGATCTGGATTTCGCTGCGCGAAAACTCGCTCGGCATGGATGATCGCTTCGTCGGTCTTGCGAATTATCTCGAGCTGCTTTCAGACGGGGAATTCCACAATGCCTTCATTCTGACATGGGTGCTTTATGGACTTGCGCTCGCCATGCAGATGGTGATCGGTACCTGGCTTGGTTTCACCCTCAACCGGGTGCGTAGCGCGCGCAATCTCGTTCGCACGGTGGCTGTTATGCCCTTCATGATGCCGCCGGTGGTCGTGGGCATGATGGCGATCGTCATTCTCGATCCGGCCGTCGGCGTTGCGAACTGGCTGCTCGGGCAGGTGGGGATCGGCCCAAGCCTCTGGCTCGCCGATCCAAAGTGGGTCCTTCTGACGGTTGCCGCCGTCGACACATGGCAATGGTCGCCGCTGATCGGACTTCTGGTTCTGGGCGGCCTTCAGTCCCTGCCGACGAAGGTGTTCGAGGCGGCGGAGATCGATGGCGTCATCGGCTGGAAGAGGCTCGTTCACATCACCCTGCCGTTGCTTGCGCCGACGCTCCTGTCCGCCGCGATCCTGCGGTCGGTCGACCTGCTGCGTTTCTTCGACGTGATCTACATCACCACGCGCGGGGGGCCGGGCAATGCGTCGACCACGCTCAATATCTATGCCTACCAGCAGGGCTTCGAGTTTTCCCGTTTCGGCTACGCCTCGGCCGGCATGATCACGCTCGCAGCCGTCGTCATGGTCACCGTCGTCGCCTTTTCGCGGCTGCGACAGGCCGTCACCTGGTAAATCGAGGAGGAATTTTCATGCACGAACACGAGGCATATCAGCCTTCCCTTGCTGAAAGACTGCGCGGCGGCCTGAGCACCGCCATTCTGGTCATCGCCGCGATCACCCCGATCCTCTGGATGATCCTGTCGTCCTTCAAGGATCGTTACGAGGTGACGAAGCTGCCGCCGAGCCTCTTTTTCACACCCACCCTGGACAATTACCGGCAGCTTTTCGAGCGCACGGAATTTCTGTCCAATACGCTGAATTCGCTCATCGTTTCGACGGGCGCGACATTGCTCGGCATCCTGCTCGCATTTCCGGCGGCCTTTGCCGTCTCCTGGCATCGCACCACATGGCCCGCGACACTGGCGCTGTTTTCACGCATGGCGCCGGGCACGCTGTTCCTGCTGCCCTGGTTCATCATCTTTTCCGAACTCGGGCTTGTCGGTTCCTACACGGTGTTGATCCTGACCCATGCCGTCATCGCCATGCCGGTCGCCCTGTGGACGATGCTGCCCTATTTCGACGCCATGCCGCGCGAACTGGTGGAAGCCGCCCAGATGGACGGTTGCCGTCCGCTGTCGGTGCTCTGGCGCATCGTTCTTCCGGTGGTCATGCCCGGCGTGGTGGTGTCATCCATTCTCTGTTTCATCTTCACCTGGAACTATTTCCTGTTCGCTCTGGCGCTCTCCGGCTTCGACACCAAGACCGCCATCGTCGCGTCGTTCAATTTCATTGGTGAGGGCGTCACCAACTGGGGTGCGCTGATGGCCGCCGCAACCATGATCGCTCTTCCGCCGCTCATTCTTACCCTGCTCGTCCAGCGCCGCCTTGTCGCGGGCCTGTCCGCAGGGGCAGTCAAAGGATAATTCCATGGCCACTCTTTCCATTCAGAACGTCGTCAAGGCTTACGGCGCGCACCGTGTCATCCATGGCCTCTCCTTTGATATTGTCGATGGCGAATTCATTGTCTTCGTCGGTCCTTCCGGCTGCGGAAAATCGACGCTGCTGCGCATGATTGCCGGCCTGGAGAATTTTCAGGAGGGTTCGATCTCCATTGACGGAACGGTCGTCAACAGGCTTCGTCCCTGGGAGCGGGATGTTGCGATGGTGTTTCAGGAATATGCGCTTTATCCGCATATGACCGTGGAAAAGAACATCGGCTTTGCTCTGCGGATGAACGGTGTGCCGGAAGCGCAGGTGAAGCAGCGCGTCGAAGACGTGTCGCGCACCCTGCAGCTTACCCATCTGCTGAAGCGACGCCCGCGCGAACTTTCCGGTGGCCAACGCCAGCGTGTGGCGATGGGGCGCGCCATGGTGCGCGGACCGAAGGTTTTTCTCTTCGATGAGCCGCTCTCCAATCTCGACGCCCAGCTGCGTGTCGATCTGCGTGCGGAAATCAAGCAGCTTCACCAGCGGCTCGGCAGCACCATGATCTATGTCACCCACGATCAGGTGGAAGCCATGACCATGGCCGATCGTATCGTCGTGCTGAAGGACGGTCACATCCAGCAGATCGGTGCGCCGCAGGAGCTTTACCGCAACCCGAGAACCCGTTTCGTCGCCGGTTTTATCGGGGCGCCGGCCATGAATTTCCTGCCCGTGCAGCTTTCGAAGGGGGTCGCAACCCTGCCGGATGGCACGCGCATCCCCGTTTCGGTCGAACGCCGGGACTATGAAGGTGCAGCGGAACTCGGCGTGCGGCCAGAACATCTTTCGCTGGATTCGGCCCATCGGGCTTCGTCTTCCGCCACGATTTCCGGTCCCGTTCAACTGATCGAACCATTGGGAGCCGACACGCTCGCCTTGCTGGATATTGCCGGCAACCGGCTGAATTGCCGTCTGCCGGGCGACATGGCGCCTGCGCCGGGCGAAATCCTGACCGTGAGTTTCGATCCCGATCGCTGCGTTCTGTTCGATCAGGCCGGCGCACGTACTTAATTCCGATTTTCCGAGAGACACTGCAATGAGCAAGACCGTACTGGTAACGGCAACGAATTATTCCCGCTATTGCGCGGACGCCAAGGCGATGCTGGAGGCGGAAGGTATCGACGTCGTTGAAAACGGCTTCGGGCGGCCGATGACATTTGACGAATTATCGGCAAGACTTGGCGATGTCGATGCCGTTATCGCCGGTGTCGATACCTGGAACGACCGTGTTTTCGACCTTGCCCCGCGACTGAAGGCGATTGCGCGTTTTGGCGTTGGTGTCGATAATATCGATATCGATGCGGCCCACCGGCATGGCATCGCGGTGACGAATGCGCCGGGCGGCAATGCCAATGCGGTGGCCGAACTGACGCTCGGACTGATCCTTTCGGCAATGCGCCGGATACCCTATCTGCACGATGCCTTGCGCGGTGGCGCCTGGGACCGTTTCGTCGGGCAGGAACTGATCGGCCGCCGCATCGGCCTCCTCGGTTTCGGTAATATCGCCCGCAAGATCGCGCGCAAGCTCTCCGGTTTCGATGTGGAGGTGATCGCTTACGACAAGTTTCCCGACCAGGCTGCCGCAACGAAGCTTGGCGTGCGGATGTGCGAGATGGATGAGGTGCTTTCGTCTTCCGACATTCTCGTGATGATGATGCCGAGCCTGCCGGAGACGCGCCGTCTCATGGATGCCGGCCGTTTTGCCCGGATGAAACCCGGCTCGATCTTCATAAACACGGCGCGCGGCGCCCTTGTGGATGAGAAGGCGCTTTACGACGCCATCGTCAGCGGCCATCTTCAGGCAGCGGCGATCGATGTCTATGAGATGGAGCCTGCCTTGCCCGATAATCCGCTCTTCACCCTGCCGCAGATCGTCACCACGCCGCATACGGCAGCGGAAACCTACGAAACCTACACCTCCATCGGCCGGATTACCGCCGAGGCCGTGATCGATGTGCTCGCGAACCGCCAGCCACGCAACCAGCTCTGATCCACGCCGGCAAGGCTTCCGCATCGGAATGCCGGGACCACATATGTTTGACAGGACGAAAACAATGACCAAGCGTATCGAAGGCATCATTCCCGTGATGATTACCCCCTTCAGGGGCGGCAAGATAGATTTCGAGGGCGTCGCCAATCTCGTGGAATGGTACATCGCCAATGGATCGGACGCGCTGTTTGCCGTTTGCCAGTCTTCTGAGATGATGTTCCTCACCCTTGAGGAGCGCGTGGAACTGGCTGCTTTTGTTAAGAAGGCCGCAGCCGGCCGCATTCCCGTCATTGCCTCGGGCCATATCAGCGAGACGCTTGAGGATCAGCAGAAAGAGCTCAATGCCATCGCGCAGACGGGTGTTGACGGCATGGTGCTTGTCACCAACCGGCTGGATGCCCGGCAGGAGGGCGGCTCGAAGTTTCTCGACGATCTTGGCTGGCTTCTCGAGCGTCTGCCTTCCGACCTGCCGCTTGGTCTCTACGAATGCCCGGCGCCCTATCGCCGTCTCATGACCGATGCCGAAATTTCCTTCTGCGCCAATAGCGGTCGCTTTGTTATCCTCAAGGATGTCTCCTGTGATCTTGAAACGGTCAAGCGGCGTGTAGCGCTCACCGCGAATACGCCGCTCGCCATCGTCAACGCCAATGCGGCAATTGCATTCGACGCCATGAAAGCGGGATCGCGCGGTTTCACCGGGGTCTTCACCAATTTCCATCCCGATCTCTACAAATGGCTGCTGACGGAAGCCGGCCGGCAACCGGAACTGGCTGACGAGCTGTCGGTCTATCTGGCGCTCGCCGCCATGGCGGAGCCCATGGGTTATCCCAAACTGGCGAAGCTATATCACCAGCGCCTCGGCACCATAAGCGACATCGAAAGCCGTGCGGTGACGTTCGATATTCAGGAGCGTTTTTGGGCGATAGAGGCTCTTCTGGACAAGATCATGCAGGGCACGGAGGAATTCCGGCGGCGCATATCCAGGTAGCGGCTTCCCCCGTCATCAACAGGGAGGCCAATGGGGAAAGAGTTCTGCTGGCCATGGCATGTCATGCCCAGCCTTTCAGCGCCCGCCCGGAATAATAACTGGGCGTGGTGGCGCGGTAGATCGGTATGCTGGCGGCGCCCAGATGAGGCAAGTCGCTCATGATCGATTTGCGTATTTCCGGCGGCTCGACGAAAAAATCTTCGCCGAGTATTTCCAGAGAACCGATACGCCGCACGATATGTTCGAGAATCCAGTCTGGCAGCGATCCACCGAAAATGATGGCTGCCGGATCCATCGTGCGGGCGACCGTCAATGAAAGCAGACGAAGCTGATCCGTTGCCCGCTCCAGCCAGGACACCACGGCGGGATGGTCGGCATAACTTTCGTCAATGTCCTTCAAGCGTCGAATGCCGACGCCTTGAGCAGCCAGAGTGTCGCACAGGTCCTGTCCCGAGGGGCGGGGATGGGATTTCGGAAACAGCCCGCCGAACTCGCCGGCATTGCCATTGGTGCCGCGATAGAGATGGCGCTGCACCACCAGGGCGCCACCGATGCCATATGTCAGCCAGATCATCGCGAAATTGCGGATATTGCGGCCTGCACCGTAATAGAGTTCGGAAAGAATGACGGTATTGCCGTCATTTTCGTGAAAGACCGGGAAGTCGAAATAGGGCTGGAAGTCCTTGTCGACGTCGATGTCGCGCCAGCTTTCGAACTGCTTGATGCGGAAGACATGGCCGCGATCCCGCTTGAAATGGCCGGGAAAGCTGATGCCGCAGCCCAGCACATCTTTCTTTCTTATCTTTGCTTTTTCAAGCACTTGCCGGGCGGCGGCCTCGGCCATCTCCATAATATGCTCGAAGCTGTGCCCCTCCAGCTCCGATCTGATTTCCTGCCTTATCGTGCCGTTGAGATCGGCCACGCAGACACGCAGATCGTCTGGATTGAAGTAGACCCCCAACGTGAAAAGCCCGTTCGGGTTGATTTCGATGGCGGTGGACGGTTTCCCCCGTTTGCCGTCATTGCGGGCCTCCTCCGCTTCGACGATGAGGCCGGATTCCAGGAGATTGGCCGTCAGGCGGGTAAGGGTCGGTGCGGAAACATCCATCTCCCGCGCCAGCTCGATACGCGACATGCCTCCCTTGCCGCGCAAAATCTCGAGCAGACGCCGCTCATTGTAGCCGAGATCGATCAAACAAGTCTCCCCGCGAGAAGTTACGCCGGATGATTAGCGCAAATCGTGCGATTGTACACCTCGTTTTGCCGGAAAACCTGTCGTTGAGATTGAAGGGTTGTAAGTGAAAATCATAAAAAATTGTGTTTTTTCAATCGGATATTTTATTTTCGCATTCAAAATAAATTCCGGCTTGACTAATTAATTTACGTAAAGAAAATAAATAATAGACAGCGGGTGGCGACAGGCAAAATCAAAAAGAAATCATGTCGCAGGGCCGGTCTGTCAGGGAACAAAAAAACGGAGCCCCCTTATGCGTAAATCATGCACTATTTTCGCGCGCCTTTTTGCCGGCGCCACTTTCCTTGCCAGCGCGGCTTTCGCTCATGCCGAAGGTACCGTCGTGGTCTATTCCGCTGCCCCGCAGCAGCTCATGGACGAGTTGTTGCCCATGTTCGAAAAGAAAACCGGCACCAAGGTTGAGCTTGTCAAAGCCGGGTCCGGGGAGCTGATGAACCGCATCAAGGCGGAGAGCGGCAAGGCGGCGGGCGATGTGATCTGGAGCGTCGATGGGACGGTCATCGATTTCTCCGCCGACCTTTTCGAGCCATACAAGCCGGTTGAGGCTGCGTCGATCAACCCTGCCTTTTCACCGAGCGCGAACTGGGTGCCTTTCACGGCTGTCGTCACGGCCTTTATCGTCAATAAGGAGGCCCTGAAAGGCGCTCCCGTTCCGACATCCTGGGCCGATCTCGCAAAGCCGGAATATAAGGGCCTGATTTCGTCGGCCCGCGCCGATCAGTCCGGCTCGGCCTATATTCAGATGGCAACGGTATTGCAGGATTTCGACAGCGAGGAAAAAGGCTGGGAAATTTATACCGGCATCCTCGGCAACTCGGTTCTTTCCACCTCTTCAGGTGCGGTGCCGCGTTTCGTCAACGATGGTGAACAGGCCGTTGGCATTACACTGGAAGATGCCGCGCTGCGCTACAAGCTTGGCAGCGCGCCGGTCGAAATCGTTTATCCGAAAGAGGGTACGGCAATCGCGCCTGACGGCATGGCGCTCGTGAAGGGAGCGCCAAATGCCGGCAATGGCAGGGCCTTCATCGATTTCATCGTCTCCAGGGAAGCGCAGGAAATCGTGGTGAAGGCGGGTCGTCGTTCGGTTCGAACCGATGTTCCCGCCAATCCGGCACTCGTTCCGCTTTCCGATGTTCCAGACGCGAAATACGATTTCAAATGGGCTGCGGACAACCGCGCGCGCCTGATGGAAAAGTGGAACGAGACATTGCTCGACGTTCAGTAAGATAATTGCCGGGGACGGCGCAGAAGCGGCGTCCCCCTTTATCCCATTCACAATTCGCTTTTCGTTTGTCCAGCGTGGTCACCGGCCGTGCAGGATCTGTCATGGAGCAGCACATGGCCGCCGTGGAAATCACCAGCATCAAGAAGAGTTACCGGGATGTCGTTGCCCTCTCCGACATCAATATCTCCATCCCCTCGGGATCGTTTTTTACGCTTCTCGGTCCGAGCGGATGCGGCAAGACGACCCTCCTGCGCACGATCGCCGGGTTTCACCAGCAGGATAGCGGCAGTATCAGCATCGAAAGACAGGCGATCGAACATGTGCCTGCACATAAGCGCGATGTCGGCATGGTTTTTCAGGATTATGCGGTATTTCCGCATATTTCCGTCTTCGACAACATCGCCTTCGGTTTGAAGCAGCGCAAGGCGTCTTCCGCCGAGATTCGTGAACGTGTCGGCAAGATTCTCGATATCGTGCAGCTCGCTCCCTACGCCAAGCGCATGCCGCATGAATTATCCGGCGGTCAGCAGCAGCGCGTCGGCCTGGCGCGAGCGCTCGTCATCAATCCGAAAGTGTTGTTGATGGACGAGCCACTATCCAACCTCGATGCCAAACTGCGCGTCGATCTGCGGCGCGAGTTGCGCGAAATCCAGCAGGCCATGAACATTACCACGGTTTATGTGACCCACGATCAGGAGGAGGCGCTTGCCATGTCCGATCTGGTCTGCGTCATGTATGGCGGCGTCATCCAGCAGGCCGCAGCGCCCTGGGAGGTCTATAACAATCCCGCCAACCGTTTCGTCGCTTCCTTCGTGGGGGCAAACAATTTCCTGACGCTGGATCGTTCGGGTGGGCAGACATCCATTTCCGGGCACAAAGTGGGGCTGCCGCAGGTCGACGCGATTGCGCCGCAACGAACGGTCGTTGCCGCCATCCGTCCCGAAGCGATTACCGTTGGCTCGCCCGCGACCGAAGATGAACGCCGCATCGAACTGCCTGTCACCATAAGGCAGGTCAGCTTCACCGGCCGCGAGATGAATGTTGCCGCGGTGCTGTCGTCGGGAGAGGAAATCGAGGCGATCACCAAGCCGTCGCCCGATATCATCGCCCTTCAGCCCGGCCAGAAAACGGTTTTCTCATGGGCTGTGGGCGATACCAAGCTCTTCGGTGAGGGCGTTACCGGGGAGCGCCTGTCATGACGGATATGACCGCGACCGCAACCACGGGCGGCTTCCGCCTGAGACTGCCGGGCTTCTGGACCAGCGTGACGGCATTTGCCGTTGTCATATTGGCAATCTTTTTGATCCTGCCCATTTTCAGCGTGTTCTTTATCAGCTTCTTCGACGCCAAGACGGGTGATTTCGGTTTCGGCAACTATGTTCAGGTGCTGACGCGGCGTTTTTATACCGTGGCATTGTGGAACACCCTTGTCATCGGCGTGCTCGGCATGTTGGGGGCCTGCCTGCTCGGTATTCCGCTTGCCTTCTGCACCTCGCGTTACCGCATCAAGGGCCGCACCTTCATTGCCACCTTCGCGGTGCTGGTTCTGTGCGCGCCGCCCTTCATTGGCGCCTATGCCTGGATCATGCTGTTCGGCGCCAACGGTGCGGTCACCAATCTCCTGTCTTTCGCCGGCATTTCACTGCCGACCATCTACGGGATACCGGGCATCGTGATGGTCTTCAGCCTGAAGTTCTTTCCCTATATCTTCCTGATGACGGAAAATGCGCTGAACACCATCAACAAATCCTATGAGGATGCGGCGGAAAATCTCGGCTGCACGGCGTTCGAACGCTTCCGCAAGATCACCTTGCCGCTGGTCTTTCCGGCAGTCAGCACCGGCGCGATCATCTGCTTCGTATTGTCCATCGCAGACTTCGGAACTCCGGCAATCCTCGGCAAGGGCATCAGGACGCTCTCGACCATCGCCTATGCGCAATATACCTCCGAAATGGCCGGCACGCCGACCATGGCAGTCACGATTTCCATGGTGATGATTGCGATTTCCATGGCAGCACTTCTGTTGCAGCGGCACATTCTCGCCAAGCGCCGTTATGCCAGCTCATTGACCAACCGGCCGGTAAAGCGCTCCATGCGCCCGCTGAAATCGTTTATCGTGCACGGTTTCTGCTATCTGGTCGTCTTTGTCGCCATGCTGCCGTCCCTTACGGTCATCTACACATCGTTTCTCGCGACGAACGGCCCCGTCTTCACAGGCGGTTTCGGGTTGGACAGCTATGCCCGCATTCTTCGCGATTCACCGCAGGCGATTGCCAACAGCTTCACCTTTGCGATTGCCGCCGTGGTGTTGATCGCCATCGTTTCCGGCCTGCTCTCTTTCATCGTGGTCAGGCGGGACAATGCAGTCTCGGGCTCGCTCGATCTTCTGCTGATGGTGCCCTATCTGATACCCGGCGTCGTCATGGCGATCGGCTACGTCACGACGTTCCGTTATCCGCCTTTTGACATTACCGGCACGGCACTCATCATCATCCTGCTGGTGTTTATCCGCCGCCTGCCTTACGGCGTCCGCTCCACGACCTCGATCCTGCGGCAGATCAAACCTTCCATCGAGGAGGCCGCGGTCAATCTAGGCGCTTCGCCGGCAAAGACGTTCATATCGGTGACGGTGCCGCTGATGTTGCCGGGTCTCATCATCGGTTCCTTGATGAGCTTCATCACCGCCATCAACGAATTGTCCTCGACGCTGATCCTTTATACGGCGCGGACGATTACGATGCCCGTGCTGATCTATATTCAGGTGATTGACGGCGAGTTCGGCACGGCCGCGGCTCTTTCCACCTTACTTCTCGTCAGCACTGGACTTTGCGTCTTCGTCGTCTTCCGGCTTTCGGAAGACAAGGAAGCCTCTTTCGTCTGAAACCATCCAAATATCATTCAAAACTGCAGCAGCGGCGACCTATGTGTCGCCGCCAGCCTCCCTCTGCAAGGACACCAGAAAGATGAATATCGCGAGCTTTTCGCAATCGAAATACAAGAACGCCGCAAAGCCGGGGGACGATGTGGCGCTTCTCATTCCCGGACGGGTTCTGGCCGTTTTCGACGGCGCGACCGACCCGACCGGAGCAAGTTACGGCGGGCTGAGTTCCGGCCGCATCGCGGCCCTTGCCGCCGCCAATGCCGTGGCTGAGATGAGCCTTGACGGCAGGCTGGAAACGCTCGCTGCGCCCGCGCTTTTTCAAAATATCAGCGATATCCTGAAAAAGGAGGCGCAGCGCATCAATGCCGGCCATCCGCCATCGACCACATTGGCGATCGTGGCGGATATGGGCGACAGTTTCCGCCTGCTGCTTGCCGGCGATTCCGGCGTCAGGATCAACGGCACCCGTCTGTTTCAGCACACAAAGCTGATCGATACGGTAAGCACTTCGGCGCGTATATTCGTGTTCAAACAGCTTCTCGCCGCCATCGGCGATGGCGACGCGGCCGAGGCGCGCACGCGCGCGACGATCTTCTCAGGCCTGCGTTCGGCTGTTGCAAACGGCATCATGACGATGCGGGATGCGGAAAATGTCGTCATTGCCGCGGCCGGGATGAGCGGCCTTGAGAACGACATTGAAACGGTCGAGGAATTCCTGATGGGTGGAATCCGTGTCCAGCCGCAATTCGCAAACCGGCAAGGGCATGTACTGGGTTACGCCTCGGTGAATGGCGGAACCGTCATGCAGGAGGGGACGGTTGACGTCCGCATCGCCAAAGGCGGGCTCTCGAGCGTTGAAATATTCTCCGACGGCTATTTGTCCCTGCCGGCGGGGACGGATGTTGCGGCCTGGGAAACGGAATTCGCGCGTGTCGAGGCGGCGGATTTTCACAAGCTGCGTGAGTATCCGTCCGTCAAAGGTTCGACAACGGCGGAATTCAGCGATGACAGGACCGTCATTTGCCTCAACCTGGTTCAAGGGTAGGCCAGTTTAAGAACCTCATGTGAACCGGCCGACATCGCATATCGATGTCGGCGTCATTCGCGGTCGGTCAGCTTGAGATGTTTGCTGACGGAGACGGCCATGCCGCGCCGGCTGACGCCAAGCTTCGCGTAGATGTTCTTCAGGTGGAATTTCACGGTCGCCTCCGAAAGGCCGAGATCGCGGGCCATTTCCTTGTTGCTGCGGCCTTCGGAGAGAAGTTTCAAAACAGTGGTTTCCCGCCCGCTCAGCAGTCCGGCGGCATGTGTTGCGCCGTCGTCATTGCCGCCCAGCGGCATCACCATACGTGGCTGGCGGCCAAGGCCGTGTCCGACGATGCGGCTCATGAATTCCACCGCGTTCGGGCTGAATACCTTCAGGCCGAAACGGCGCACGATGGCGCGCAATGTGGTGGCAAGATCGTGCCCCTCATCGGTAAAGAGCTGCGTCGCCTCGTGAGCGCGGGCAAGGGCGATGGCCGATTGCAGATAGGCGAAGGCCTGTTGTTGTCGGCCCGCTTTCCACGAGGCCTGTACCGCCATGATTTCGGCCAGCATGCGGTGATAGGCGCGGCCGGACGCCTTGGCGGAAAGGATCAGGGCTTCGAGCCTTTGCAATGCCTGCGGCGCCTGCCCCTGCGCAAGCGCGAACCGGGCGCTGGCGATGTCGAAATCATAGGCCTCGCGCCAGGTCCAGTTGCCGGGACCGCCTGCCTGTTTCAGGGTTTCCACCCGTTCCATCGCCTGCGTCGCCGACTCGATCATGCCGGCCCTGACGAGCAGATCGACACGCATGATCGCAGCCGCGGTCTTCAGGCGGGGCAGGTTGCGTTCCACCGCCACTTCCTCCGCCTTGTCGATTGCGGCAGCGGCGGCGTCGAAGCCGCTGACCTGAAGACGGCTGCGGGCCAGCAGCCAGAACAGGCGCATGAAAAGGTCGACCCAGCTTTCGCCGCGTATCAGCGGCTCCACGCATTCCGTCAGGGTCTGCTCGACATGAAGCACCTCACCCTGTTGATAAAGCACGTCGGCAGTCGCGAGGCGGACGATGGCGAGCAGGTTCCGGTCCGTCCAGTGCACCCGTTCCACCAGTTCTTCGGCCTCCCGGCAAAACTGCAGGGCGGCGGAAAATTCACCGGTCAGCGTGCTGACGAGGCCAAGATGGATGAGCATGAAGACTTGGGCATAGGGCGTTTTCTCCTCGCGGTAATATCCGAGCGCCTTCAGCGCCGCCCGCCGCGCTTCCTCAAGCTCGCCGGTCCGGGTGTAAATGATGCAGAGATGGTTGAAGAGCCAGGCGAGTTCCCACGTGGCATGCGGCGGCAGGGCGGCGGCGGCCCGTTCCAGCCGTTGTGCCTCGGCAGCGCTCATGCGGCGGTCTTCATAAACATCGATCAGGCTGTCGATATGGTCGAGGACGCTACGGTCGACGGCGGCAAGTGCGGCAGCGGACCATTCGCCGTTTTCTTTCAGAATATCGAGCCGTTCGCGCCCGGCCGCCGCATTGCCGCGCTTGGAGAGCACCACGGCATAACAGACCATCAGGCCGGGCGATGCATGCAGGATTTCCGGCGGAAAATTATCGATCAGGTGCTCCAGCACCTGATGCCCGGCCCGCAGAAAAATATCGACACCGCCGGCCTTGCCGATGATTTCTTCCGCCATATGGAAATCGCCGCTCTGGGCGGCGTGGGAAACGGCGCGTTCCAGATGGGCGCGGGTTGCAAACCAGAGGGCGGCCTGGCGATGCAGCGCCTTCTTTTCCGTTTCCGAAACGAAGGCGGTGTCCCGTTCGAGGCAGGTGCGAAGCACGGGGTGCAGGGAGAGCCAGCCATTCGGCCCGTTTTCGATAATGGGATGCATGGCCTCCAGCATGGCCAGATCCTCTTCCGTCAAGCCGGGCAAACCGAGGTCGGATGCGAGATCAAGACGAAATTCCGAGAAAGGCGACAATCGGCGCAGGGTGGATAGGAGCGCCGGAGAAAGCCGGTTGATGACGGTTTCGCGCGTGTAGTCCATCAAATCGGCATGGGTCCCGGCGAGCAACAGGCGCCGCTCTTCTTCCGTCGGGCCTCCGGTCACGATGCCGGTGGCGAGTTGCGCCAGCGCGGGCCAGCCACGGGTGATTTCCATCAGGGGATCGACAAGCGCCGCCATCGCGCCACGGGCCAGAAGCCGCCGCAGGTCGGATCGCCCGAATTCGAGCTCTCGCGCGGTCACCTCCGTCAATACCCCGCGTGCCTTCAGCCGGGCAAGCGGCAATTGCGCGGGAGAACAGGACGAGCAGGCGATACGGAGCGCATCGGGCGCGGAAAGAATGAGCTGCTCCAGAAGCCGGTATCGGCTGCCGGTGTCGATTTCGTCGACATTGTCGATGAAAAGAATGGTCAGGCCCTCACGCCGCGCCACCGCTTCCATGGCGTCCGTCATCGCATCCTGCGTGTCCGCCATTGCGGCAAGGCCAAGCGACTGACGCAATTCACCGACGAAACGCTCAGGCGACGCAATGCCGGACGCGTTGAGCCAGGAACAATGGGAAACCGCCGTATCGCGCATGCCCGGCAAAGTGAGGGTGCCGTCCACCAGACGCTCATAGGCCGCTTTCATCAGGGCGGTCTTGCCGAAACCGGGCGGGGCGCGAAGAACGACGATCTGTCTGGAAAGCCCTGCGGCCAGCTTGGAGAGTAGATAGGGTCTTTCGATGCCTGAAAAAAGCATGCGCGGCGGGCTGAAGCGCAACCCGGCGCCGGTAAAGGTTCTGACGGCATGCAACGGCTTTTCACGCAAGACACGGCTCGGCATCGGTCCTCTTTCGTCACTGAACGACCGGCCCCAGCCGAAATGATGTCCGGAAAGGGCAGGGCATTATCAGCGCCTGATGCCGGGCATTCGTCAAGAGCCGAGTGGCCGGTAGGCTTGCGGCAGGCCGAAGGCGGCGGGACCGAAGACGGCCAGCGCTTCCGGCGTGCGCATGATGGGCGGCACACGCACGGCAAGCACGTTCACGCGTTGTCCATAACGCAGCCTCTCGGTGGTGATGGCTTCGGCCGTGTCGATGTCGAGCACGGTGATGAGATCGGGAACGATCGCCAGCACGCGTCCGCCTTCTTCCTCGGCGACGAGATTTTCGTTCTGGATGCGGATTTTGACCTTCGGTTTCGAGGTGTCGAAGGGTTCGATGGTGGCAATCCCCACCGACCAGCCGTTTTCTTCCTTGCGGACAACATCGCAGACCTTGCCGGAGGTGATGATTTCGGCATGGCCGTAATGCGTGCCCGCAAAAAAATCGACAAGCGCCCGGACCGGGTCGAGATGCCCTGCGGCCGCTTCGCGCAGGGTCCGGCCAATGCCGATGGCGAGCGACATGGTGGCGGGCACCGAAACACGTTTTGCCGTTTCGCCATCCATGCCGTAATTGACGATATAGGCCTGCCCGCCCATGCGGATGGTCACGCCGCGGGCCAGCCACTCGGCCTTGGCGGCGTCTTCGGTCTCGATCAGCACGCGGTTGCCGCGTTCGTCGGCCACCGCCACCGGGCTTGCCGGTACGCCGTAGACGTTGAAGGTTTCCATTTCGAGCTGCGGGAAGGCGCGGCCCATGCCGTCCGCATCGATGACGGGCACGCGCTTTTTGGCCGCCAGCACGATCGGGATCATGGAATTGATGCCGCCCGCCTCGAAGGGAATGATGGCGCCGACATCGATGCCGGTGTGGTCCTCATAGGTATCAAGGGCAAGGTCGCCCTCTTCGCCGGATGGGATTTTTTCGATGAGGATGGTGGGCGCTCCCATCGCGCCGCAGGCGACGACGGCTGCGCCATCGGGCACCGCGTCGAGCGCGATCAGATCGACCGGTCCGTATTTTTCGATGGCGGCCTTGGCCAGAAGCTTGCCGATATAGGGATCGCCGCCGCCGCCGGTGCCGAGAACGGCCGCGCCGACGGCCAGATCGTCTATGTCCTGCTCCGTGATGATTGCCATGTCAGTCGATCTCCTCGATGGAGGTAAAGGGTTCCTTCAGGCCGAAGCAGGCCGGGCCGAACACGTTGAGCGCTTCCGGGGTGCGCATGATCTCGGGCACGGAGACGGCAACCACGGTGACGCGCTGGCCGTAACGCAGGTTTTCGCTGGTGATTGGCTCGGCGGTTTCCGTGTTCATGATCGAGATCAGGTCCGGCACGATGGCTCTTACCTTGCCATCCTGCCTGGCGATCAGGTTCTCGTTCTGGATTTCGATCTCCATCTGCGAGGTGAACGGTGCGACGGCTTCGATGCGGGCGCGGCCGATGGTGAAACCGGCTTTGGTTTCGCGCATCACATCGACGATCTTTCCCTGAAAGATGACGCGACCATAACGGTAAAGCGTGGATGGCAGGAAACCGAGAAGCGCCTCGATGGGATTGATGTGGTCCTCCTGCGCCTTGCGCAACACCTTGCCGATGTGGATCGCCAGTGTCAGCGTATTGGGAATGGCCGTGCGCTTCACCTCCGCGCCGCTCATGGCATATTCCGCAATATAGGCGCAGCCGCCCATGCGAATGGCGACAGCGCGGGAGAGCCATTCCATCTGTCTGTTGTCGACGGCTTCGATCAGCGCGCAATCGCCCCATTCGTTGCTGACCGCCATGGGGGAGCCGGATATGCCGTAAACGCCGAATGTCTCCATTTCCAGAAACGGAAAGGCGCGACCCATGCCATCGGCATCGACGATGGGCAGACCGAGCCGGGCGCCGACGACCAGCGGAATGGTGGAGTTGATGCCGCCTATCTCGATGGGCATGGTGTAGCCGGCTTTTTTGCCGAGCCGTTTCTCAAGGCGACGGAGCGAGAAGATGGCCTCTTCGCCAGACGGGATTTTCTCCACCAGCACGGTCGGCGCACCCATCATGGCTGTCGGGATGACGAGGCTGTCGTCCGGCAACTCGCTGGGGTCGATCAACTCGACCTCGCAGCCTTCGTCCAGGCATTGCTGCACCATCATGCGCCCGACATAGGGATCGCCGCCGCCGCCGGTTCCGAGAAAAGCCGCGCCGACGGCAAGATCGGCAAGATGTTCGCGTGTGAGTTTCATCGCCATGTCCTCAACCGATCACCAGGTCGCCGACCGCCTTGACGCGGATGCGGGTGGCGCTGCCGGGCAGATAGGCAAGCGGCACTTCCTCGATGTCCATGATCTTGACGGAGGCTGCTGCCGCCCCTGCCTTCACCGCGCGTTCCGAAGCCTCGGCCTTTGCGCTTGCCAGAACGGCGTCACGCGAGGTGCCTTCCAGCGAGAAGATGCGGTCCACCTCGCCGCCCACCTGCGCGATGGCCGCGCCGATGGCATTGGCGACGGAGGCGTTTTCCGGCCTTAAAACCTTTGACGCCGAAGGAAGATCGCGCGAGACCAGAATGGAGCCGCCGCCCACCAGAATGACGGGAAGAGGATCGGCGCTCGTCTTCATGCGATCCACGGCCTCATCGACCATGCGATGCATGGTGTCGAGTGCGTTTTCGATGGTTTTTGCGGGAATATGCGCAACGCGGGAGCGATCGCCAATATCCTCCAGCCCGGCCGCCACCACAATATCAGTAGTGGTCAGGGTATCGCCGCCGAAAACCAGCGCCTTGCTGGTGATCTCGTAACCGACGGAATCGGGACCGATGCGCATACCCTCGTCACGCACCAGCGAGCCGCCGCCAAGCCCGATGGCCAGCACGTCCGGCATGCGGAAATTGGTGCGTACACCGCCAATATCGACGGCAACCGCCGATTCTCGCGGAAAACCGTGCACGAGCATGCCGACATCCGATGTCGTGCCGCCAATATCGACCACCATGGCTTCCTTGACACCGGCCAGCATCGCAGCGCCGCGCATGGAATTGGTGGGGCCGGAGGCGAAGGTAAGGACGGGATAACGCTCCACATAGTCGGGAGACATCAGTGTTCCATCGTTCTGGCTGATGAAAAAGGGCGCCTTGATGTCGAGTTCCTTCAGCGCGCTGCGGAAGGAGGAGACGACCTTGCGGGAAAGCTCGGCCAGCGAGGCATTCATGATCGAGGCGTTTTCACGCTCGAGGAAACCCACTCTGCCGATTTCGTGGCTGAGCGAGATGGCGATGTCGGGAACCGCATCGCGCAGGATTTCGGCGGCGCGAAGCTCCATTTCCGGCGTGACCGGTGAAAAAACCGAGGTGATGGCCGCCGTCTTCAGGCCGCGTTCGCGCACGGTGGCGGCAACCTCCATCAACCCCTTTTCGTCGAGAGGCGCGATGGTGCGCCCGTCGAATTCATGTCCGCCGCGCAGCATGAAGGTGTGTCGGCCAAGCGTGTCGGCCAAGTCCTTCGGCCAGTCGGTCAGCGGCGGCAGGCCCTTGGTGGCCGGCAGGCCGAGGCGGATGGCGGCGACTTCCAGCAGGCGCTTGCGCTCGACCACGGCATTGGTGAAATGGGTCGTGCCGATCATCACCGCCTGAATTTGCGAGACGGATACGCCCGTCATGCCCAGAAGCTTGTTCAGCACCGCCACGATGCCCGAGCCGACATCGGCCGTTGTCGGGCTTTTGCAGGCGCCGATGACCGCTGCCCCATCCATAAGGGCGGCGTCGGTATTCGTGCCACCCACATCAATGCCAATACGCATGTCTTTCTCCTGTCGATTGACAAGGGAAGGGCGCCTGCGCGGCTGGTCACCGCACATTGCATCCTTTCCCGATTTTCTGGTTCCGGTGGCCGGGTCTCAGGCCACCAAGACTTCGGATCGTTCCGGGTCCCATGTCACGCCGATCGCCTGTCCGGGCGACAGCCTGGCGAGATGGGACTGGTTCTGCCGTTCGGCGACGATATCCTGCCCGCCGACCGAAAGATGGTAGCGGACAAGGGCGCCCTGATAGGTTTCAGAGACGACGGTTGCCGGAACGCCGGTGCCGGCCTCGCCGATGATGATGTTTTCCGGCCTGACGACGAGCTTGACGGCTTTGCCATCGGCGAAGTCTTCGGCGGGAACACGTGTCAGCGCCACGGTGTCGCCGAAGCTGACCACCAGACTTTCGCCTTGGCGGCCCCTCACTGTGGCGTCGATGACATTCGACTGGCCGATGAAGGTGGTGACGAAAAGCGTCTTCGGCCTCTCGTAGATTTCCTGCGGCGTGCCCACCTGCTCGACTCTGGCTTTCTGCATCACGCCGATGCGGTCGGACATGGTGAGCGCCTCATCCTGATCGTGGGTCACGTAAACGGTGGTGATGCCGAGCTTCTTTTGCAGATCCTTGATCCAGTATTTCATTTCCTCCCGCAGCGATTTGTCGAGCGCCGAAAGCGGTTCATCGAGAAGCAGGATGCGCGGTTCGGTAACCAGCACGCGGGCAAGGGCCACACGCTGCTGCTCGCCACCGGAAAGCTGGCGCTGATAGCGGTTTTCATATCCCGCAAGGCCGACCTGGCGTAATGCGAAGGCGACGGAGCGGTCGATTTCTTCCCTGGATTTCTTTCGCAGCTTCAGACCGAAAGCGATGTTTTCGGCCACGTTCATATGCGGAAAAATCGCATAATTCTGGAAGACGATGCCGATGTCGCGCTTTTCGGGCGGCAGATAGGTGACGTCATCCGATCCGATCAGAATCTGCCCCGATGATGGGCGGATGAAGCCGGCGATCATGCGCAATGTCGTCGACTTGCCGCAGCCGGAAGGTCCCAGCAGCGAGAAGAATTCGCCCTGCTCTATGTGCAGATCGATGCCCGCGACCGCGACATTGTCGCCATAGGATTTGACGAGGCTTTTCAGTTGAATATCCGACATCGGCTTCCGTTGTCCTTTCCCTCTGGGGCGTGGCCGGCGGGACCGGCCACGACGTTCTGCGGGTGCGAGGGTCAGCCCGCGAAGATTTCGTTCACGGTCTCGACGATATCGTCTTCGTTTTCGAGATAGGCCTTCCAGTCCGGCAACCAGAAATCCTTGGTGGCGTCGGCGCTGTTGACGATACCGGCCTTGACGAGATTATCCGGCAGGACGGCGTTGGAAACGGTGGGGCGCAGGTAGAATTCCTTGCCCATATTGGTCATGAAGGACGGCTCCAGCGCCCGGTTGAGAAGCGCATAGGCAAGCTTCTTCTGGGTCGGCTCGGAATAGCGGCTGACCGTGTAGGTCTGGGTCAGGATCGGCTGGAGTTCCTTCCAGTACATCACGGCGAAAGGCGCGCCCTTGTCGCGGGCCTGCATGGGTTCGGCGTCGCTCTGCACCGCGATGACCACCTCGCCGCGATCCATCAGCGTCTGCATGTTGCCGGTGAAATCCGAAATCTTGGCGGGCATCAATTCCTTCATCGCCTTGTAACCGGCATCGAGATCGTACTGATCCTTGCCGAACAGCGAGCAGGCGACGAGGAAGAAGTCCATCTGCAGCGTGTTGGAGGTGATGTAGGTGCCGCGCTTGCCGGCGAATTCTGGCTTCCACATGTCCTTGAAGCTGGTCGGCGGCGGCGTGACGAGGTCGGTGCGATAGGCATGCACATACTGGTTGAAGGCCCAGGTGACGCCGACGCCGTTCGAGGTGGCGAAGGGCCAGAGATTTTTGCCGTTCGGCAGGTTGGGAAGGATTTCGTCGATCGTGTGGAAGAAATCGCCCGCTGCCGCCGTCTTGAACATTTCCGGCAGGTTCCAGTTGGTGATGTCGAGCGGCGGTTTCTTCGGCCCGTTGGCGACGAATTTCGGAAACCACGGCCAGGTGGAATCATATTCGATCTTGCAGTTGAAATCTTTGGCGAAGTCGGTCAGCAGATATTTGTGCACCAGCTCGCCCCACGGGCCGCCCCATTCGCCTACCCTCAACACCGCCCCGCCGGCATCGAAAACGGAACCGTCATAGGTCACGTCCTGCGAGAAGGCGTGGTTGATGTTGAAGAGCGGCAAGGTTGCGGCTGCAGCACCCATCTTGAGGAGCCTGCGGCGGCCGGGATCGAATGTCATTCCTGTCATGTCCATGTTCCCCTTGTTTTTGAATCTATGGATACGGGTATTTCATTGAATGTCCGGCGGAGCCCTAGCCGCCGAAAATGCGCTTCAGATTGATGAGCCTGGAGGTCGCCACCATCGAGACGACGACGAGAAGGATGGCGAAGATGCCTGCCGCAGCCGCAGTGGGTTCGAAGGCGTAGCGCAGCGCCACATACATGGCCATCGGCAAGGTTTGCAGGTTTGGCGTCGAGAGAAACAGCGTCACTTCGAACTGGCCGAAGGAAATGATGAAGGCGAAGATGGTGCCCGCCGAAATGGCCGGCGAAATGATCTTCAACGTCACGAGGCGGAAAGCGGTGAAGGGAGACGCTCCGAGCGAGCGTGCCGCCTCTTCCAGGCTGCGGTCGAAGCCGACGAGTGCGGCGGTGACCGTGGCGATGACGAAGGGGCAGGTGACGATGACATGGCCGATGATAAGCCCGGTCATGCTCCGCGCCAGCCCGATGCCCGTGGTGACGTAAAACACATAGAGCGCAAGGCCAAGCACCACCCCCGGCAGGACGATGGGCATCATGAAGAAGGCGCGCAAAGGTGCGACAAGCCGGCTGGACGACCGTGTCAGGAAAAGGGCCGCCATGGTGCCTAGTACCGTCGATATCGCTGTCGAGATGCCGGCAACGAGGAAGGAAACGCCATAGGCCGAGAGAAAGGTCGGCGAGGTCAGGAAGGCATAGACCCAGCGCAGGGAAAAACCCTGCGGCGGAAAGGTCAGGTAATCGCCGGCATTCAGCCCGGACAGGATGACGATGATGACCGGCACCAGCAGGACGGTCAGTGTCAGGACCGACAGAAGCCTGAAAACAAGCGGAATGGATGATTCCTCACGCATCAGCTGCGCCCTCCCGTGGTGCGCATGGCGGCGCGGTGATAGACGGCGATCGCCATCAGGCTGGTGACGAAGAGGACCACGGCGATTGCCGCGCCGAATTGCCAGCGTCCGGTTTCCGCCACCTGCTGGTAGATGTGGATCGGCATGACCATGACCTTCCAGCCGCCCATCAGCGCCGGCACGACATAGGATGAAATGGCGAGCGCGAAGACCAGCAGCGTGCCCGCCAGAATTCCCGGCATGGAAAGTGGCAGCACGATGGAGAAGAAGGCTCTCGTGCGGGAAGCGCCAAGCGATCTGGCCGCCTCTTCCAGCGCCGGATGGATGGATTTGATGATGCCGATCAGGGAGAGGATCATGAAAGGCAGCGTGATCTGCACCAGCCCGACCACGACACCGAAAATGTTGTACATCAGCGGCAGCGGCTGCGAAATGACACCCATGCGGATGAGCGCGCCGTTGATGAGACCGTTATCGCCCAGAAGTACCATCAGCCCATAGAGCCGGATGACCATGTCGAGCTGCATGGACGATAATACGAGGATCATCAGCAGGGTGTTACGGCCGGGATTGACCGTTTTGGCGATGACATAGGCAAGCGGATATCCGAGCACCAGGCAGACGAGCGCCACCACGGCGGCAATGCCGACGGAACGCAAGATGGCCTCGTAATAGATGGCGCGGGTGAAGATGCGCACGAAATTGTCGAAGGTGATCGCGCTCGACAATGTGATGACGCCGGCCACCGATTTGTTAAAGGCGAGGGCGAAAAGCGAGGCGGTGGGCACGACGAAAAAGGCGATGAAAAAAATCAGGGCGGGCAGCAGGAGCAGCCAGAAGCCGAAACCGTCGCTGGAGCGTTTTCGCGCCGGCGAAACCTGAGCGAGGGGTAGGCCGTCCATCTGCTTGTCCGTTGTCGTCATTGCGGATACCGCCATGTTGCGTGATCTCCCGTCATTCGGCCGCTTGCGGCAACATGGCCCTGTGCAGTGCGTCGTAGCCGATCAGTTCCTTTTCCGGCGGTGCCGGATAGGTCGTCTTGCTCTGGGAAAGGCCGGCGCGGACGAGGCCGGCGGCAATGGAAACGGCTGTCGGGATGGGATCGACGACGGGAACGTCGATGCCCTCGGCAAGCAGCCCTTCACGCAGGCCGGCGGCGCATCCCATCAGGCCGGTGCAGCCGAAGATCAGGGCTTCCGCGCCGTCTTCCTCCACCGCCTTCCTGCCTTCCTCGACGAGGCGGCGGGCGGTGGCGGCAAGGTCCGCCTCGAGATCCAGCACGGGAATATCGACACTGCGCACTGAGGCCAGCTTGCTGGAAAGGCCACTAAGGGCGGCGGTGTTTTCAAAAGACGGGATCAGGCGGCGCATGACGGTGATGACGGAGAATTTGTGTCCCAGCATGGAAGCAACATGCATGCCGGTTTGGCATGGCCCGAGAACGACCATGCCGGAAATCTCCCGGGCCGGGCGCAGGCCGGGATCGCCCATGCAATCGATGATGACGGCATCGACGCCTTCACGTTCGGCGCGGGCTATTTCAAGCAGGGTGCCGGGAACGGACATCGCCGCCTCAAACTCGCTTTCAATCGAGCCCGGCCCGGTGGCTATTTCGGCGTGGGAAAGGCTGATGCCGGGATATTCCAGCGCCTTGAGATCCGCCAGCTTGCGAAAGCCGCGCGTTACGATGGGGGATACGACACGAACATGGACGTCACGCATTCTCGATATCTCCTTCAGCACCGCAACGACTTGCATATGCGGGCAAAACCAGTCCTGAAGTTGCGTATCCGACGCTTGCCGAGCTTCCGGTGACTGCGCCGCTTGTTCCGATGCCTTACGGTGCATCGGCTTGCCGCCGGACGAAAGAGCTTAGGCGAATAGGGACTTCACTCTTTTGGGTGGGTAGTATGGCTGGTTTGAAAGCGCAGTACCTATCCGTTTAGATAGGTGCTGCTGCATAAAACAGATGCGCCTCCGATGTTTGACTAAACATTGGGCGATCAAAGTCGCAAAATGAGGCGCTTTTGGCGTTTCGCGAACGGTTTAACCGCAAGCGGGCCTTACGGGAGGCGCAGCGCCCGTACCCAGCCGTGACCCGGGTGCTGGCGGTCGAGGCAGTCTCGCAGCCAAAGGCGTTCCGAAAGAGGTAATTTTGGCCGGGCTCTTGCGAAATCGTCCTCGTCCTTGGAGCGCCTGTGCTTTGCCTTGAACAGAAGCACGGCGGAGGGATTGAGATAAGGGATGCCGTCTGCGGTCAGCGACACCATTTCGATCCGCGGCCGCCTTATTTCCGGATTTCTCTTGTAAACCCAGGTGTCATTCGTCCCCGGCTCGATCATCATATCGGCGCGCCAGCACCCGGCAGGGCGATCGAAGCACCATATTTGAAAAATCTCGGGAGCCGGGTGCTGGTCCGCTGGCAGCGGTTCGATAACGCCATCGTTGACGGTATAGAACTCCATGTCACCCAGTTTCCGGCGAAAGATACCCAGATCTTCGCGCAGGACCGTGAATTCGAGATCGTCATGCTCGCGCGTCTTGCTCCCGTGCCAGAGATCGAGAGCCCAGCCGCCGACAACGCACCATGGCCGCGATACGCCGTCCAGTCGCTGGGACAGTTCGGCAGGGCTCCAGGGGGTCCACGCATTCTGGTCCGGCACAAGCGAGTGATCACTCATCATATACGGTCGCTTCCATGCAATTTTCGTATCGTCGTTTATTTGCCGATGGCCTCAAGGCCAACGCTTCAGCAGTCCCGCCAGAAGCGTCAGCGCCTCCGTGAGATCGTCGAATGACGGGTTGCCGAGACAGAGCCGAATACCGCTCGCCGGATCGCCGGGATTCACCAGCATGGATTTCGGAGGGGTTAACTTGATACGCATCGCCGCAGCGGCGAATGCGAAACGATTGGCGGCGTCACGTTCCATCGGCAGCCAGACGTTGTATGCATCGGGATGCGAGCCAAGCTGGTTCGTGCCGAGCAGCGAAACCGCCAGGCTGGAGCGCCGTCGGGCCTCGTGGCGTAAATCCCGCTGGATTGACGAGATGATGCCGGAGGTCAGCCAATCTTCAACCACCGCGCAGGAAAGTGCGGATGGGGCCATCGGCATGTCCTGCAGAAGGTCTTCGGCGGTGTCGTGCAGCCCGGCCGGCAATGCAAGCACGCCGATCTGCAGGCCGGGACCAAGGGACTTGGAGAGCCCGTTCACATGAAACGAGATTTCAGGGGCCAATGAGGCGAGCGGCGGCAAGGCCTCGGCCGATGCCGCATAAACGCCGTCCTCGATGATCCATACGCCCGCCCGGCGGCAAATATCCGCAATGACCTGCCGCCGCACCGCGCCCATGGTGACGGTTGTCGGATTATGCAGCGTCGGTGTCAGATAGACTGTTGTGCCGTCACGCGACGCCGTGCCAGCGAGCGCCGCGGCAAGCGCTTCCGGCACCATGCCTTCGGCATCGATTTCAACACCCTGCATCCGGTATCCTTTACGCCGGGCCAGTGCGATCGCGCCGGGATAGGTGATCCGTTCGGTCAGGAGCAGGCCCTTTGGGCCGCAGGCGAGATCGAAGGCCAGCGCCAGGGCCTGGCGGGCGCCGCTTGTCAGCACCAGATGTGACGGATCGACGGTCAGACCCAGCGTTTCGAGCCAGTGGGCCAGAATGCGGCGGTGTTCCAGATGTCCGGCGGGCGGGGCGTAAAGATTGATGTGATCCGCATCGATCCTGCGGGCGATCCCCGTTAGCGTCTTGGCCAGAATGCGGGCGTTGAGCGTGGCCGGCGGCGCATTGGAGGAGAGGTCGAACTGCCGATCCTTGTGCGCCTCCTGGAGCGCGACGAATGTTCCCCGCCCCTTGACGCTGCGTGTCAGTCCGCGCCGTTCGAGCACTGAATAGGCTTTTGTCACCGTGCCAAGCCCCACCCCTAGTTTCCATGCGAGATCGCGATGGGCGGGCAGACGGTCGCCGCCCGTCAGCCGACCCTCAATGATGTCATCGGCAAGAGCAAGCACCAGCCGTTCTGCGGCATTCGCCTCAATATCTGCAAGACGGGGAGTCCAGGGGGATTGCAGCAGCACAGCCTTACCTTCGATAAAAGTGTCACGTTACACTATTTCAATAAACAGCAAGTGTAACATAGGCTATGACGACGCTGATTGAAATCCACACTTTACGGCGGGCAATCGGCCATCATGCCGGCGCTTGGAGGATCGAATGTTCAGCCATGTAACCGTCGGAACGCGTGATCTTGAGCGGGCGGAACGCTTCTACGATGCCGTGCTTGTCCCGCTCGGCCTGACGCGGCGGGTCGTTACCCCGGATGGCGGGCCTGCGGCGCTTTGCTGGGTGGCAGCACACTCCCCATTGCCCCGCTTTTATGTCTATCGTCCTTTCAACGGCGAGCCGGCCACGGTTGGCAACGGCGGCATGGTCGCCTTTCTGGCACCGTCGAAAGAGGCGGTGGAGATGGCCTATGCCGGCGGCCTTGCGCATGGCGGCACGGATGAAGGAGGTCCGGGGCCGCGCCCGCACTACGGAGACGGCTATTTCGGCGCCTATCTGCGTGACCCTGACGGCAACAAGGTCCACATCGTTCATCGCGGAGACCTCCAGCAATAGTGCTGGGGCAGTGTCCTGCTTCTGGAGAAATCGGAATGATCGTCAGCCAGATCGCCCTCGTCTACGGCACCTATATCGTCGCCACCGCCAGCCCGGGGCCAAGCAACATGGCGATCATGGGCACGGCGATGCGCGATGGCCGTCTGCCCGCCCTCGCTTTGGCGGCCGGTGTCATCACCGGTTCGCTCTTCTGGGCGATCCTTGCGGCGACGGGCATGTCCGCCGTGCTGGCCGCCTATGCCCAGGCGCTTTTCATCATCAAGATATTTGGCGGCATCTACCTGCTATATCTGGCCTTTCGAGCGGGCAGGTCGGCCCTGAAGCCGGTCTCCGACCTTGTGGGGACGAATACCGGGCGTGCGACGCCGCCCTATCGGGCGCTCTACCGCCAGGGTCTCCTCATGCATATCGGAAATCCGAAGGCGATCATGGCGTGGATAGCGATCATGTCGCTGGGGTTTCGCGAGGACGCGCCTGCGGGCATGTTGCCGGCAATCATTGGCGGCTGCGCCCTTCTCGGCGTCATCGTATTCGGCAGCTATGCGCTTCTCTTTTCCACCGCCTCGATGATTGCGCTCTACACCAGATTGCGGCGCTGGATCGAATCCGTGCTTTCTGCGGTATTTGCCGTTGCGGGGTTGAAATTGCTTCTCTCGCAGAGCTGACAGCTCGCCGTCCGTGTTGCCGATCAATCCCAACTGAAAGAGCCGTGTCATGAGTTTTGTTATCCATATGATCGACGTGTTCGGCTCCGGGCCGCTTTCCGGCAATCCGTTGGCGGTCGTCATCGGCGCCGATGCTTTGTCGACGGATGAAATGCAGGGATTGACGCGCTGGTTCAACCTTTCCGAAACCACCTTCCTGCTGCAACCCACCCATCCGCAGGCTGATTACCGGGTCAGGATATTCTCGCTGGACAGGGAGTTGCCCTTTGCCGGGCATCCCACACTCGGCAGCTGTCATGCCTGGTTTTCGGCCAGCGGCATGGCAAAAAATCAAACCGCCATTGTTCAGGAATGCGGTGCGGGACTGGTCACGATCCGGCGGTCGCATGGGCGACTTTGTTTTGCCGCTCCGCCGCTTATCCGTTCCGGCGCACCGACGCCGGCCGAACTGGAAGAGGCGCGGCAGCTATTGAGGATCGAGGCTTGCGATATCATCGACGCCGCTTGGATCGATAATGGTCCCGGCTGGCTGGGGATCAGGCTGGCATCGGCCGAAAAGGTGCTTGGCCTCGACCCGGCCCGCAATTGGCCCGGTCGCATCGATATCGGTGTGGTTGGTCCTCATGCGCAAGGCGGCGAGACCGCCTTTGAGGTTCGCGCCTTTTTCAGCGATCATCTGGGCGTCATCGTTGAAGACCCCGTTACCGGAAGCCTCAACGCCTCGCTGGCGCAATGGCTGTTCGCGACGGGTGTGGTTGGCGAAGACTATGTCGCGGCGCAGGGAACGCGCCTTGGCCGCCACGGCCGCATTTACCTGACCCGCGACGATGCCGGCCAGATATGGGTTGGCGGCGAAACGCGCACGCATGTCGAAGGCCGGTTGCAAGGCCTTTGAAAAGACAGACGAAAACGAGGTGACTTTGATGAGTAGCAGTGTTTACCGCCCCATTTCCGAACGCGTATTGGCGGATGATTGGGGACGGCTGACCAAGTATGAGTATGAACTTCAGTTGAGGGACGGAAGCTGGCAACGGCAGACCCGGGAGGCATATGATCGCGGCAACGGGGCGACATGCCTGTTGTACAATCCGGCAAGCGACAATGTCCTGCTGACCCGCCAGTTCCGATTGCCGGTGCTTTTGAATGGCGGTCTGGAATCGCTGATCGAGACACCGGCGGGGCTGCTGGAAGGCGCTGACCCGGCGACGCGAATGCGTGCGGAACTGATCGAGGAAACCGGTTATGAGGTTTCCGAACTTACGCATCTGTTCGATATCTATATGAGCCCCGGATCGGTCACGGAATATCTCGCCTTTTTCTACGGCGAATATGCCGAGAAACATAAGGTCGGGGCAGGCGGCGGTTCAATGGACGAGGGCGAAGACATCGATGTGCTGGAAATCGCCTTGCCCGAGGCGATGCGGATGATCGGTCGCGGCGATATTCGCGATGCCAAGACGATCATTCTGATCCAGCATCTCGCCATCCGGCTCTTGCAGGAAAAGATCGCGGTACGCTGATCGTCATCCAATGCTTCCAGTCCGGGGCGTCGGCGCCGGATCAACCCGATCATCGTTTTTGAAGTTCAAAAATACGAAGGAGTTTCAGCATGGGTATTGCGCCGCTCAGCCCCGTTCACGCATCCACCGCCTCGGCAATGGACACCCTGAAAATGCTGGTACACTACAAGGCCTGGGCGAACGGGTTGACGTTCAAAAGCGTGATGGAGCTGCCGGAAGGTGAAGCCCTGCGGCAGAGGCCGACGCGGTTCGGAAACATGGTGCATACGCTGAACCATGTTTATGTGGTGGACGATATTTTCAGGCATCATCTACAAGGAAAGAAACACGGCTACACTGCCCGCAACACTGACCATACGCCCACAATTGGCGAATTATGGCAAGCCGTTCAGGAAATGGACCGCTGGTATGTCGATATGGTCGACACCTGGGTGGACGTAGACCTCGCGACAGCCGTTCATTTCGAATTTGTCGGAGGAGGGAAAGGCGTCATGACCCGCGAGCAGATCGTGCTGCATATCGTCAATCATGGCACCTATCACCGAGGCTTTGTCGGCGACATGATGTATCAGGTGCCCTTTACGCCGCCGTCAAACGATCTTCCCGTCTTTATCAGGGATCATTATCGCGGCGCTTACTGAGCGCTTGCCGTCGGTTCGATCACCGGGCGAAAAGATTGGCGGCCATATAGTCTACAAATGCTCTGACTTTTGGAGAGAGATATCGATTGGTCGGCCAGAGGACGCGGAAGGTCCCTGTGTCGGCCATGTAGTCGTCCAGCAGCGATACCAGTTTCCCCTGAGCGATTTCGGATGTCACCGCGAATGAGGGCAGACATGTTATCCCGAACGATCGTTCCGCAAGGTAGATCAGGGGCTCCAGCGTGCTCGCAACGGTGGCGACCGGAAGATCGATCCTGATTTCGCGTCCTTCGCGAACCAGCGGCCACGGCTCAAGCTTTCCGGAATTGGCGAAGCGATGGTGGAGACAGCGGTGCCGGACAAGATCTTCCGGAACCTCCGGGCGTCCATGCGCCTTGAGGTAGTCAGGCGCCGCCACGACGCTGTGTCTGAAAGTGCCGAGCTTGCGGCTCATCAGCCGTGTGTCCCTGATCTCGCCCGTTCGGATGACGGCGTCGAATCCCTCTTCGATGACATCAACCAGACGATCGGTAAAATCGAGGTCGAGGCTGATTTCGGGATACGCCTCCATGAAGGCGGATATCGTTGGCATCAGAAGCATGCCCGCAAGCGGAAGGCTCACACGGAGTTGCCCGCGCGGAACGGCCTGCGATCTCGACAGTTGCGCCTGCACGGTCTCATATTCGGACTGGATGCGCCGGCATGTATCGAGGAAGAAACTTCCGTCCTCCGTCAGGGCCATGCTGCGCGTCGAGCGATTGAACAGTCTTACGCCCAGCTCCTCCTCCAGACGCGCAATGGCTTTTCCGACGGCTGATCCTGAGATGCCGAGGCGATGCCCGGCGGCCACGAAGCTTCCCGCTTCCGCCACCTGAATGAATATGCCGAGTGTTCCGAGCTTGTCCATGACGCCGCAATTAAGGAATTTTTGTCCGGTATGTTAAGAATAGCAGCTCGTTTATCCGCTATTTTGCTTCCGATATCCAGATGTCGCCGCGGCCGAAATGGCCCGAGCTTCAAATGGAGATAACTCATGGAAACGAAACCTACCGCAGCTTTTGCGGGCTCTCCCTCTCCCACAACTTTCGTTGTCAACGTCATTCATGCGCATCCGGGAAAGCAGGACGAAGCCTTCGCCATTATTCAGGATGTCGTTCACTATGTTGCCGAACGAAAAGAAGGGTTTCTCTGGAGCAGCCTTGCGAAAAGCACCGACGGAGAGACCGTTGTTAATGTCGAGGCCATTCAGGGAACCGGCAATGTCGACGAGTTCTTTTCCGATCCGCAATTCGTCGAAAAATTCCGGAAACTGGACACCGTCTCCAGGAGCGAGTTTCACACATACACCGTCGGCGATCTGGTTCTCCCGAAGCCCATTGCTGAGTGACGGATAGAGCGCGTTCGGTTTTAAAACGTGCCGGTCAGGTGGCGGCCGGGGGGCTTCCCCCGGCATTGGAGCGGAACGCTGTCGCCGGGCCATGGTCAAAGCACTCGATCAGCATTTCGGTCAGCACCCGGATTTTTCTTGCCGGATGCTGGCCGGGCGGTCTGACGACAAATATTCCCGCCGGCGGCGGCGGATAGCGTTTCATGACGCGGACCAGCTCGCCCGAGTCCAGATGATCCTTGATGAGATCGTCGGGCAACACGGCGATCCCCAGACCGGCAACCGCGGCGACGGCGAGGGCGGCCCCGTTGTCGGCCTTGAAACGTCCCTGTGGGCGAATGCTTGTCACCCTGTCTCCATCCATCACCTGCCAGGTCTCCGTTCCCTGCATGAGCGCCTGATGGGTTAGGAGTTCTTCCGGTGTCTCCGGAGAGCCGTGGGCCCTGATATAGTCCGGGCTGGCGACGAAACTTCCGTAGAGGGGGCCGACGCGTCTGGCGACAAGGTTGGAATCCTGAAGGTGGCCGACCCGGATCGCGCAATCATACCCTTCTGCGATCAAATCCACGAAACGATCCGTGTAACAGGTCTGGATCTGGAGTTGGGGATAGCGGCACGCCATTTGCGCAATCACCCGTGCGAAATGCGTCGGGCCGAAAGAAAGCGGCGCAGCAATCCGCAGACGCCCGCGGAGCTCGCCAGCCGGAAGAATTGTCTCCCTCGCCACATCGATTTCGGCTGAAATCCTTGCCGCATAGTCCCGGAAGGTTGCGCCCGCTTCTGTCAGGGAAGCGCCGCGTGTGGATCGGGCCAGAAGCTGGACACCAAGCTCGGCTTCAAGCCGCATGAGCCGCCGGCTGACCATCGACTTGGAGATGCCGAGCCGCAGCGCGGCTGAAGTGACGCCTCCCGCATCTGCAACTTCGACGAATGTCCGAAGATCTTCGATATCCACTCAGCGTTCCTCATTCTGCGACACAGCTCAGCGCTGACAAGGACTACCGCATCATAAACAGGAATGACAAGTTTCGTCCCGCGGCAACGCCCGAAGGGGCGCATGTCTTTGCGCAAGCGCTTCAATAAACCGCCAACATAGGATGAACCCATGACCTTTCGTAACGGCCTCGATTCACTTCTCCGCCCTGAAGATTCCGTCCTCGTTCTGATCGATCATCAGCCCTATCAGCTCGCGAACCTGAACAGCCACGATCCGCAGGCTGTGGTTAACCTCACGACCGCACTGGCGAAGCTGGCAAAAGCCTTCAATGTTCCGACCGTTCTTACCAGCGTGATCGCGGCGCGCGGCGGACTGCTCTTCAAGCAGATTACCGACGTGTTTCCCGGCCAGGAAGTCATCGATCGCACCTGGGTGAACACCTGGCAGGACGAGAATGTGGTGAACGTCGTCAAGGCGACCGGCCGCAAGCAACTGATCATCGCCGGCCTGTGGACCGAGGTCTGCGTCGCAATGCCCGTCATCCAGGCCGCCGGCGAAGGTTGGGACGTGACCGTGATCACCGATGCGTCGGGCGGGATTTCGAAGGAGTCTCACGAAGTTGCCATCCAGCGCATGATCGCGGCCGGTGCGAACCCGATGACCGTGATGGCGCTCGCCGGCGAATGGCAGCGCGATTGGGCGCGCACCGACCATGTCGAGGAGCTGACCGAAATCCTCATCCAGCACTTCGGCGGCAGCGGCATCGCCTATCTCTGGGAACAGCAGCTTCTCAACACGCCGGCGCCGGCCACAAAGGGCGGTCACTAAGAACCGGGCAGGGATGGCGGGTGCCTGTTGGCTCCCGCCATCCCGTCGCCTCAAGGCTATTCTCTCGCCCTGCAAACGAGGCCGGCGCGATCCCCATGAGAAAGGGAGGTGCCGGCTTTGATCGCTTGCCTATGGGCGCGCGCATCGGACATACTGCCCCTTGAACCACAAAGGCCAAGGGCAAGACGAAGCCAGAGACTTGGAGCTGGATCGCGGAGCCATGCGAGAAGATTGAGCCCATGAATACGCGATTCCTCGAAACTTTTCTCTGGGCTGCCCGATTGAGCAGCTTTTCGGCAGCCGCGGAACGTTTGCACACAACGCAAGCATCGGTATCCAACCGGATTGCCGCTTTGGAGCGGGAGCTCGGTGTCGTGCTGTTCACGCGCGATGTGCGCTGCGTCAACCTGACGCCCGCCGGTCGTCTGGCGCTGCAACATGCCGAAAAGATCGTCAACCTCACCGGCGAGTTCCGGCAGATCGTCAGTAACCGCGAGGCGCTGAGGGGTACGGTGCGGATCGGTGCCGCCGATACGATCGTCTATGCCTGGCTGCCGCTTCTCATCCGCCGCGTCAACGAACAATATCCCGGTGTCAGCCTCGATCTGACCATCGATACCAGCCTGAAACTCTCGCAGCGCATTCAGAACGGCGAGGTGGATGTCGGTTTCATCATGGGGCCGATCATGGCTGCGGATATTTATAATTCACCGCTCTGTACATTCGAATCCTGCTGGGTCGGCGCCGTCGAGCTGCCGCTGCCGGAAACCGGTGTGACGCTTGAAGATATCGCGCATTTTCCGCTGCTTACCTTCTCGACCGGCTCGCAGCCGCATCAGGCGTTGCGGGCGCTTCTCGATTCCCATGGACTGTCCGATAGCCGCATCTACAATTCCAATTCGCTGTCGATCATGACGCGCCTTGTGGCCACGGCCGTCGGGGTGGGCGCCTTGCCGCGCGTTTTGGTGGACGGCATCATCAAATCGGGCGAAGCGCGTATTCTCGACATCACGCCGCCGGTGCCGCCTCTTACCTTCCACACGGTTTATCAGGAGCGTGGCGACAACGCGCTTGCCCGTGCCATTGCCGACATGGCGACGGAAATCGTCAGTGAAACCACCACGCAATGGATGACGGCCGCAGCTTAAATTTTATGCTGCAACGCAAAATGATTAATCTATAAGCTTACCTTATGGGTTTCGATAGAGTTTTTCCGTTTGTCAGGAAAACAGTTCCCGTTCTTAATTCTCCTCGCAACATGAGAGGAGAGCAACGTGAAAGTCTCACTTGTTCAAATGAATACCCAGAACGACAAGGCAGAAAACCTCAAGGTTGCTGCCGATTTAATTGAGAAGGCAGTCAAGGCGGATAGTCCTGATCTTGTTGTCCTTCCGGAATACTTCGCATTTCTTGGAGATAATCCTCAGGAAATGCATGAGAGCGGGGAAGAATTCCCCGGCGGCGAGATTTACTCGCTGCTTTCGGATCTGGCCAAAAAGCACGCGATCACGCTGCATGCCGGTTCCATCGTCGAGAAGGAAGGCAACCGCTTCTACAATTCGACGCTCGTTTTCGGCCCGGACGGCAAACAGATCGCCCGTTACCGTAAAATTCACCTGTTCGACGTCGATACGCCGAACGGCATCAGCTACCGCGAATCCGATTCCGTTGCCCGCGGTGAAGAGGTCGTGACCTACAAGGTTGGCGACAGGACGGTGGGTTGCGGCATTTGCTACGATATCCGCTTCCCGGAGCTGTTCCGCGCCCTGCGGGACAAGGGTGCAGATGTCATCGTTCTGCCGGCCGCTTTCACGCTGATGACCGGCAAGGACCATTGGGAAGTGCTGGCCCGCGCCCGCGCCGTCGAAACCCAGACCTATTTCCTCGCTGTCGGCCAGATCGGCACCCATGCGGGTGGCAAGAAGGCCTGCTGGGGTCATTCCATGGTCATCGATCCGTGGGGTCACATCGTCGCGCAATGCTCAGACACCGTCGGAACTGCCGGCGCCGCTCTCGACTTCGACTATTCGGCCAAGGTGCGCGCCAACGTGCCGGTGGCGAACCACCACGTTCTCTGATCGGAGAAAGACCCAATGTTTATCGTCAACCCCATGCCGGAACAGATCGGCGCCGACATCATCGAGCTTCTTGAAAAGGTCGAAGTCGCAACGATCGGCCATGTGCTTCATTCCGGTTTCGTCGATCCTGAAATCCGGGCCGTTCTTCCGGGAAAGCGCGTGGCGGGCACCGCCGTCACGTTGCGCATCCCGAATGCGGATTCGACCATGCTTCACTACCTGACGCAACTCGTGCGTCCGGGCGATATCGTTCTCATCGACCGTTGCGGTGATACCCGTCACGCCTGCTGGGGCGGTGTCATCACCAACACCATGAAGATGGCGGGTGTGAAAGCCGGTGTCGTCGATGGCCCGGCGACCGATTTCTCGGAATTTACCAAGGTCGACATGCCTATGTGGTGCCGCGGCCCGTCGCCGATCACCACCAAGATCCTTGGTCTGGAAGGCGCGATCAACGTTCCGATCAGCGTCGGCGGCCAGATGATCAATCCGGGCGATGCGATCCTGTGCGATGAAAGCGGGGTTGTCGCCCTTCATCCGAGCCAGGCCCGCGCCATGGCGGAACGCGCCATCGGCATGCAGGAGGCCGAGATCGTGCTTCTGGAACGCCTGCGCAACGGCGAGAAGCTGCCGGATATTTCCGGCGCCAATAAATTCGTCCAGGCCAAGCTCAGCGCCTGACACAATCTTTCGGGTGGCGGATCCGTTCGCCACTCCCAATAACAATAGAGGAGAACAGGACAATGAAGAAATCGATACTTCTGAGTGGGATTCTCATGCTTGGCGCGGCCGCCCTGCCGGCGCACGCCCAGCAGACCGTGACGTTCCTTGGCTATAGCGGCCTTTTCCAGGAGCGTTACACCAAGGCCGTCATCGAGCCTTTCATGGCCGCCAACCCGGATATAAAGGTAGACTATTTCCCGCAGCAGGGTTCCGCCGCCATGCTCGGCTCGCTGCGCGCCCAGAAAGCTGCTCCGCAATCCGATATCGCGCTGATGGACGTCTCCGTCGCCAAGACCGGCACGGATGAAGGCCTGTTCGACAAGGTCGATGAAAGCGTGACCAAGAACGTTGCCGACCTCTATCCGAATGCCCGCTTCGAGGGCGTCGCCGGTGTCGGCGTGACCTTCGACAACCTCGTTCTCATCTATAACACCGATGCAATCAAGACCGCGCCGGACAGCTGGAATGCCCTCAAAGACAGCGCCTTCAAGGGCAAGATCGCCATGCTGAGCGCCCCTGACATCGTCGGTATCGGTACGACCATCATCATGGACCACATGAATGGCGGCACCGACTTCATCAAGAATATCGACGCCGGCATCAATGCCATGGCGGAAGTCGCGCCGAACGTCCAGACCTGGGAACCGAAGCCGGAAGTCTATCCGACTGTCGTCAACGGCCAGGTGTCGCTGGGCGTGGGCTGGAATGCCCGCAGCCAGGTCAATGCCGACGGTTCCAAGGGCAAGATGAAGGTCGTTCTTCCGAAGGAAGGCACGATCCTGCAGATCAATACGCTCAACCTCGTCAAGGGCGGCCCGTCGTCCGAGGCGGCCCGCAAGTTCATCGATTACGCGCTGAGCCCGGAAGCCCAGGCCGCCTTCACCGCCGCCATGTATTATGCGCCGACCAACGCCAAGGCCACGGTGGCTCCCGATGTCAGCGATCGTACGGTCGTCAAGGCGATGGACAAGGTTATCCCGGTCGACTGGATCGGCCTCTCGAAGGTTCGTGACCAGATCACGCAGGACTGGCGCCGCAAGGTCATCCCGCTCAGCCGCTAAGGCTTTCACGCCCGGTGTGAAAAATGGCAAGACTTCCGCATCCCCTTCGGGCGGATGCGGAAACGGCATAGGCCCCGGCTCATTTCCTCTGTCGGTGTTGGGATCGATGGAGGGGTGGGTGGCCCGAAGGCCTGCATGGGGAAAGCGCCGCGCAGAGCGCAGGTAAATTTCCGCCGCGATTGCATAGATCAAGGGACAGGGCATGTCCACGACCCGCCGGGATGGGACATGTTCTGGAGAAAGGCAAAAAGCCAGAATGGGAACTTCAGACATCATGCAGCCAGGATTTCTCTCGATTCGTTCATTGACCAAGCGCTACGAAACCATGGTCGCCGTGGATAATCTCAATCTCGAGATTCCCAAGGGCGAACTGGTTGCCTTCCTCGGTCCATCCGGCTGCGGCAAGTCGACGTCGCTGCGCATGATTGCCGGCCTTGCTCCCGTGACGTCAGGTTCGATCCTGATCGACGGCAAGGATGTGACCCAGCTTGCGCCCTATAAGCGCGATATTGGCCTCGTTTTTCAGAGCTACGCGCTTTTCCCGCATATGACGGTTCTCAAGAACGTCATGTTCGGTCTTGAAATGCGCAAGGTGCCGGCTGCCGAAGCGGAACGGCGTGCGCGCGAAGCGATTGCCATGGTGCGTCTGGAAGGGCGCGAAGATCGCCGGCCTGCCCAGCTTTCCGGCGGCCAGCAGCAGCGCGTCGCACTGGCGCGTGCACTCGTCATACAGCCCTCCATTCTCCTGTTCGACGAGCCTCTTTCCAATCTCGACGCCAAGCTGCGCGACGAGATGCGCTCTGAAATCCGCCGTATCCAGAAACAGCTCGGCATCACCTCCATCTTCGTCACCCATGATCAGGTCGAGGCGCTCAGCATGTGCGACAAGGTCGCCGTGCTCAATGGCGGGCGTCTGGAACAGCTCGGCACGCCGCACGATCTTTACGAGCGCCCGGCGACGGCTTTCGTCGCCTCTTTTGTCGGCCGCACCAACAGGCTGGTCGGCAATGCCGTCGGCGATCACATCACGGTCGGGGATGCGGTATTGCGTGCGCCCGGCTCGCACAACGGCACGATCGACCTTATGGTACGGCCGCACCGCATGGCCATGACGGTTGCCGGTGACGCCGCACCCGATTTCGACGGAGCGCCGGTCAATCGCATCGCCGGTGAGGTTCGCGATGTCTATTATGCAGGCGATATCCTTCACTACGAGATCGCCGCGGGCGGACAGACATTGTCGGTGGAGCGCGCGACTTCCGGCGGGGAAACACCTGTGGCGGCGGGCAGCGCGGTCAGCCTCGTCTGGCGGGTGGAGGACACGCTGGTCTTCGGAGCAGGCCAATGACAGCGGCGGTCATGATCACGGCTCCCGGCAGCCGCACATCCTCCATGGTGTTTCTCGCAACGCTTCTTCTCGGGCCGATCATTGCGGTCAATGGGCTGGCCTTCGTGATGCCCGTCTTCAACCTGCTCCTGCTTTCTTTCCGTGAAAGCCTTGGCGGCGGCGGTCTCGGGGAAGCCCACACGCTCGACAACTGGTCGTCCACCCTGACCGACGGCTTTTATATCGAACTGATCGGCCAGAGCATCCTGACCAGTCTTCTTATCACGGTTCTCACACTCATCGCCTCCTATCCCATCGCGCTTTATCTTCACCGGGCGCAGGGCCGCTGGAAAACGCTGCTGCTGGTGCTCGTCATTTCGCCGTTGCTCACCTCGGCCGTGGTGCGCACCTATGGCTGGATCGCGATCCTTGCCGATGACGGTCTCATCAACAATATCCTTTTGGCTCTCGGTGCCGAAAGCGGCGTGCGGCTGCTGTTCAACAAGGTCGGCGTCGTCATCGGGCTAACCGAAATCCTGATGCCCTATATGATCCTGGCGTTGCTTGCCGGTTTCGGCAGGCTCGATCCGCGTGTCGAAGAAGCGGCGGAAACGCTCGGCGCATCGCCGTGGAAGGTATTCTGGCGGATCATCGTGCCGCTCACCATGCCCGGCGTCGCCCTCGGTTGCCTGCTTTCCTTCGTTCTCGCCGTCAGTTCGTTCATCACCCCCAAGCTGCTCGGCGGCGGGCGCGTCTTCCTTCTGGCGACGGAAATCTACGATCAGGCCATCGTGACGCTCAACTGGCCGCTCGCCGCGACGCTGTCGATGATCATTCTCGTTATTTTCGGCGCTGCCCTGGTGCTCTATTCCCGGCTTCTGCGGGCCATTCTTTAAAGGAGATCGAAGATGGAAGAACGTCCCGCTCCGCTGGCGCTGAAAATCGTCGCCTTCATCATGTTCCTTTTCCTGCTGGCGCCCGTGGTTCTCGTCGTGCCGATCTCATTTTCGGCCGATAGCTACATGACCTTTCCGCCCTCCGGCTGGAGCCTGCGCTGGTATGTCGATCTCATGCATAATTCCAAGATGATGGGAGCGCTCGGCACCAGCACCCTTCTCGCCATCATCGTCACCGCGCTCTCCATGCTGATCGCGCTGCCCGCCTCCTATGCCATCGTTCGCATGCGGGTGATCGGGGCGGATGCGCTTCTCGCCTTCTTCACCGCGCCGCTGCTGCTGCCGACTATCGTTCTCGGCCTCGCGATCCTGATCGTCTTTGCCGGTGCCGGCCTGCTCGGCACCTTCACAGGTCTGGTGATTGCGCATCTCATCATCGTGCTGCCCTATGCGCTGCGTGTTCTCACCACCTCGCTTGCCGGCCTGCCGCTGATCTTCGAGGAGGCCGCCTCCACGCTCGGGGCATCGCCGCTCACTATTTTCCGACGCGTGACCATGCCGATGATCGCGCCGGGTGTCGTGGCGACGGCGGCACTTTCCTTTCTGGTGTCATTCGATGAAGCGGTAATTTCGCTGTTCCTCACCGGCCCACGCATCACCACGCTTCCCGTCGCCATGTATCAGCATGTGGAAACGCAGGCCGATCCGCTCGTCGCGGCCATTTCCGTTCTCTTGATCGTGCTCACCCTTGCCGTCGTCCTCATCGTCGACCGCACGGCGGGCCTGACCAAGACTTTCGTGAAATAAAGTCGTGGGGGCTGCCGGCTGGCGCTGGCTGCCCCTACTGGCACAGGCGCGAATTTCACTCCCGTTTATGAACGCTGCTGCTGCATCGGCGCGATCCGTCGCGCCCGTTGATTTCGCTTTGAAAGACGAAGGCAAAGGGAAGCCCATGGCTGAAACCCCCTCCACGGAATTTGATGTCGCCGTCATCGGCGCCGGCGTCGTTGGGTGCGCGGTCGCCCGCCGTTTCGCGCTGGCCGGTGCGAAGGTGGTGGTCATCGAGAAAGGCCCCGATATCCTCTCCGGCGCCTCCAAGGCCAATAGCGCCATCCTGCATACCGGCTTCGATGCGCCGGAAGGCAGTCTGGAACTGGAACTGGTGAAATCAGGCCGGGAGAAATATCTCTCCATTCATGGGCAGATGGGCCTCAGCCTCGTCGAAACAGGCGCGCTGGTCTGCGCCTGGAACCCGGACGAGGCGGGAAAACTGCAGGCGATTGCCGATCAGGGGCGGCGCAACGGCATTGCCGGGCTTGAGTTCCTTACGGCCTTGCAGGCCCGTGAAACCATGCCGGGCCTGTCCAACCGCCTTGTCGCCGCGCTCGACGTTCCGGGCGAACATATCATCGATCCGTGGTCCGCCCCGTTGGGCTATCTCACGCAGGCGGTGGCGCTCGGCGCGCAGCTGGTGCGTAACGCGGAAGTCCTGTCCGGTGTATTCGACGGCGCGTGGCGGATCGAGACGACCGCAGGCGTTATCCTTGCCGCGAGTGTCGTCAATGCCGCCGGGCTGTTCGGCGATATCGTCGATGCGCGTCTGGGACTTTCGCCCGACTTCGCCATCAAGCCCCGCAAGGGGCAGTTCGTGGTGCTGGACAAGGCTGCCCGCCGGCATGTGCCGCGCATCGTCCTGCCCGTTCCCACCGAAATCACCAAGGGCATCGTGGTGTGCCCCACCGCCTTCGGTAATGTTCTCGTCGGCCCGACGGCGGAAGAGCAGGAAGACCGGGAGCGCGCGACGGTCGAGACGGCGACGCTGGAAGCACTGCTGGAGCGCGGCGCGGAGATCGTTCCGGCGCTGGCCTCCGTTGCCGTGACCGCCGTTTATGCCGGTCTGCGCCCCGCGTCTGAAAGGAAGCATTACCGCATTTCCGCCCGGCCGGACCGGCGCGCGATCACGCTCGGCGGCATTCGCTCCACCGGCCTCAGCGCCGCACTCGGCCTGGCGCAGCATGCGCTGAAGCTTCACGAAGGTTTCGGCATGCATTTTGTCCCACCGCCCTCGGCTCCCGACGTGACGATGCCCAACCTGACCGAAACCTGCGAGCGGGACTGGCAGCGTACAGATCATGGCGAAATCGTCTGTCATTGCGAACTCGTCACCCGCCGCGAGATCGAGGCGACCTTCTTAAGCCCGGTGCCGCCGGGCGATTTCGGTGGGCTGCGGCGGCGCACCCGCGCCGGCATGGGCCGCTGCCAGGGCTTTTATTGCAACGCCCGGCTGGCCGCGATGACGGGCGACCGTCTGGCAACCCCGCTTGCCGTTCGCGCGGGAGATAACCAATGAGCGCAGGGGAAGCTTTTCAGCAAAAGAGTGCGGATGTGATCGTGGTCGGCGGCGGCCCGGCGGGTGTGGCGGCGGCGCTGGAGCTGAAAGCGCGCGGTATCGCCCGCGTGATGATCCTTGACCGCGAGCCGGCCCTTGGCGGCGCGACCCGGCATTGCCTGCATTCGCCCTTCGGCATGCGTGAATTCGGACGCGTCTATTTCGGTCCGGCCTATGCGCAACGCCTGCAGCGGCAGGCGCAGAATGCGGGTGTCGATATACGCACCGGTCATTCCGTGGTGGAACTCGGGCAGGATGGCGCGCTGCTGGTGACGTCGGCGCGCGGCGTCGAGACGCTGAAGGCCCGGCGTATCGTGCTTGCGACCGGCGCGCGGGAAAAACCACGCTCCGCGCGACTTTTACCCGGCGACCGGCCGGTAGGCGTGATCACCACCGGCACGCTGCAATCCTATGTCGCCTTTCACGGCATCATGCCCTTTCGCCGGCCGCTTATCGTCGGTTCGGAACTGGTTTCCTTTTCCGCGCTTCTAACCTGCCTGACGCATCGCGTCCGGCCGGTGGCGATGATCGAGCCGGAACCGCATCCGCTGGCGCGGTCGCCTTTCCATTGGTTTCCGCGATTGGCCGGGGTGCCCTTTCATTGTGGTGCGGTACTCACGGATATTCGCGGACGCGGCCGGGTCGAGGAGGCCGATATCCGTCTTGCGGATGGTCGCATCATGACGGTTCAATGCGACGGTATTCTGCTTACTGGGCGGTTCACGCCGGAGGTAGCGCTTCTCAATGCATCCCCCGTGGATGTTGCGGCAGGCAGCGCCGGGCCGCTGATCGATCAGGACGGACGGATGCCCAACCCGATATTTTTCGCCGGCGGGAATGTCTTGCGAGCCGTGGAAACGGGCGGCTGGGCGTTTCGCGAAGGCCGCCGGGTTGGCGCGGCGGTGGCTGACGATCTCGTTCGGGAACCATGCGGCGCGCCGGGGGTGCCCGTCACCTTCGCCGATCCGCTCAAGCTGGCGGTTCCCGCCATGTTGCGGCCGGGTGGGCTCGACAGACCCGCATTTCGCGACTTTCAGCTTCGCTTCACCAGACACGTTCAAGGCCGGCTTTCGCTTCATCTCGACGGAACGGAAGTGTGGAGCAAGACCGGCCGTTGGCCTCCTGAACGCCGTGTACTGGTGCCCATTCCCGGCGCTGCGTTTGAAGCGGGCCAGATTGCTTTCCACTTTCAGGAGACCAATTGATGCGCATCGCCGCAATCGATCAGGGAACGACATCGACCCGGTGCCTTGTGGTGAGCGATGGCGGCACGGCGGAGGTCGTGGCCAGCCGACGTCACGCACAATTTTATCCGGCCGCCGGCCATGTGGAACATGATCCGGAAGAACTGCTGGGCAACATCCGCGCGGTGCTGGCTGCCGCCGGGCCGGTGGATGCCATCGCCATCGCCAATCAGGGCGAGAGTTGTCTGGCGTGGGATGCCGTGAGCGGCGAGGCGCTGTCGCCGGTCATCGTCTGGCAGGATGCCCGCACCGCCGAAGCGCTCTCCGCCCTGCCGCCTTCGGCAACGGATCGTTCGAAAGAGATTTGCGGGTTGCCGCTCGATCCCTATTTTTCGGCCAGCAAACTGGCCTGGCTGGTCAGGCACAATCCGGCAGTGGCACAGGCACGCGCCGGAGGCCGTTTGCGGCTGGGCACCACCGATGCATTTTTTCTGGACCGGCTGACGGGCTGTTTCCGCACCGACCTTGCAACGGCGTCGCGCACGGGGCTGCTCGATCTCTCAACCGGAGACTGGAGCCCGGAACTCTGCGCGCTTCACGGCGTGCCGCCGGATTGCCTGCCCAAAATCGGCCCTGTCGATAGCGGCTTCGGCGCGGTCGAGGGAACGCCCATCCGCGTTTCCATCGTCGATCAGCAGGCAGCGCTTTATGGGCATGGCTGCCGCAAGGCCGGCGATTGCAAGATAACCTTCGGAACCGGGGCCTTTCTGCTGGCCGTTGCCGGTAACGGGAGGCCTTTGACGGGAGAGCTTCTGCCGACCGTTGGCTGGCAAATGCAGGGCGGCCCTGCGGTTTTCGCCATCGAAGGCGGAATCTATGATGCCGGCGCGGCGCTCGAATGGGCGAAAAAGATCGGCCTCTATGCTGAAAATACCGAACTCGACGGTTTCGAGGGACCATCGGCCATTCGCCGAGGCCTTGTCTTCGTGCCCGCCCTTTCTGGCCTTGCCGCGCCCTATTGGGACAGGCAGGCCGTGCCGTTGTTCATCGGCATGGACCACGCGACCGAGCGGCGTGACATGGTGCGCGCCGTGCTGGAAGGCATTGCCCTGCTGACGGCGCGGTTGATCGAGGCGGCATCGGCGGTCGCCCCCATAGGCGATACGATCTCCATCGATGGCGGCTTGTCGAACAGCCGCTATTTCGCCCGCTTTCTGGCCGCCGCCAGCGGTCGAACCATTTGCGTGCCCGCCATGCGCGAGTTGACGGCGCTCGGTCTGGCGGAACTGTGCGGTGTCGATGTCGCGGCCCTGCGAGGCGATGCCGAGATATTCACGCCCGATGGATCGGTCGATGCCGAAGACCACGCCCGCTTCGCACGCGCCATAGACAGTGCGCGGAGCTGGCAACGATCCAAAACCTGCACAAGTGCGGTTCCGCCGACCGTGCCGGCGGCGGGCGTCTGATTTCTCCAATTTAAAGAACAGGCGACAAAGGCGACAGAATTTGATAAATTACAAAACAGCCGGTTGCGGTTTGACGCGTCGATAAGAAGTCACCGAGCGTTCCTGTACCGCCAGCCGGATCATGGCGCAGGAGGAGAAGTGCTATGACGGCATTCCATGTCATGGCCGGTGCGAGTGGTGAATTTGCCCGCCCGGAAGTCCGCAAGATTGGCATCCCGGATATTGTGGATGCGTTGAAGCTGGGACTTGAGGACTTTAAAGAAAAGCCGTCCCACTATGTTTTTCTCTGTCTTATGTATCCGATTGCCGGTGTTTTTCTGGTGATGTGGAGTTCCGGCGCCAATCTGCTGCCGGTTATTTATCCGCTGATGTCGGGTTTTGCACTGATTGGTCCGATCGCGGCCATCGGGCTTTATGAAATCAGTCGGCGGCGTGAGCAGGGGTTGGATAGCTCCTGGCGGCATGCACTGGAGGTTCGTCACTCTCCGGCCCTGCCGTCGATCATCGCGGTCGCCGTCATGCTGTTCGTGCTTTTCGTAGTCTGGTTGATTGTTGCGCAGAGCATCTACACTGCGACTTTCGATGCGACCGGTCCGGTTTCGCTCTCCACCTTTCTGTCGGACGTATTGACGACCTCGCAAGGTCTCTCCCTCATCATCTGGGGCAATCTGGCCGGCTTCGTTTTCGCGGTCGTCGTGCTGGCGACAACAGTGGTGGCGTTCCCGCTGCTGCTCGACCGGGATGTCGGCGCAGTCGCGGCGGTGGATGCGAGCATCCGCGCCACGCTTGCCAACCCGGTTCCGGTGGCGCTTTGGGGATTGATCGTCGCGGCGTTGCTCGTCGTCGGCACGATCCCGGTATTTATCGGCCTCGCGGTCGTCATGCCCATCCTCGGCCACTCGACCTGGCACCTCTATCGGAAACTGATCGTGTCCGATTATCCAAGCCGTACGCCCTGAATTCATAGAGGAAATCTATCCGTAGATCACCCTCCTTGCCGTTGCGGCCCCACTGAGGGGAGCCGCGGCGGTTGGGACGGACATGGAGAGTGCGGGGATGCCATGTGGTATCGTTTTCTTCCGATCTGTCTGCTTTTCGCGATTGCCTTCCCGATTGAGGCCGTAGCACAGGAAGGGGACGCTGCCGCAGGCGCCACCGTAATTGCTCGCCCGATCAATTTATGAGATAATTCTAATATACTTCGCGATGGGGTTGTAGAAGTATTCGTGGCCGGGTCACGGGAGGAGACGATGGCTGTCGTTGTGATTCTCGTTCTGCTGGTGGTGGGATCGATCGTGTTCCACCTCTTGAGCCCGTGGTGGTGGACGCCGATAGCCTCGAACTGGAGCTATATCGACAATACGATCATCATCACTTTCTGGATCACCGGCTTCGTTTTCTCGGCCGTCGTGCTGTTCGTCGCCTATTGCGTGTTCCGCTTCAGGCACCGCGCCGGAAACCGGGCGGCATACCAGCCCGAAAACAAGCGCCTGGAATGGTGGCTGGCGGGCGGAACCGGGGTTGGGGTGGCTGCAATGCTTCTCCCGGGCCTCTTCGTATGGAACCAGTTCGTGACCGTCCCGGACGGTGCGAGCGAGGTGGAAGTCGTCGGTAAGCAATGGCAATGGAGTTTCCGCCTGCCGGGAGCGGACGGACGGCTCGGACGGGCGGATACGCGCGCTATCGGACCCGACAATCCGCTGGGCCTGAACAGGAACGATCCCGCAGGAATGGACGATGTCATCGTTGAAGGCGGTGAGTTGCATCTGCCCGCCGGCAGGCCGGTGAAAATGCTGCTGCGCGCGGTCGATGTCGTGCATGATTTCTACGTGCCGGAGTTCCGGGCCAAGATGGACATGATCCCCGGCTCGGTCACCTATTACTGGTTTACGCCGACCCGGACCGGAACTTTCGAGGTTCTCTGCGCGGAACTGTGCGGCGTGGGCCATCCGCAGATGCGCGGCACCGTCGTCGTCGATACCGAGACCGATTATCAAGCCTGGCTGCAGCAGCAGCCGACTTTCTCGAAATTGCTGGCTTCAGCGGAAACGTCGGCGGCCAGATAAGCGCCGCGCATATCGGAAGGGAAGACCGCATCGGGGGAACAGGGAGGTTGGAACATGGTCGAGATTGGATCCGACGCCGGGCAGATCATTCAGCCCGCTGAAGTCGAGGACGTCGAGCTTTATCACCCGAAAAGCTGGTGGACGAAATATGTCTTCAGCCAGGATGCCAAGATCATTGCCATTCAATATTTCCTGACCGCCATCGCAATCGGCATGGTGGCGCTGGTGCTTTCCTGGCTGATGCGCCTGCAGCTCGGTTTTCCCGGATATTTCTCCTTCATCGATGCGGAACATTATTATCAGTTCATCACCATGCATGGCATGATCATGGTGATTTACCTGCTCACCGCGCTGTTTCTCGGCGGTTTCGGCAACTACCTGATCCCGCTGATGCTCGGCGCGCGCGACATGGTGTTCCCCTATGCCAATATGCTGAGCTACTGGCTCTACCTCTCCGCTGTTCTAGTGCTGGTGGCCGGTTTCTTCGCACCCGGCGGGCCGACGGGCGCCGGCTGGACGCTCTATCCGCCGCAGGCGCTTCTTTCGGGAACGCCGGGCGGGCGCGACTGGGGCATCATCCTGATGCTGTCATCGCTGATCCTGTTCATCATCGGCTTTACTTTGGGCGGGCTGAATTACGTCGTCACCGTGTTGCAGGGACGCACGCGGGGCATGACGCTGATGCGCATGCCATTGACGATATGGGGCATATTCACGGCGACCGCCATGGCGCTGCTCGCTTTTCCGGCGCTCTTTGTCGCCGCCGTCATGATGTTGTTCGACCGGCTGCTCGGCACGAGCTTCTTCATGCCGGCCATCGTGGAGATGGGCGAACAATTGAAGCAGGAGGGCGGCAGTCCCATCCTGTTCCAGCACCTTTTCTGGTTCTTCGGCCATCCGGAAGTCTATATCGTCGCACTTCCCGCCTTCGGCATCGTCTCGGATCTGATCAGCACCCATGCGCGCAAGAATATCTTCGGCTACCGCATGATGGTCTGGGCGATTGTCATCATCGCAGCGCTGAGCTTCGTCGTCTGGGCGCATCATATGTATGTCAGCGGCATGAACCCGAATTTCGGGTTCTTTTTCGCAACCACGACGCTGATCATCGCCGTGCCGACGGCGATCAAGGTCTATAACTGGGTGCTGACGCTCTGGCGCGGCGATATCCATCTCACCCTGCCGATGCTGTTTGCGCTTGCCTTCATCGTCACATTCATCAATGGCGGATTGACGGGTCTCTTCCTCGGCAATGTCGTCGTCGATGTGCCGCTTTCGGATACGATGTTCGTGGTCGCCCATTTTCATATGGTGATGGGGGTCGCGCCGATCATGGTGATCTTCGGTGCGATCCACCACTGGTATCCGAAAGTCACGGGCCGGATGCTGAACGAGGCGATGGGGCACGTCCATTTCTGGATCACCTTTCTCGGTGCTTATGCCATCTTCTTCCCGATGCATTATCTCGGGCTGATGGGCGTGCCGCGCCGCTATTACGAGCTGGGCGAAACCGCTTTCATTCCAGATTCGGCGCACACGTTGAACATATTCATCACCGTGGCCGCGCTCATCGTCGGTGCGGCTCAACTGCTGTTCGTGTTCAATCTCGAGTGGAGCCTGCGCTGGGGCAAAAAGGCGGTCGGCAATCCGTGGCGGGCCACGACACTGGAATGGCAGACGCCGCAGACCCCGCCGGTTCATGGCAACTGGGGCAAGGAACTGCCGGTCGTTTATCGCTGGCCGTATGATTACAGCGTGCCCGGCGCGGCTGAGGACTTCCTGCCGCAAAACCAGCCGGCGGCGGCCGGGCCGTCCGAAAGGGTCCTGTCATGAGCGCCATCCTCGTCTTCATGGCCGGAATCGCCGGCATCATCGGCTGGTGGATGGCGCGGCAGCGGCTAGCCTCGAAGCCCTGGCTGGAAGTCGGTCTGGCAGGCGATGCGCCGCAGATGCAGGGATCATCGGCGACAATCGCGAAAGTCGGACTTGGGATATTTCTGGCGGTTGTCGGTGCCTTGTTCACCTTGCTCATCAGCGCCTATCTCGGCCGCATGGGCGGCGCCGACTGGTGGGGTATCCCGATCCCCGGACTGTTATGGGTGAACACCGCGGCGCTTGCCGCCAGCAGTCTGGCGCTGCAATGGGCGAAAACCGAAACCCGTCCAGATCATCGCGACAGGCTGAATGCGGCTCTTGTGACAGCCTTTGCGACGGCTGTTTTCTTTGTCGCCGGTCAATTCCTGGCGTGGCGGCAACTCATCTCCGCAGGCTATATTCTGGCGGATAACCCATCGAACAGCTTCTTCTACATGATCACTGGCCTGCACGGCCTGCATATATTGGGCGGGCTTTTCGTGCTTGGTCGCACCGCAATCCGTGCCCGGAGCGAGCCCTTGTCGGCAAGAATGCGCCTGAGTGTGGAGCTGTGCGCCATCTACTGGCATTTCATGCTGGTCGTCTGGCTGGTCCTTTTTGCGCTTTTCGCCGGCTGGGCGAATAGTTTCGTCGATCTCTGCCGTCAATTGGTCACCTGAGGAGTGTCGATCATGGCCGCATCCATGGAGGAAAGACCGGTAAGTGATCCGCATCTGCGGCCGGCGGGACTGCGCGGCGTCGCCGCCGATCTGTCATCGGACCAGCGGGCGTTCAAGAACGTCTCCTGGGGCAAGGCGATGATGTGGATATTCATCCTGAGCGATATCTTCATTTTCGGCTGTTTCCTGCTGGCCTATATGGCGGCGCGCATGTCGGCCACCGCGGCCTGGCCCAATCCGAGCGAGGTTTTCGCGCTCACGATTGCCGGCAGGCACATTCCGCTGATCCTGATTGCCATTATGACTTTTGTTCTCATCAGCAGCAGCGGCACGATGGCCATGGCCGTCAACTTCGCCTATCGCCGCGACCGTCGCAAAACCGCCGCGCTGATGGTGGCGACGGCAGCGCTTGGCGCGACATTCGTGGGAATGCAGGCATTCGAATGGAGCAAGCTGATCGCAGAGGGCGTTCGTCCCTGGGAAAACCCGTGGGGTGCGGCGCAGTTCGGTTCGGCTTTCTTCATGATCACGGGCTTTCACGGCACCCATGTTTCCATCGGCGTCCTGTTTCTTCTCATCGTCGCGCGCAAGGTGTGGCGGGGAGATTTCGATGAGGAAAGGCGGGGGTTCTTCACCAGCCGCAAGGGCCAATACGAGATCGTCGAGATAACCGGGCTTTACTGGCACTTCGTGGATCTGGTGTGGGTCTTTATCTTCGCATTCTTCTATCTGTGGTGAGTGAGGATGGCATCATGGCACAGCAACAGTCACAACAGGGACAGCAGCATCCGATAAGACTTTACATGGTGGTCTGGGGACTGCTTTTCGTCCTCAGCGCCTTCTCCTATATGGTCGATTATCTCGGCATTCAGAGCTATCCGAGATGGTCTCTCATCATCCTGTTCATGATCCTGAAGGCGGGGTTGATCATGGCGATTTTCATGCACATGGCCTGGGAACGGCTGGTCCTGATCTACGCCATCCTGCTTCCGCCGGTTCTCGTGTTCGTCTTCGCAGCCCTGATGGCCTCGGAATCCAACTATACGGCTCTTACCCGGGTGACCTTCATGGGGGCCGGTTCTTGAGACCCATTTGCGCCGGAATGCGTTGGGCCTCAACCGATCTGAAATCCGTGTGCCAGCGGGTCGCGGTCATCCACGAATATCGTGTTGTGCCCGATAATCTGCGCCCAGCCTGAAACGCTCGGGACGATTCCCCTGAAGCTGCCGATTTCCGTCTCCTGCTCGATCCTGCCTTCGAAGATCGTGCCGATCAGGCTTTCCTGATGGAATGTGTCCCCGGTTTTCAGGCGACCCTTGCCATGGAGTTGCGCCATGCGGGCCGAGGTGCCGGTGCCGCCGGGCGACCTGTCGATGGCCTTGTCACCGTAAAAGACTGCGCCCCGCCCATCCGCATTGGCGGAAACCGGTTGGTCGCACCAGATGGCGTGATGCACGCCGCTTATTCTTTCATTCTCTGGGTGTACCGGATGGCAAAACTCAGAAAGCGCGGTCCGCAGCTTGCGGCTGAGATCGACGATATCGCTGGCCGACATGCTGTCGATACCGGGCCAGACGGCTTGCGGCTCGACCACCGCATAATAATTGCCGCCATAGGCGATATCGACAACGAGCCTGCCGAGACCGGGGACATCGACCTCCACGTCGGCGGCGTGAAGGTAGCTCGCGACATTGATCATGCGGACGGATTCGACGAATTCTCCGGGCTTCTCATATTCGATATCGACCTTTCCCGCAGGGGTCTCTATCGACAGTCTTCCCGGCACTCTCGGGGTGACGAGACCCTCCTCGATTGCCGCCGTCACAAGCTCGATCGTGCCGGCGCCGCACATGGGCAGGCAGCCGCTGACCTCGATGAAGATCACGGCGAAATCGCAGTCTTGCCGATGCGCCGGGTAGATGATCGCGCCCGACATCACATCGTGCCCGCGTGGTTCGAACATTAAAGCCTGCTGGATCCAGTCATGGTCCCGGACGAATATGTCGCGACGCTCGGCTATGGGGAGATGCGGCAAGAGCGGTCCGCCGCCAGCCACGAGGCGAACCGGATTGCCGCAGGTGTGGGCATCGATGCAGAAGAAGCTCTTGCGCATGGGCTGCTTTTTCCTAGTGCGAGCCGCTTCCTGCAACCGATGTCCGGCGGCCTTGCAACGCCCCTCTGGACAGGCGGTCGAGGAAAATGGCGATGGCGACGATGGCAAGGCCGGCCCTCAGGCCCGGACCCATTTCCATGCGCGTCAAACCGCGCGTGACTTCAGCACCCAGCCCACCGGCGCCGACAAGCCCTGCGAGTACGACCATGGCAAGAGAAAGCAGAATGCACTGGTTGAGGCCGACCAGAAGCGTGGGTGTGGCCGACGGGATTTCGATCTTGAACAGGATGGACCGGGGCGAGGCGCCCGTCGCCTGTCCAAGTTCCAGAAGGTCCTTGGGCACCTGATTGAAGGCGAGCGTCGTGAGGCGCAGCATGGGCGGGACCCCGTAAACGATGGTCGCGATGATTGCGGGAACACGGCCGAGGCTGAAGATCATGACGGCCGGGATCAGATAGACCCATGGCGGCACGGTCTGCATGATGTCGAGCACCGGGCGAAGGTAGGTTTCGAACCGCTTGTAGCGCGACGCCAGAATGCCGAGCGGGAAGGCGACCGATACCGAAATGGCCACGGCCACCGTCACCAGCGCCAGCGTCTGCATCGACTCCCGCCACAGGCCCGCAAAGAAGCAGAATGACAGCGCAGACACCGTCACCATCGCGGCCTTGAGGTTGATGGCGAAGAAGGCAAGCAGGGTCGCCACGGCGATCAGGGCAAAGGCGGGCGGATAGAGCAGTGCGGCTTCGATTGCACCGAGAACCGCCTCGACGATATTGGTCACCTCTGCGAAAAACGGGTGGAAATTGGTGTTCAGCCAATCCACAGCGGGCGCGAGATAGGTGCCCGGTGAAAACCGGAAGAGATCGAAGTTCATCTTGCACCTGCCTTGACGCGGCGGGCCGCGCTTTGCGTGAGCCGGTCCAGCACCATGGTCAGAATGACGATGGCGATTGCGGCATTGATGGAGGTGGCGACATCCAGCGTGCGTACTGCCCCATAGATCGTCTCGCCGAGGCCGCCGGAGCCGACGATGCCGGCAATGACGACCATCCCGAAGGCCATCATCAGGCTCTGGTTGATACCGGCCATGACGCTCGGAATGGCGAATGGCAGGCGGATTTTCGTGAACATCTGCCAGGGCGTCAGTCCGCTTGCGTGACCCAGTTCGATGAATTCCCGGGGCGTCATGCGGATCCCGAGCGAGGTCAGCCGGATGGCGGGCGGCATGGCGACGATGAAGGTGGCGATGAGCGCGGTCGCCGGCCCATATCCCAGAAGCGCGATTGCGGGCAGAAGGTAGATGTAAGGCGGCATGGTCTGGATCAGGTCGAGGACGGGTTCCAGCACCCTGTCCAGCGATTTGGCGAAGCCCGCGAGGATGCCGACCGGTATTCCGACCAGAAGCGCGAGAATTGTCGCCGTGGCGACCAGCGCCAGCGTGCTCATGGTTTCGGTCCACAGTCCCATGGTCGCGCAAAACAGCAGTGCGACGCCGGCAAGAATGCCGGCTGTCAGGTTGATCAGCCGCCAGCCGAGCAGTGCCGCGACAAGTGCGATGACGACCGGTGGGGCAAGCTGGAGAAACCAGAGGATGCCGTCATAGCTGCCCTCAAGCAACCGGCTGACGAAATCGAACAGCCCTTCGCCGTTATCGCCGATCCAGCCAAGCGCATCCTCCGTCCAGGTGTCGAAACGGTCGGTGATGATCGAAGTATCCATTACCATCCCTCCGCCTAAGCCGCCGCGAATTCTTCGCCGGGCGTTCCGGCGACGCCGCGCAGCAAGCCGCGTGTCGTGACGACACCAATCACGGCGTCGTTCTCAACCACCGCAACAGCATCCTGGTTAGACTGCATGGTCAGGTCGATCAGCGCCCCGATGTCGGCTTCCGGCGAGGCCTTGAGCAGCGTGCCGATATCACATTGCGGCTGCGAGGCTGCGAATTCGGTGACCGGCTGCATGACCGAATGCGCCTTCACCAGATGAATTCTGGAGATGCCCGCGACGAAGTCGGCGACGTAGTCGTCGGCCGGTTTGGTGACGATATCCTCGGCGGTCCCGACCTGCACGATGACGCCGTCCTTCATGATCGCGATGCGGTCGCCGATGCGGATCGCTTCCTCGAGGTCGTGGGTGATGAAGACGACGGATTTGCCGAGCGACTTCGTCAATTGCCGGAACTCATCCTGCAACTGACGGCGGATGAGGGGATCGAGCGCGCTGAACGGCTCGTCCATGAGAATGATTTCGGGATCGGCGGCCAATGCACGGGCAAGGCCGACACGCTGCTGCATGCCGCCCGACAATTCTGCGGGATAGCGCGACGTCCAGTCGGCCAGCCCGACTTTCTCAAGGGCTTCGCGCGCCACGCGGTTGCGTTCGTCCTTCGGGACACCGCGCACCTCAAGGCTGAAACCGGCATTTTCCAGCACGGTTCGATAGGGCAGCAGCGCCACGCTCTGGAAGACCATGGCGATGTTGCGGGCGCGCAGCTCACGCAGTTCGGCGGCGTTGAGCCTGGCGATATCCTTGCCCTTGACCGTGATTTTGCCGACGCTAGGTTCGATAAGACGGTTGAGAAGACGGATCAGGGTCGACTTGCCGCTGCCGGAAAGCCCCATGATGCAGAAGATTTCGCCACGGCGCACCTGAAGGCTGGCGTCGGAGACGCCGACGACACAGTCGAAATCCTCCAGCACCTGCTTCTTGGACAATCCGCGTTCGGAGACGGCCTTGACGGCGGCCTGAGCACGCGCACCGAAAATCTTCCAGACGTTCTGGCAATCAACCAACACTTCGTTGGAATCATTCATCATAGCATCCATTGCGTTCCCCACGGGCCTGCTCGGGCCGGCCTTCAAGTTTTGGAAATCCGCGTGCGGGCCACCCTGGCGGCCCGCACGTTCAAGGTCATTCGCTCTTGATGTTTTCCCAGCGCTTCAGAAGATCGGCGTGGCTGTCGGTCCAGTCCTTGACCGCCTGATCCATCGTCTTGCCGTCGTTGACCGCGCCGTTGATCGCGGTGATATCGGCGAGCGGCACATAGACGCTGGCGATCACTTCGCGGGCATGCGGATATTCCGCGGAGAAGCCTTTCTGGCCGATCCAGTAATAGCCCTGTGCCGGCGGGAAAATGCCCTTGGGGTCCTTCAGGAATTTCAGATCGTATTTGTACATCATCCAGGAAGGCTCCCAGATGGCGACGGCGACCCATTCCTTGCGGTCGATTGCCGATTTGAGCGCGGCGGTCATCGCCGCCGTGCTGCCTTCGACGAGGGGCAGTTTCAGACCGTATTCCTTCACGGCGCTGGCCGCATCCCGCATCAGGCCGGAGCCGGGCTCGATGCCGACGATCTTGCCGCCGAATTTTTCGGCATTGTCGTTCAACTGATCGATGGAATCGATCGTCACGTATTTCGGAACCGCGATCGCCTGATAGAGACCATGCGAAACGGGAGAGATTTTCTCCAGACGCCGCTTGTTCTTGTCCCAGTAGTCCTGGGCGGCATAATCCGTCTGCGAGGCCATGATCTGGATGTCGCCTTTGGTCAGCGCGGCATAGGCGATGCCCCATTCCGAAAAGGAAACGACCTTGACGCTGTAACCTGCGTCTTCCAGTACTTTTTTGGTAATTCCGGTGATGGGTGTGAGATCCTCCCAGGACATCGTACCCATGGTAATGGTCTTTTCTTCCGCGTGAGCGGAGAATGCCGTCATGCCGACCATCGCGGCCGCACAAAGCGCCTTCCATAAAGTCTTCATTTATCGTCTCCTAGTTTTTGTTCCCATTCTTATCGAAGACCTGCCGCCGGCTTGGTCTTCCCATTGCGCGGGAGGGTTCATCCCTCGCGGCCTGCACGCAATTCCTGCAAACGGATCACCGAATTGATTCCCAGCCACGCGAACGGTTCCGGCGGCAGCCGGGACGGCTGAGGGTGATCCATGTATTCCTGAAGGTGCCGGGAGGTGTTGCCGGTCGCCAGTTCCGCCGCCATCATGCCGGCGAGTGTGCTTTTCACCGTGCCGAGACCATTTTCGCAGCAGGCGGAAAAAAGCCCTTCCTCGATCTCGCCGAAAGCGGGCACGTGGTTGCGGCTGAGGCAGATGCGCCCGGCCCAGCTATGCTCGAACGCTATGCCCTTGAGACCGGGAAAGCGGGCGTCGAGCGAGCGCCGATGCGCGTCCACCATCTTCGAGAGCCGCTGCTCTCTCAGCGAAAGGGTGGTGTCGTAGGTATATTTCGTGCGGATTGCGATGCGCGACTGGCCGCCGGAGGTGATCTTCCTGACGGTCGCCCCCATGGCGTCGGCGGGAAGCAGCGCCCAATTGTCGTGTCCGGAAGTCTTGCGGCCGAAATCCTCCGCAGGAAACGGCGCCGTCATCGAGGCATAGGCGAAGATATGCATCAGCCGGCCCTGGAAATGGCCGAAATCATCGATGTGCCCGTTGACCCCGAGAACGACCTTCGGGGCGGTGACGCTGCCGCGCGGGCACATGGCGGTCCACACGCCGCCCTCACGTTTCACGGCGGTCACCGGCGAATGTTCGAACAGGTCCACACTGCGCGAAAGGCCGGCGGCGAATTCGCGGATATAGTCCGCCGGCTGGATCAGCACCGCGCCCGGCGTATAGAGCCCGCCGAGATAATAATCCGATCCGGTCAGCGCGCGCATCTGCGCGGCGTCGAGGAAACTGTGCTTCTCGCCGGCGTTTTTCAGCGACAGGCCGAAACTTTCATTGAGCTTCATGCCGCGTGCGGTTGCGGCGGCATTTATCTTTCCGGCCGGATCGAATGTCTGGTGCGACATTCCGTATTCCGCGGCGGCCCCGGCGGCGAATTTTATCGCCGAGCGGTTCTGTTCCATCTCGACTTTGGTGGCGTCGGCAGCGCCGCTCGAATATTCACCGGATGCGAGATTATGCGGGACATCGATCATGAAACCCGAATTGCGACCCGACGTTCCTTTGCCCACCTCGCTCGCATCGAGCACGACGATCCTGTCGCCGGGGCAAAGCTCAAGCAGACGGCGGGCGGCGGAAAGACCGGCAAAGCCCGCGCCGATGATCAACCAATCCGCCGTGACGTTGCCTTCCAGGCTGCGAACCGGGAAGGAACGTTTGCTGATCGCCTCCCAGCCCGAGATGCCGTTTTCGACCGGCAAACGTTTGACGGACCGGCTCGTCATCTGACCGTCTCGTCCACCGAACGATCCGATATGTCGATCCAGATCGTCTTGAGTTCGCAATAATTGTCGTGCGCGAAAATCGACTTGTCGCGCCCGCCGAAACCGGATTCCTTGTAGCCGCCGAAGGGCGTCGTGGCGTCGCCCTCGCCGAAGCAGTTGACAGTCACGATGCCGGCGCGGATGTCGCGCGACAGCCGGATCGCCTTGCGCAGGCTTGCGGTATAGACGGAGGCCGCAAGGCCGTAATTCGTGTCGTTGGCAAGAACCACCGCCTCGGCGAGCGTGTTGAAACTCGTCACCGACAGGATCGGGCCGAAGATTTCTTCCTGGAAAAGACGGCTCGACGGCGTGACGTCATCGACCACCGTGGGTTCGATGAAGATGCCCTTCTCGGTCTTGCCGCCGTGAACGATGGAAAGCTTTTCGGTTTTCACGTCGTCGAGGAAGGAGTGGACCTTGTCGAAATGGGCCTTGCTGACCAGCGCGCCGACACGATTTTCCGGGTCGAGCGGGTCGCCCATCTTCCATTCGCGCATGTAAGCGCCGATCCGCTGGAGCAGCTCGTCCTTGATTTTCGCATCGACGATCAGCCGCGAGGAGGCCGAGCAATTTTCGCCCATGTTCCAGAAAGCGCCGTTGACGACCTGTTCGGCAACGAGATCGAGGTCTTCGGCATCGTCCAGCACCACCGCCGGGTTCTTGCCGCCGCATTCGAGCACGACGCGCTTGAGGTTGGAATCGGCGGCATAACGCAGGAACCGCCGTCCGGTCGGCGTCGAGCCGGTGAAGGCCACCATGTCGACATCCATATGCATGCCGATCGGCTCGCCGACCTCCTTGCCGCCGCCGGTGACGACATTGAAGACGCCGGCGGGAATGCCCGCCTCATGGGCCAGTTCGGCGACACGCAACGTCGTCAGTGTCGTTTCCGCAGCCGGCTTGACGATGACCGAGCAGCCGGAAGCAAGTGCGGGGCCGATCTTCCATGCCAGCATCAGCAGCGGGAAGTTCCAGGGCAGGACACAGCCGACGACGCCGACGGGTTCGCGCACGATCATGGCAAGCGCGTTGCCGGTGACCGGAGCGGTATTGTCGTAAAGCTTGTCGATCAGCTCGGCATGCCAGCGAATGGTATGGATCGTATCGGGAACGTCGACCGTCTGGCACTCGCGGATCGGCTTGCCGCTGTCGAGGCTTTCCATGACCGCCAGTTCGTGCCGGTTGCGCTCAAGCAGCTTGGCGAATTCCAGCAGGATTTCCTTGCGCTCCGCAGGTGCGAGCTGACGCCAGCGGCCGTCTTCGAAGGCTTCCCGCGCCTTGGCGACTGCGTGGTCGACATCGCTTGCGTCACAGGCCGCGATATCGGCGAGTTTTTCGCCGGTGGCGGGGTTGGTCGAGACAAATGTCTTGCCGGATTTGGCCGGGACGAAAGCGCCGTCGATGAAGGCGTTGGCGGGCAATTGAAGATCGGCGGCAATCGCCCGGTATTCGGCGGCGGTCAAAGGTTCATGCATGATTGGCTCCCGACGTGATCTGGGCAACGGTGCGCTTCAAGGTGGCGACGACAGTCTGGAGAGTGCGTTTTTCCTCGGAATTGAGCGGCCTGAGCGGCGCGCGGACGGGACCTGCCTTCAGGCCGATGATTTCGCAGCCGTGCTTGATGGACTGCACGAATTTTCCGCATTCGAGGAAATCCATCAGCGGCAGCATCGCGGTCATGATCGCGCGGCCCTTGTCGAAATTCTTTTCCAGAACGCAGGCCTCATAGAGCGCCACATGTTCGCGCGGCAGGAAATTCGAGCCCGCACAGACCCAGCTCCGCGCGCCCCAGGCGAAGAACTCCAATGCCTGATCGTCCCAGCCGCAGGAGAGCGCGATATGCGGGAACTTGCGGGCGAGGCGATGCAGATTGCCCATGTCGCCGGAGCTTTCCTTGATGGCGACGACATTTCTCGACTTGCCGACGCGGGCGAAATAGTCCTCGCCCATCATCACACCCATGCGGGCGGGGTAGTTGTAGAGCATGATCGGCAGGTTGGCGGCGCGGTCGACGGCAAGGGCGTGGACAGCATTTTCGCGTTCCGTCGGCAGGGCATAGGGCGGGGAGGAGACGAGAATGGCGTCAGCCCCGATGTCCTTTGCGGCCCTGGCATATTCAATGGAATCCTCGGTGCGCGTGGCCCCGGTGCCGACGATCAGCGGCAGCCGTGTGCCGATCACATCCTTTGCGTAAGCCGCAAGATCGAAGCGCTCCTGCGCCGTCTGCGCGTAATATTCGCCCGTGGAACCGCCGACGATGATGCCATGCACCTTCGCTTCGATCAGCTGTTCCAGAACGGCTGCAAAACCGTCACGGTCGATCTGCCCTTCCGGCCCGAGCGGCGTGATCGCCGGGGTATATATGCCTTCGAACTTCAAGACGATTTCTCCATCGCTGCAACGGGCACCTCGACGAGGGCATCCGCCTTCATTCCCTGTGGTGCGATGAACATTTCCATGTTCTCGCGCGACAATTCCCAATGTTCGAAGACCAGATCGACGACCGCGTCCTCGTCATGCTTTTCAATCGCGGCGATGAAGCCGTCATGGTGCTCGACGGCGAGTTTCAGGCGCTCGCGCATGTCGTCATTGCGCGGCCGGTAAAAGGTGTGGCCGATGCGGGCGTGATCGATCAGCAGGCGGCCGAGGCTTGCCTGAAGATAGACATTCCCGGACATGTCGCCGATCAGTGCGTGGAAATGATTGTTTTCCACCACCATGGACGGAGCATCGCCCGTTGCGCTCGCCTTGCGGAACCGTTCCTGCGTGTCCTTCAGTTCACCCAGCTGTTTCGGCCGGAAATTCTGCACGGCGAGGCGGCCGATCGCGGCATAGATCATCGGGGCGACGAGAAAGAAGTGCCGCAGAGTCTGGTGGTTCATCGGAATGACGCGCGCACCGCGATTGGCGCGGATATCGATATAACCTTCACCCTCGAGACGGCGGAAGATTTCCCGGACAGGGGTGCGTGAAAGGCCATAGCGCGCGCCGAGGCTCACCTCATCCAGATCCTGGTCGGGGTCGAGTTCCATCGTCAGAATCTGGTGCTTGATATCTTCGTACAAGCCATTCTTGCCGTTCTTCATCCAAACCTCCTGCCCAAACCGGTGCGGGCGCATTCCATTCATGTCGACGATGAAAAGCTGGCACGGGTCGCCGAATGAGTCAATAAAATTGTATAATTTCGTTATACATTGCTTATAAGAAGATTATTCATTTTGGGAAATTCGCGCGCCTGAAGACGCGCAATAAATTGAATATATTGCGCTTTAAGGAATGTTCGTTGTTTGCGAAAGCTCGGCGATTCTGCCCCGTTACATCCCCTGCCGTGCGGCAGAAGGCTTGTTCACACCGGTGACTGAAGAATGTTCAGGATTGCGGAAGCAGCACGCCGACGGCGAATTCCTCGTCGGTTGCGACGTGGCCGGCCTGAGTCTTGCGATATTCGCTGGGGGTGAAACCGCGCTCGGCTCGTAGCGTGCGGGAAAGGTGCGGCGCATCGCAAAAACCGGTGGCGAGCGCAATCTGGGTGATGCTGTCACGCGTTGTGCGCAGGAGCGACAAAGCGCGATCCAGCCGCAGTTCGAGATAGACCTTGGAAGGCGTTGCGCCCAGGTCGGCGAGGAAACGCCGTTCGAGGCTGCGGCGGCCAAGGCCGAGATCATTCGCCAGTTCCAGCACGGTTCTCGGAACCTCGATATTCTGCTGCATCCGCAGGATTGCTTTTTTGACGAGGGGATCGTTGGCCTTGCGTGCGCTCTGCTGGCCGGGTTGAGGCTTTTCACCGCTCAGCGCACTGTCGATCATCATGATGTTGAGGCTCTTGATGGCGGCGGACTGGCCGACATGGCGCTCGACGAGGAAGGCTGCCAGATGCGCGGCGCCGTGGCCGCCGGAACAGGTCAGCCGGTCGCGGTCGATGACGAAGATCTGGTCGGAGATCATCTGGACGGTATCGAAACGGTCGAGAAAATCCTGGCGGTGGAACCAGCTCACGCAGCAGCGATAACCGTCGAGCAGGCCCGCTTCGTGCAGGATGAAAACGCCGGTGCATAGCCCGACAATGGGAACGCCCGCCGCCGCCCTTTCTTTCAGGAAGCGCAGCGCCTCCTGCGGCAGGGCGCTGTGATCGCTGATCAAGCCGCCGACAACGACGATATAGTCGTAATGCCCGGCGTCCATCAGCCGCGTATCCGGCTGCACCTTCACGCCGCAGCTCGACTGCACGCTGCTCATGGTCGCCGAAAGCACCGACCATTCGCACAGGATTGGCCGCGAACGGTCCGCCTCATCGGCCGCAAGGCGCAGCACATCGACGAAATTCGCGAAGGCCGACAGCGTGAAGCGGTCTGCAAGCAGGAAGGCGACGCTGAGGCGTTTTCTGGCGCGGTGTGAGGTCATGACGCAAATATTCATGCAAACAGACGCGATTGTCCAGCCGGGGCGCGCCAAATGCTCCTAGCTTTTGCGACACGAGATTTTCCAACCATCGGGTCCGCTCATGACGCGTTTTAATGCCTTCAATCTTTTGCGGAATGCCCTGACCGGCCACAAGAACTGGGACGAGCAATGGCCCGACAGTCAGCCGAAAGCCGAATATGACGTGATCATCGTCGGCGCCGGCGGCCATGGTCTGGGCGCTGCCTATTATCTGGCCAGCCAGCACGGCATCACCAATGTCGCTGTCATCGACAAGGGCTGGCTCGGCGGCGGCAATACCGGCCGCAACACCACGATCATCCGCTCGAACTATCTCTATGACGAGAGCGCGCGTCTTTACGATCACGCCGTCGATCTGTGGGAGAACTTGAGCCAGGAGCTGAATTACAACGTCATGTATTCAAGGCGCGGCGTGCTGATGCTGGCGCATAATGTGCATGACGTGCAGAGCTTCAAGCGCCACATCCACTCCAACCGTTTGAACGGCGTCGACAATCGCTGGCTCACCCCGGAAGAGTGCAAGGAATATTGCCCGCCGCTCAGCATCGCGCCGAATGCCCGCTATCCGGTCATGGGCGGCGCGCTTCAGGAACGGGCCGGCACGGCCCGCCATGATGCCGTCGCCTGGGGTTATGCGCGCGGCGCCGCCGCCCGCGGCGTCGATATCATCCAGAACTGCCCGGTCACGGCCATTCGCCGCAACGCCGACGGCTCGGTCGCGGGCGTCGAGACGGCGAGGGGCTTCATCAAGGCGAAGAAGGTCGCGGTTTCGGCCGCCGGTCACACTTCGGTCGTCATGGACACGGCCGGCGTTCGCCTGCCGCTGGAAAGCTATCCCTTGCAGGCGCTGGTGTCGGAGCCGATCAAGCCGATCTTCCCCTGCGTGGTCATGTCGAACGCGGTCCACGCCTATATCAGCCAGTCCGACAAGGGCGAGCTGGTGATCGGTTCGGGTACGGACCAATATACCTCCTATTCGCAGCGCGGCGGCCTGCCGCTGATCGAGCACACCATCGCGGCCATCGTCGAAATCTTCCCGATCTTCAACCGCATGCGGATGCTGCGCAAATGGGGCGGCATCGTCGATGTCACGCCGGATCGCTCGGCCATTCTCGGCAAGACGCCGGTTGCCGGCCTTTATGTCAATTGCGGCTGGGGTACCGGCGGTTTCAAGGCCACGCCCGGCGCGGCCCATACCTTCGCCTGGACCATCGCCAAAAACGAACCGCACCCGATCAACGCGCCCTTCACACTGGAACGCTTCCGTTCCGGCCGCCTGATCGACGAAGCGGCCGCCGCCGCCGTGGCGCACTGAGGATAGAACCATGCTGCTGATCCGCTGCCCCTATTGCAACGAAACCCTGCCCGAAGCCGAATTCACCTATGCCGGGCAGGCCCATATTACCCGCGCCGCCGATCCCTCGTCGCAGACCGATGAGCAATGGGAAGAATTCCTGTTCATCCGCGAAAACGTCAAGGGCCCGCATTTCGAGCGCTGGCGGCATCTGCATGGTTGCGGGCGCTTCTTCAACGCCGTGCGCGACACGGTGAGCGACCGTTTCCTGACGACCTATCGGGCGGGCGAGCCGCGTCCTGAACTTTCTTCCCTGACCCGTGCACCAGCCAGTTCCGAGGTGTCGAAATGAACTCCTATCGTGTTTCCGGCCGTGGCCGTGTGGATGCCGCCCGCTCCGTGAGCTTCACCTTCGACGGCAAGACCTATCGCGGCGTGAAGGGCGATACGGTCGCCTCCGCGCTTCTGGCCAATGGCGTGCATCTGATGGGCCGCTCGTTCAAATACCACCGCCCGCGCGGCCCGGTGGCGGCGGGTTCCGAGGAGCCGAATGCGCTGATCGGCACCCGCCGCAGCGCCGGACGTTTCGAGCCGAACACCCGCGCCACGGTGCAGGAAATCTGGAACGGGCTCACAACCACCTCGCAGAACAAATATCCGAGCCTGAAATTCGATGTCGGCGCGGTCAACGACATGGCCTATATGCTGTTTTCGGCGGGTTTTTACTACAAGACCTTCATGTGGCCGAAGAGCTTCTGGAACAAGGTCTATGAGCCGTTCATCCGCGCGGCGGCGGGTCTCGGCGTTTCGCCGACCGAAGAGGACCCCGACACTTATGCCTCGCGCAACCTGCATTGCGATGTGCTGATCGTCGGCGCCGGTCCTGCCGGTCTTGCGGCGGCGCGTGCGGCGGCGGTCGATGGTCTCAGGGTCGTGCTGGTCGATGAAAATGCCGAAGCCGGCGGTACGCTTCTGTCCGAGCCGCAAGCGAAGATCGACGGCAAGCCCGCATGGAACTGGCTTGCGGATGAGTTGAAGGCGCTGAAGGAGCACGGCGTCAGGGTCATGACCCGCACGACGGCGATTGCCTATTACCACCAGAACATGATCGGCCTTTGCGAAAAGCTGACCGACCATCTGGAAACCGTGCCGAAGGATACGCCGCGCGAGCGCCTGTGGCGGGTGCGGGCGCGCCAGGTGGTGCTGGCGCAGGGCGCGCTGGAAAAGCCGCTGGTCTTCCACGGCAACGACCGGCCCGGTGTGATGCTGGCGGGCGCCGCCCAGACTTATCTCAACCGTTACGGCGTCAAGGTCGGCAACCGGCCGGTGGTGGTGACGAGCCATGACAGCGCCTGGTATGCGGCCTTCGATCTTCACGGTGCGGGCGCGCGTGTTCAGGCCATTGTCGATACCCGCGCCAAGGTGCGCGAGGAACTGGTGAACGAAGCGCGCGCGCTCGGCATTCCGGTCAAGCTGTCGCATACGGTCACGGCGACCTCGGGCCGGCTGCGGGTCAAGTCCGTCCGGGTCAATGCGGTTAGTGGCGCGTCGGTCGGTGCGGGACAGGAGATTGCCTGTGATGCCGTGCTGATGTCGGGCGGCTGGACGCCGTCGCTGCATCTCTTTTCCCATACGCAGGGCAAGATCGCCTGGGACGACGAGCGGACTACGTTCCTTCCTGCCCTCACTAACGAGGATTGCGTGATTGCCGGGGCCGGGCGAGGGCTGTGGGGCATCGAGGCCGCGCTGAAGGACGGTGCGGAACGGGGTCGCGAAGTCGCCGCCGCACTCGGCAAGACTGCCAATAGTTCCAGCCATGCGGTGGAACATGACCGTACCGGCAGCGGCGTCTCGCACACGGAACTACCGAGCGACCGCGATGCCGGCAAAGCCAAGGCTTTCGTGGACTACCAGAACGACGTGACCGCCAAGGATCTGCGGCTCGCCGTGCGTGAGGGCATGCGTTCCATCGAGCATGTCAAGCGCTACACCACCAACGGCATGGCGACCGATCAGGGCAAGATGTCCAACATCAACGGTCTCAACATCGCGGCAGAAGCGCTGGGCAAGCGCCAGCCGCAGGTGGGGCTGACCACCTTCCGTCCGCCCTATACGCCGACGACCTTCGGCGCTTTTGCGGGTTATCACCGCGGCGCGCATTTCGAAGTGACGCGCAAGACGCAGATCGACGGTTGGGCCGAGGAGCACGGCGCGATCTATGAGCCGGTCGGGCAATGGCGTCGCGCCTGGTATTTCCCCAAGCCGGGCGAAGACATGGATGCGGCGGTCGGGCGTGAATGCCGGGCGGTGCGCCAGAGCGTTGGTATTTTCGATGCTTCGACGCTCGGCAAGATCGAGGTTGTCGGTCCCGATGCGGTCGAGTTCATGAACCGCATGTATACCAATCCCTGGACGAAGCTTGCCGCCGGCCGCTGCCGTTATGGCCTGCTGCTCGGCGATGACGGCTTTATCCGCGACGATGGCGTTATCGGCCGCATGACCGAGGACCGTTTCCATGTCACCACCACCACCGGCGGCGCCGCCCGTGTGCTGAACATGATGGAGGATTATCTCCAGACCGAATGGCCCGATCTCAATGTCTGGCTGACCTCGACCACCGAACAGTGGTCGACCATTGCGCTGAACGGCCCGAACGCGGCGAAGCTGCTCTCGCCGCTGGTGGAAGGTGTCGAACTGACGGAAGAGGCTTTCCCGCATATGTCCTGCGTGGAATGCACCGTGGCCGGCATGCCGGCGCGGCTGTTCCGCGTCAGCTTCACCGGCGAGATCGGCTTCGAGGTCAATGTGCCGGCGCGGCTCGGCCGCAAGCTTTGGGAAATCCTGTGGGAGGCCGGCCAGCAATATGGCATCACGCCTTACGGCACCGAAACCATGCATGTGCTGCGCGCCGAAAAGGGTTACATCATCGTCGGCCAGGACACGGACGGCACGGTTACGCCCTATGATGCGGCGATGGGCTGGGCCGTGGGCAAGAACAAGCCGGATTTCGTCGGCAAGCGCGGCCTTGCCCGCCCCGATCTCGTCGCCAAGGGCCGCCGTCACCTCGTCGGCCTTCTGACGGAGGACCGCTCGAAGCTGGAAGAGGGGGCGCAGATCGTCTTCGATCCGAAACAGCCGATCCCGATGAAAATGGTCGGCCATGTCACCTCGTCCTATCATTCGGATGCGGTTGGCCAGCCGATTGCGCTGGCGCTGGTTGAGGGCGGTCATGAGCGGATGGGCGAGACCGTCTATATTCCGATGCTGGACCGCACCATTGCCGCGAAAATAACCGGGATGGTCTTTGTCGATCCCGAAAATACCCGCCTGAAGATTTGACCCGGAGATGACAATGAACATGCGCGTTTCCTCCCCCGTTCCCGGCACGCTGGCCGAGAGCAAAGCAGCCCGGGTCAACATTTTGCCGGCGCAAGGGCGGCTGTCGCTGCGCGTGCGCGGCGATCTCGCCCCGCTCAACGCCGCCCTTGGCCTTACTCTGCCGGACCGGATCGGCCTCCGCGGCGCATCAGGCGACATCGAGGTCCTGCGCCTTGGCCCCGACGAATGGACCGTGCTTGCACCTGTCAGCGCGGTCGAAGGGCTTATCGCCGCCTGCGCAGGCGTTTACGCCGGCCATCCGCATAGTCTCGTCGATATTTCCGGACGAGAAGTGACGCTCCTGATCGAAGGTCCGCAGGCTGCCGAATTGCTGACGCTGGGCTGCGCCCGCGACATCGACACGATTGCCGTCGGCGAGGGACGCCGGACGATTTTCGACGGCGTCAGCGTGGTGCTCTGGCGCGATGCGGAAAACCGTTTTCGCATGGATATCTGGAACAGTTTCGTATCGCATCTTGGCCATCTGCTTGAAACCGGCTGCAAGGAACTTGCGGCGGACATCGCCTGATCTGGGAGAAGAAAACAATGCTCAACCGACTGTCGCATAATACCGTTTCGGACACGGTGATCGCCGACGCCATCGCCGAGGAACTCGATCGCCAGAAGACGCAGATCGAGCTGATCGCTTCGGAAAACATCGTTTCCGCCGATGTTCTGGCGGCGCAAGGCTCGGTGCTGACCAACAAATATGCCGAGGGCTATCCCGGCAAGCGCTATTACGGCGGCTGCGAATTCGTCGATAAGGTAGAGGCGGTCGCCATCGATCGGCTGAAGCAGCTCTTCGGTGCTGAATTCGCCAATGTACAGCCGCATTCCGGCGCGCAGGCCAATCAGGCGGTGTTTTTGGCGCTGCTTCAGCCCGGCGACCGGATCATGGGGCTTTCGCTGGCCCATGGCGGCCACCTGACGCACGGTTCGCCGGTCACCATGTCCGGCAAATGGTTCGATGTGGTCTCCTATGAGGTCGACGCCGAAACCCATCTGATCGATATGGAGAAGGTGCGGGCACGGGCGCTGGAGACGAAGCCGAAGCTGATCGTGGCGGGTGCATCGGCCTATCCGCGTCAGATCGATTTCGCCGGCTTCCGCAAGATTGCCGATGAAGTCGGCGCTTATCTGATGGTCGATATGGCCCATTATGCCGGGCTGATCGCCGGTGGCAAATATCCGAACCCCGTGCCGCACGCCCATGTCGTCACCTCCACCACCCACAAGACCCTGCGCGGCCCGCGCGGCGGCGTGATCCTCACCAATGACGCCGATCTCGCCAAAAAGCTCAATTCGGCGGTCTTCCCCGGCAATCAGGGCGGTCCGCTGATGCATGTCATCGCCGCCAAGGCCGTGGCTTTCGGCGAGGCGTTGCGCCCGGACTTCGCGGATTATGCCGGTCAGGTCATTGCCAATGCGCAGGCGCTTGCCGCCGTGCTGACGAAGGGCGGTCTGGGGATCGTCTCTGGCGGAACCGACAGCCATATGGTGCTGGTCGATCTGCGCCCGAAAGGCGTGACCGGCAAGATCGCCGAAATCGCGCTGGAGCGGGCGGGGCTCACCTGCAACAAGAACGCCATTCCCAACGATCCGGAAAAGCCCTTCGTCACCTCGGGTATCCGGCTCGGCAGCTCCGCCGGCACCACACGCGGCTTTGGCGTCGCCGAATTCGAACAGATCGGTGCACTGATCCTGCGTGTCATCGATGCGCTGGCGGCGAATGCCGAGGGTGACGCCGCAATCGAGGCCGAGGTGCGGGCGCAGGTTGCAGCGCTTTGCGACGCCTTCCCGATCTACGGTTCGTAAATGTTCCTGTCGGTCTTCGATATATTCAAGATCGGCATCGGCCCATCGTCCTCTCATACGATGGGACCCATGGTCGCTGCCGCCCGGTTTCTTGACGATCTGCGCGGCGGTGACAAGTTCCCGGGGGCCGGAGACCTGTTCGGCCTGCGGGCGAGCCTGCATGGCTCACTCGCCTTCACCGGCAAGGGCCATGCGACGGATCGCGCGGTCATTCTCGGCCTCTGCGGTCTGAAGCCTGACACGCTCGATCCCGACCGGGTGGAGGAAATCGAGGTGGAGGTGCGCAGGACCGGCCTCGTCGAGCCCGAGGGGCTGCCGGCGCTGCGGTTCGATCCGGACAGGGATCTGGTCTTCGATTATGGCCCGCCGCTTCCCGGCCATGCCAACGGGCTGGTCCTCATTGCCTGCGACCGTCAGGGCAACACCTATCACCGGGAGGTCTATTATTCGATAGGCGGCGGCTTCGTCGTCACCGAAACGGAGCTGCAAAGGTCGGCCGGGGGATTGAGCGCCGGCAAGCAGCAGCCGGTGCCCTATCCCTTCAGCACGGCGGCGGAAATGCTGCGCATGGGCCGCGCGTCGGGCAAGACCATCGCTCAGATGAAGCGGGCGAATGAAGAGGTTGTTTACGGGTCGGAACTGGATGCGAGGCTGGACCGCGTCTGGGAGGTGATGGAAAGCTGCATCGAGCGGGGTCTGACGCAGGAGGGCATCCTGCCCGGCGGGCTGAAAGTGAAGCGCCGGGCGAAGGCTATCCATGCGCAATTGCAATCCGAGCGCGGGCTGAACCTTACCCAGCCGCATCAGGCCAATGACTGGATGAGCGTCTACGCCATGGCGGTGAATGAGGAAAACGCCGCCGGCGGGCGCGTCGTCACCTCTCCCACCAATGGTGCTGCGGGCGTGGTGCCGGCGGTGGCGCGCTATTATCTCGACCATTGCGTCGGTGCGCACCGCGAAGGCATCCGCGACCTTCTGCTGGTGGCGGCGGCAATCGGCGGTCTCATCAAGCACAATGCCTCGATTTCGGGGGCGGAAGTCGGCTGCCAGGGCGAGGTCGGTTCGGCGGCGGCCATGGCGGCGGCCGGGCTTTGCGCGGTTCTGGGCGGCAGCAACGCGCAGGTAGAAAACGCCGCCGAAATCGCACTGGAGCATCATCTCGGCATGACCTGCGATCCGGCGGCCGGGCTCGTTCAAGTTCCCTGCATCGAACGCAATGCGCTGGGCGCCATCAAGGCCGTTTCTGCGGCCAGCCTTTCGCTGCGTGGCGACGGCACCCATTTTATGCCGCTCGACAATTGCATCACCGTGATGCGCGAGACCGGCCGCGACATGCATGTGAAATACAAGGAAACCTCGCAGGGCGGCATCGCCGTCAACCTGCCGGAGTGCTGATCCATCAAGGGGGAGCAGGATTTGACCACCTATATCATGAAAGTCGCGTGCCCGGCGCGCAGCGGCATCGTCGCCGCCGTATCCGGTTATCTCGCCCGGTCCGGCTGCAACATCAACGACAGTTCGCAATTCACCGACCAGGAGACGGGCCGTTTCTTCATGCGGTTGAGCTTCGTTTCCGAACAGGGATCGGGACGCGATGCACTGCTTGACGGCTTCGGTCCCGTCGCGGCCGATTTCGATATGGATTATGATATTCATGACCTTTCGCGAAAGACGAAGGTCGTCATCATGGTCTCGCGCTTCGGTCATTGCCTGAACGATCTGCTCTATCGTTCCCGCATCGGTGCGCTGCCGGTCGAGATCGTCGCCGTGATCTCCAATCATCTGGATTATCAGAAGCAGGTGGTGAACGAGGATATTCCCTTCCATCACATCCGCGTCACGCCGGAAACGAAGCCCGAGGCGGAAGCCGCGATCCTGCAGGTGGTGCAGGATACCGGAGCGGAGCTCGTGGTGCTGGCGCGCTACATGCAGGTCCTGTCGGACCGGCTGTGTCAGGAAATGTCAGGCCGCATCATCAACATCCACCATTCTTTCCTACCGTCTTTCAAGGGCGCCAATCCCTACAAACAGGCCTATGAGCGCGGCGTGCGGCTGATCGGCGCGACCGCCCATTACGTCACCGCCGATCTCGATGAAGGGCCGATCATCGAGCAGGATACGATCCGCGTGACCCATGCCCAGAGCGCGATGGATTATGTCAGCCTCGGGCGGGATGTGGAAAGCCAGGTTCTTGCGCGGGCCATCCACGCCCATATTCATCACCGGGTCTTCCTGAACGGAAACAGGACGGTCGTCTTTCCCGCGTCTCCCGGAGAACATGTGTCCGAACGCATGGGCTGAATGCGCGTTCTTGCGGAACCGTAATTCGCGTCCTTTCTCAGTGGCTCGTCGTCATGTCGTCCCGCCAGTAACAGGCGTTGAGATAACGTTTCTTGGACAGGACCGACAACTTGTCCCGAAAGTCCTGCCATTGGGAGAATGCATTGGCGAGCCAGAGGAAATAATCATTGGTGGAAGCGGCTGTCTCCATCGCCGCCCCGCCAACATGTTCGATGAATTTTGCGGGAGATACGGTCGAGCGCGGCAACCAGTATATTTGTATGCCGGGCGGTGCGACGATGTCATATAGGGAATTCTCGGCCCGAAGGAAAATCTGGCCGTTAACATCCCCGGGCAGGTTCTCGCAGATGCGGGCAATGGCGGGTAAGGCCGTTTCATCCCCGGCCAGCAGATAGTTTTTTGCCGGCTTCATCCCCAGCCCGCATGGGCCGGACATGCCGCAAAGCGCGCCGGGACGCGCATTCCGGGCAAAGGAACATCCCGGCCCCGCATCCTCATGCAGAACGAAATCGATATCGATAAAACCGCTATCGGGGTCTATCGCCCGGATCGTGTAATAACGGACAGCGAAGGCATCTGCGTGTTCCGCAGCATTTTTCGTGGCGGGCAGATTGCGGTCGAAGTTCTTGTTCTGCTTTGAGAAATAAAGCCTGACATGAAGGTTTTTCAGCGTATTGAAACGGTGAAGCCCGGTGCCGGTAAAGCGCAGACGCTGCATGAAGGGGGCGAGGCGCTGGCTGTCGACCACTGTCAGAATCCTGAAACTGTCATCCGCGAATATGGTCATGCGCGCCTTCCGATAAGTACAAGCAAAAACGGCCCGCCAACCACCGTGGCCAGGAGGCCGGCGGGTATCTGAAACGGGAAGATGAGGTTGCGCCCCAGCCAGTCGGCGATGAGCAGGATAAGCCCGCCGATCAGCGCCGCCGCCGGCAATTGCGTGCCGGCGCGCTGGAAACCAGCGAGCCGCGCCAGATGCGGTCCCATCAGGCCGGCGAAGCTCAAGGGTCCGACGAGGATCGTCGCGCTTGCGGTGAGAATGGCGGAAAGCGAATAGAGACCGTTACGGCTCGCCACGACAGAGACGCCGGTATTTCGGGCGATATCTTCGCCAAGCGGCAGCACTTCCAGCCAGCGGCGAATGAAGGGGGTCAAAGCAAGCCCAAAAGAGAGCAGGACCGCCGCCATGATGGCTTCGCCCGGCGCGACGGCATAGGTGGAGCCGGAAAGCCAGGCGAGAAGCTGGCCGAGCCTCGGATCCTGCGATGTCATCAATACCGCCATGACGAAACCGGAGACGGAGCTGAGCGCAATGCCGATCAGCAGCAGCCGGTCGCCGGAAAAACCCGGCTTGCGCGACAGGGTCAGCATCAGCAGCAAAACGGTCAGCGAACCCGCCGCACCGGCGAGGATTTGCGCGCCACGGGTGGGGGCGGCAAGGGTGAGTAGAACCAGAATGACGCCGAGCATTGCCCCGGAGGAGACGCCCAGCACCTCCGGCGATGCCATGGGATTGCCGGTGACGCGCTGCAGAATGGCGCCGGCAAGCGCCAGCATCGCCCCGCCGCTGAAGGCGGCAAGCGCCCTCGGCCAGCGCCAGCCGAGACCATGCAGATCGTAAAGTCCCGATAAAAACCAGCCCTCCGTGTTTTTCCCGACGGCGAGTGCGACGCCGGCGGCGACGCAGAGAATGGCGATGAGACCGAGTAAAGCCGGAATGGGAGAGGCCAAGCGCGCTGCCGCCGGCTGCGCGCTTGGCTGCGGCGGGGCCGGCATCTTCAGCCGCCGGATCAGCGCGAACATCAGCGGCGCACCGAGAAGAGCAGTGACGGCCGCGGTCGGGAACAATCGATAGGTGACGGGAAAAAACAGGACGATCTGATCGGTCAAGGTCAGCAGCAGTGCGCCAAGCGCCGCCGAATAACCGAGCTGCGCCGCCATTCGTCTTGCGCCGCAGGCGCGCGCCATCGCGGGGGCGGCAAGGCCGATAAAGCTGATGATGCCGACGGAGGCGGTGACCACCGCCGTCAAGGCTGCCGCTACCACCAGCGTCATGAGCCGATAAGTGGCAAGCGACAGGCCGAGGCTTTTTGCATTGGCGTCCTCAAGCGTCATGATCGTCAGGGGGCGAAGAAGCAGCATGACTGCAAGGACGAGCACGGCGAGACGGGGGGCGAGAAAGGAGACGGCGCTCCAGTCTTGCTGATCGAGATATCCCGCGCCCCATAAGAAGATGCTGACGAGAAAATCGTGGTTGAACAGCACCAGAACGGCGCTCGCAGCACCGCAATAAAGGCTGACGATCATGCCCGCCAGCGTCACCGTCACGGGCGACAGGCCCTTGCGCCAGGAGAGTGCGAGGATTGCCAGAAGCGACAGCGCCGCGCCCGCAAAGGCGATCCATTCCCGTGCGCCCATCCATTGCGGGAACCAGAGCGTGGCAATGGCAAGCAGCAGATAGGAACCGGCCGAAATGCCGAGCGTCGCCGGTTCGGCAAGCGGATTGCGCAGAATGTTTTGCAGGATCGCCCCGACAAGGCCGAGCGTCGCACCGGTCATCAGCGCCACCATGATCCTCGGCAGCAAGGTATTGTGCAGCAGCACCTGCGCCGTCATGTTGGGATCGGGAAAAAACAGGGCTGCAAGCGGCGTCCCATCGGGCATGCGCAGAAACAGGTTGAAGCCGGCAAGGCCGGCGCAGACGATGGCGAGCGATGTGACGACGATCGCGGATATGTTCGCCGTCCTCTTCATGGCGATGCCTCACCGGCAAGGGCTTCGGAAACGAGGCGGGCGAAGCGTCTTGCGGGCGGCAATCCGCCGTAAAACAGCACGTCCCTGATACGCACCAACCGGTTTTCGCGAATGAAGGGCAGGCTTTTGATGACCGGCGCGCTGAGAAGCGTATCCAGCTTCTCGTTGCTGGTATCGCCGATGCACAGAAGCCGCGCCTGCGGATGGCGGGAAAGCTGGTCGGCCGTCACTGTCGTATGACCGTATTGCGAGGTGTAACCATCCCAGGCGTTCTCGATGCCGAATTGATCGAGAACATTCTGGAAGAGGCTGTTCCTGCCGAAAACCAGCAGTCGCCTGCCATCTATGACCGTCGCCAGCAGCAGAGGCCGTCCGTCATAGGTGGAGAGCCGTGCTCGTGCCTGCCGCATCTCCGCGTCGAAACTTTCCTGAAACGCGTCAAACCGGCCGGGATCGCCGATCCGCGCGGCGAGCGCGATGAGAGCGTTTCTGCCACTGACTAAATGGTTTTCACCCGCAGTGACGCCGGAATCGAAAAGGTGGGTGGGGGCGATGGCGGCAAGCCGGCCGGCAGCCATGGTGAAATCGTCGCTGTGCAGGATGAGGCTTGGCCGAAGATAGTCCACAAGTTCCAGATTGGGCTCGGACCGCAATCCAAGCTCGGCGACCGAGGGCGACAGCGCCGGTTCGACGACGAGGCTGCCATAACGTTCCAGTTCCGGCATGGCTGCGGGCTGCACGCCAAGCGCCAGCAGGTTCTGCCCGCTCACCCAGTCCATGGCGACGATGCCGCCGGAACGGGCGGCCGATGACGGCCGGTTTGTAAGGAAAAAAGCACCTGTCCCGCAGAGCAGCGCTCTGCGAGACAGGGAACTGCGCAGCATCATCAGAATTTCGCCTGAACCGAGAAGGAGACGGTTCTCGGGGCTCCGAGATAATAGCTGTTCTGCCAGTAATTCTCATCGGTGATGTTGCTGACATTCAGCCGGAATGTCAGCGGATTGCCGAAGTTTTCGGTGGTGTAACGCAGGCCGAGATCGGCCGTGACATAGGAGGAAAGGCGGTCGTTGTTTTCGGATGTCGCCCATTGTTTGCCGGTGTAATAGAGGCCGCCGGTCAGGAAGAGACCTTCGATGGTGGGAACCTCATATTCGGCATAGACCTTGGCGAGAACATTGGCGACGTTCATGGGGCGCTTGCCGTCATAGGTTCCGCCTTCGACCCTGGCGTCAAGGAATGTCACGCCGCCGAGAATGGTAAGGTCGTCCGTCACCTTGCCGGTCGCCGTGAACTCGATGCCGCGATGGCGCTGGCGGCCGTCCTGCGTATAGACATTGGCATCCGTCGTCAGTTCGTAAGCCTTGGAGATGTCGAACAGCGCCGCCGTCAGCAGCATGTCGCCGACATCGCCCTTGATGCCGATTTCCTTCTGCTTGCTGACCATGGGGGCGAGAATCTGCCCGCTATTTGCGGCCGTGTCCGGCGCAACGCCGCCCTGCTCAAGGCCTTCGATATAGCTGCCGTAGAGCGTCACCGCCTCCACCGGCTTGAAGAGCAGAGACGCCGAGGGCGAGAGCCTTGCTTCATCGTAATCCGGTGCGGAGCGGGCGCCGCTGCTGTCCAGCGACTGGCTCTGGATCATGCTGTAATTGGCGCCGACGAGGGCCGACCATTGTTCGTCGAATTCGATCTGGTCGCCGACGACGAAGTTGTGATTGCGCACATAGCCGGACTTGTAGAGCGTGCCGGTGTTTGGCGGGAAAGTCGGCTCGGCAATATGCCGGGGAGAAGACAGGGGGAAAGACGGCTGCCAGCCGGTATTGGGGTTGTAAGTCGTACCCCAGTCCTTGCCCTGATACATGTAATAGCCGGCGGTCAGCTTGTGGGAGACCGCGCCGGTGTCGAAGGAGACGTCCGCGAAAATATTCGCGGCGTCGAAGACGTTTTTTGTCCTGCCGGAGCGAATTGCGATCTGGGAATATTCCTCCGCGGACTGGACAAGATTCATCGTATGATCCTGAACCGGCCGGTCGATATATTCCCGCATATATCCGCCGCGCAGGGTAATGGCGTCGTTCACATCGTAGGTGAGCTTGGCCGAGTATCGTTTTTTCTCGATTTCGTCGTGAATCCAGGGCTGGCTCCAGTTCCTGCTGGCGTCGGGCGCATCGCCATGCAGCACGCCGTCTGCGAAAGCCCAGTAGGAATTGGCGGCGTCCAGCTTGTATTTGCTGTAGGAAGCATTGAGTTCCAGCTTCAGCCGGTCGGTGATGTTCCAGTCGAAAGCGCCGCTTGCCAGAAAGCGGTCGACATTCTGGTCGTCGATGGCCGTGTCGCCCGCCGAGCGGACGATATTGAGGCGATAACCCATGTCGCCTTCCGGATCGATGCGACCGCCGAAATCGCCATGGACGAAGGCCTGCGCGCCGCCGTAATTGCCGACCGTCACGCTGGTCAAACGTTCCTGCGTCGGGCGCTTGTAGACGTAGTTGATCATGCCGGCGGGCGAGGCCGCGCCATAGAGAAAGCCCGAAAGGCCGGAAAGAACCTCGGTGCGTTCCTTGTCTTCCAGCACCGTCGCGTGGCTGTAGGAGCGGCGGAAGCCGTCTTCGGCGGTATCATAGGTGGTGAAACCGCGAATATTGGCCATCGGCGCCCAGCCGGACATCTGCGGCGTCTGGCTGCGGATGGTCGGCAGGACGCGGTAGATATCCTCCGGGGATTGCGCCTGGATATTCTGGATCAGCTCCCTCGGCGCGACGGTGACGGAAAACGGCGTATCGCGAATGGCTGTCTGTCCAAGCAGGCCGAGAGAGGACAGTGTCTCTGTCCGGTAGCCATCCTGCGCCAGCCCGTCCTGCTGCAATGCGGAGGCGCCGCGCGTGCCCTGAACGGTAATGGGTGCGAGCAGGGTGGAGTTTCCGGCTGCCGCAGCACTTGCCGCGCTGACCGGCGCGGCGATGACGACGGAGGTGGCGTCGGTGAAGGAATAAACGAGGCCGGTGCCGCGCAGAAGCTCCACGATAGCCTGCTCGCGGGTTGTCGCGCGGCTGACGCCCTGCGAAAGTTTTCCGCGTGCAATCGAGGCATCGTAGGAAATCTGCGTTCCCGACAGTTTTCCGAAGGTTGCCAGCGATTTGTTCAGCGGGCCGGCCGGAACCGAATAAACCGCCTGCGCAAAGGCTGGCTGTGCCGCGATGCCGGCGGCGAGCGCCGTGGTCGTCGCCAGAAAGGCGAAAAACAGCGCGCCACGACCCTTACGACCCCTGTTTGTACCCTTATGAGCCGATGAGAACTCATTCCCCATGTGAAAGCCACTCCATTAAATCTGTCCCCGGAGACCGGCCGGCCTATGCTGGCGACGGGTTCTCTGAGGACAATACGAATGGCGTTCGAAAATTTTCCTCTTTTTCTCAAGTTTTCTTAGATGGAGGAAATAACGGTCAAAAATGGCGTGACGGCCCGCACCTTTCCGCCGAATGGCCGCACCACTGCATCGAGCGCGCGGATGGGGTCGGCAAGATCGAAGACGCCGCTGACGACGTTGTTTTTCAGGGCAGGGGTGGCGATGACCACCTTGCCTTTTTGCCAGCGGGCGATGCGATTGACCACCGCCGCGACCGTCTCCTTTTCGGCAATGAGCATGCCCGTGCGCCATGCCGCAATTTCAAAAGCCTCCCTGACGCCGCGATCCATACGGCGCGATGCCTGGTCGTAGGTCAGCCAGTCGCCTGCCGCCAGTCTCTCTCCCGCGGGAGAGGGCAGATCGGGCGATGTGGCCAGAACCAGCCCATGATCGACGGAGACGGAGATGGAGAGATCATCGCCCGAAACGTCGAAAGCGGTTCCAAGCGCTGTGGCGGTCAATGGTCCGTAGGCGACGGAGAAGGGGCGCGAGGCATCGGGCCGGACATCGAAATAGGCCATGCCGGCGAGGAGGTTTACCCGTCTTGCCCGCTCACCGAAATCGATGGCGATTGCGCTGTCCGGTCCAAGCGTGACCATGCTGCCGTCCTCGAGGGGAATTTCTCTGATCTCGGCCGTCGATGTCAGATAATCGGCGCGGGCGCGTAACGTCACATAGGGTGCCAGCACCGAACCGCCAGCCGCCGCACCGAGACAGAGCACGCCTCCGACAAGCAGAAGACGCCGGTTGGGGTCGAAGCCCTTTTGCGAGGAACGGGCCTCCTCGGCGAGAATCTGGCCGGTCATGCCGTGTATCGCGGCAACTTTCGCCCAAGCGGCGGCATGGGCCGGTCCGCGCTCGATCCAGGCGCGTGCCGTTTCGATGGCGACGGGATTGCCGGGATCGTTCTGCAGGCGAATGGCAATATCCGCAGCTTCACGAAACAGGCGCCGTTCTTCCGACACTTCGTTCATAGGGAGCCTTTCAGGATTGCCGGAGACCGGACAATGTCACAGCCTTTGATATATACGAATGAGAGGCCGCATATTTCCGAATGAAAGAAGTTTAATGCGCAGGCCGGCGATTAAACGGCGATATCTGGGGCAAGACGACGGTTCCCGTCCTCTACAGACCGTTCAGGCGATCCTCTATGTGCTCATAGGCGTCGCGGATCAAAACCCAGGTGCGAGTGGTGGACATGCCGAGCTTCTGCGCCACTTCGCTGATCGTCAGGCCACCCATCCGGTGCAGCTGGAAGGCCTCGCGCACCCGCCGCGGCAGTTCCGCAAGCGCCTGTTCCACCAGCTGCAGCCGCTGCCGGTCATAGACGATGGTTTCGGCCGATGGCGACGGGTCGATGATGGCATCGAAGGCATTCTGCGGCAGGTCGACACGGCGGAGACTGCGTTCGCGGCGATAATGATCGATGCTGAGATTGCGCGCCACCGTATAGAGATAGGATTTGGGATTGTGGGAAGCGGCACTTGCCGGCGGCGGTGAGGCGAGCACCTTCAAAAACGCATCCTGCGCCAGATCGGATGCCGTTTCAGGATCGATGCCCCTGCTGCGCAGGGACCTGACAATGCCCTTCGCATATAGCCGGAACAATTCCTGCAGATCCCAACTCAAGAGCCTTGCCTTCCGGTAATCGACCCCGTGCCTGCCCGGTGAACGGGCGGTCGGTGTGTCGAACGATGCAGCCGTCGGTCGATTATGTGCAATCGGTGCCGAATTCGAGAATATGCGAAGCGACGGCTTCGATAAGCAGGATCGCCCCGCAGGCATGATATCATCGGCCGTTGATGTTGCCGGTATCATGCTTGCGGGGCGACGGTAAAGTAAAACAGTCGCTGTACTATGGATTAGTCTGTGACCTTTCCTCCGTATATATCAATTACCGCGATGAAGGAGGCGGACTACAAGCAAAGGCTGTTATTCGGCGGGTTGCGCCACGGCCTCCATATCCGACCGTCCGCGATCTCCGGAGAGGCTGCGCTGGCCGAGCGCGATGATGGCGACTGTCGAAAGGCTTGCGACGACGGACACCCAGAAACCGTTATCCGGGCCGAAATTGTCGATCACCCAGCCGGAGACGAAGGCGCCGAGCGCCATGCCGATACCGATGCCGGTCATTACCCAGGTCACGCCTTCCGTCAGCATCGATTCCGGCACGCGGCGCTCGATCAGGCCGAATGAGGTGATGAAGATCGGTGAGATTGCAACGCCGCTGAGGAAAACCGCGAAAGCGAGAAGTGCTACCGAGGTGTTGGCGACAAGCAGCGGCAGGGCGGTGAGTGCAAGCACGCTGACGGCGATCAGCAATTGCCGTTGCAGCGGCATTTTGGGGTTGAGCGCGCCGAGAATGAGGCCGACCACGAAGGAGCCGATGGCATAGACGCCGATGACGAGGCTGGCGGCTTCCGGTTGACCAAGCGCCTTGGTGATTGCGACGGCGCTTACCTCGGCCGTGGCGAAAGTGGAGCCGACGAAGATCAGCGCAAGCGTGATGATCTGGACCGGTCGCAGGAAGATGGCCGAACGCTGACGGCGGCCGCTTTCAACCGGCCGCACCTTGGGCTCGGTCGAGCGTTGCAGAAGGAAGGCAAAAGTGCCGAGCGCCAGGAAGGTGGTGCTGATCATCATGCCCGCTTCCGGAAAGAGCGAAACCGCAAGGCCAACGGAAAGCGAGGCGCCGGAGATGTAGACAAGTTCGTCGGCGGCGGATTCGAAGGCGAAGGCGGTGTTCAGCTCCGGCCGGTCGCGGAAGATTTCCGTCCAGCGGGCGCGCATCATGGCGGGAATGCTCGGCATGGCGGCGGCGAGGAAGGCGGAAAGGAACAGCGTCCAGGCGGGCCATCTCTGATTTGTCGCGATAATCAGCGCCGCAAAGGCGATGACCGAGACGATGGTGGCGGGGATGAGGACCTTGCTCTGCCCCTTTCGGTCCACCAGACGGGAGATTTGCGGGGAGAGGGCGGCATTGGTCAATGCGAAGGTTGCCGAGACGGCGCCGGCCAGCCAATATTCACCGTGAGTCTGGGAAAGCATGGCGACGATGCCGATCGGGGCCATGGCAATGGGAAGGCGGGCGAAAAAACCGGCGGCGGAAAAGCCTTTTGCGCCTGGAGCCCGGAAAATTTCTCTGTATGGATTAGACATCGGGATGCACCTTGTTCTAAGGGTGTCCACCACATACATACGTGGCGTATGTGAATGAGATAATTGCATACGACACGTATGTCAACTAATATACGCGTCGTATGTGAAAAATGGAGAAGAAATGCGCAAACCTCGCAGTGAAATGATTGCCGAGACGCGGGCGAAGCTTCTGGCTGCCGGCCGCAAGGCCTTTGGCAGCATCGGTTATGCGGAAGCGTCGATGGACGACTTCACCGCTGAAGCCGGTCTCACCCGTGGCGCGCTCTATCACCATTTCGGCGACAAGAAAGGTCTGTTGCTGGCGGTTGTGGCCGAAATCGATGCGGAGATGACGAAGAGGCTCTGTGACATCTCGTCAAGGGCCGCGACCCGATGGGAAGGTTTCGTCGAGGAGAATGTTGGTTATGTGCGCATGGCTCTCGAACCGGAAATCCAGCGGATCATGTTTCGCGACGGGCCGGCCGTGCTCGGCGATCCGTCGCGCTGGCCCAATGCCAATGGCTGTATCTCGGCTGTCGCCCGAAGCCTGGATGCGCTTCGGGAAGAAGGCACCATCGGCGACATCGATCCGGAGGCATGCGCCCGCTTCATCAATGCGGCGAGCAGCAGCGCCGCCCAATGGATAGCCAATTCCGACGACCCGGAAACGACCTCGAAACGGGCTGTCGGCAGTTTCCGGACCTTTCTGGAGGGATTGCGGGTCAGGAAAGACTGACCTGCATAGCTGCCTATCTGTTATTCCGGGTCGGCTAGGCGATCATCACGGAAAATGTGTAGAAATATCTGGAATAGATACAGATCATGTTATTGGTAGCACCTGTTTGACACCTGTGAGGTCAAGATTATGGTCGACAAGCCGTCGCAAAAAGCGTCCGGAAGCGCGCCATCGGATCAATCGCCAAAGCTTCTTTCGGGCGGGAATCCCCAGATTGCAAAAGGATATGGCGACGCGCCGGTGCAGGCCTATGTCGCCGCCATGCCGGGCTGGAAAAGCGGGGTCGGTGGCCGTATCGACAAGCTGATCGAAGGTGTCGTGCCCGGCGTTCGCAAGGCTGTGAAGTGGAATTCGCCCTTCTACGGCATGGAGGACGATATCTGGTTCCTCAGCCTTCACTGCTTTACGAAATATATCAAGGTGACCTTCCTTAACGGCGCATCCTTGCAGCCTTTGCCGCCCGGCACCTCCAAACATCCGAAAGTCCGTTACCTCGATATCCACGAGGATGCGTTTGACGAAGCGCAGTTCGTGGAGTGGGTGAGGCAGGCAAGCGTGTTGCCCGGCGAAAAAATGTGAGCGACCGGGTATATCGGTGCCAGAGGCTTTCAAGCGCGCGATGATCGCGAAATGGGCCGGCGAATCATGCCGGTTTTCCTGCCTCTTAAGGATCGTGTCGCGCTGCGGATGATGAGAAATCGCGGGCTGTCCGATACAGTTTTTCCGGCGTGAAGAAAAACCGGCCGATCCGGCCGATTTCTGTTTACTTTTGCCGGGGTTGCACGCCATCACGCTCACTGAATTCGCTGCCAGGCGTATCGCAAACCACGGAGGATGAGATGAAGGCATTGGTGCTGGAAGAAAAAGGCAAGCTCTCGCTCAGGGATTTTGACATTCCGGGTGGAGCAGGATCCGCTGAACTGGGGCCCAGGGATGTGCGCATCCGCACCCATACGGTCGGCATCTGCGGCTCGGATGTCCATTATTACACCCATGGCAAGATCGGTCATTTCGTCGTCAACGCGCCGATGGTGCTCGGCCATGAAGCGTCTGGAACGGTGATCGAAACCGGCGCCGAGGTGACGAATCTGAAGGTGGGCGACCGCGTCTGCATGGAGCCGGGCATTCCCGATCCCACATCGCGCGCCTCCAAGCTCGGCATCTACAATGTCGATCCGGCTGTCCGCTTCTGGGCGACGCCGCCCATTCATGGTTGCCTGACGCCTGAGGTCATTCATCCCGCCGCCTTCACTTACAGGCTGCCCGATAATGTGTCCTTCGCCGAAGGCGCCATGGTAGAGCCCTTCGCCATCGGCATGCAGGCGGCGCTCCGGGCACGTATCCAGCCGGGCGATATCGCTGTCGTCACCGGGGCAGGTCCGATCGGCATGATGGTGGCGCTGGCGGCGCTTGCCGGCGGTTGCGCCAAGGTCATCGTTGCCGATCTCGCCCAGCCGAAGCTCGATATCATCGGTTCCTATGATGGCATCGAAACCGTCAACATCCGCGAACGCAATCTCGCCGAGGCCGTCTCGGCGGCGACCGACGGCTGGGGCTGCGATATCGTCTTCGAATGCTCGGGCGCAGCACCCGCCGTGCTCGGCATGGCGAAGCTGGCGCGGCCGGGCGGCGCGATCGTGCTGGTCGGTATGCCTGTCGATCCGGTTCCGGTCGATATTGTCGGCCTGCAGGCCAAGGAACTGCGGGTCGAAACGGTTTTCCGTTACGCCAATGTTTACGACCGGGCAGTTGCGCTCATCGTCTCCGGCAAGGTCGACCTGAAGCCGCTGATTTCCGCGACCATTCCCTTCGAAGACAGCATCGCCGGCTTCGACCGTGCGGTGGAGGCGCGGGAAACGGACGTGAAACTTCAGATCGTGATGCCGCAATAAAAGATCGCGTGCCGACCGCCGATGCCTGCCACCGATGATTGAGTGGCGGAGATGCTGCGGAAAAGTATGAGTGCGGCCTGCCGTTGTCCGGCGGTCCGCACTCCAAAAACTTACCGGATATCGCCTCCGGGTGAGCATTGTTTGAGCGGATCACGCCGAATTGTGCAAAAAAATCGGCGCGGCCGCCGAGTTTCTGGCCATCTCCATCCGGCGACTATTCAATTCCCGACAAAAAAGAGTCAAAAAAGTATCGGTAATTTCTTCGGCGTGATGTGGAAGCACAGATAGCGCACGCCATATGCTCCTCATCAACGCCTGGGACGAGCCATAAAGAGGAATGGCTCCGCTCCGCAAATGCGGCGGACGTGTCGATGGGAGGAACTATGATGCAGCCCGATCTGGAACTGGTGCACATCCGCAAGGGCGAATCCTTCGCCGCCTGGCGGCATGGCTATCCGTTCCGTACCGTGCGCTGGCATTATCATCCCGAATACGAAATCCACCTCGTCGTCGCCACGTCAGGCACGTTTTATATCGGTGATTTCGTCGGCCGTTTCAGCCCCGGTCAGCTCATCATGACCGGTCCCAATCTCCCCCAGAACTGGATCAGCGAGATCGAGCCGGACGAGATCGTGCCGACACGCTCTCTCGTGATCCAGTTTCCGGAGGCTTTTATCGAGGATGCCTGCACCTCCATGTCCGAGATGGAGGTGGTGCGTGCGCTGCTGGACCGCAGCCGCCGCGGCATTCTGTTCGACGATGAAACAAGCGATCGCGTTCGTCCGCTGATCCTTCGGCTGATCGAGGCGCAGGGGCTGACGCGGCTCGCGCTTTTCTGGGAAATTCTCGATCTGCTGGTCAATGCGCCGTCTTCCGAGGTGCTGGCAAGCCTGAGCTACGAGCTGGACCTGACCGGCATCGGCGACAGCGGCATCAACCGCGCGCTGTCGCATCTGCGCCAGCATCTGACCGAACAGGTCGAGGAAATCGACCTCGCCGAGATGGTGGGCCAGAGCCCGAGCGCCTTTTCCCGCGCCTTCAAGCGTCACACGGGGACGACGCTGGTGCGGTATCGCAATCAGTTACGCATCGATCTCGCCTGCCAGATGCTGCTGGCGGATCAGGAGGTCAAGGTGGCGGAGGTCTGCTACGATGTGGGCTTCTCCAATCTTTCGAATTTCAACCGGCATTTCCTGAAATTGAAGGGAATGTCGCCGTCGAGGTTCCGCACAATATTCGCAGCCCAGAAGGCAGCGGTCATGGCGGATTAAACCAGCGACACATCGCCGATTTTTTAGAATTCGGGCAGAGGGCTGTCCGGAAACGGGGTCTTGTTGCCCCAATTTTCCAACCGGGAGGAAGAGTGAGATGAAAATGAAGTCCAAGTTTCTGATGGCGACAGCCGCAATTGCAATGATGGCCGCTCCGGCGCTGGCGCAGGAAAAGCTGAAGATCGGCATGACCTTCCAGGAGCTGAACAACCCCTATTTCGTGTCGATGCAGGAAGCGCTGAAGGAAGCCGCCGCAAGCATCGGCGCCGACGTTGTCGTGACGGATGCCGGCCACGATGTGGCAAAGCAGATTTCCGACGTCGAAGACATGCTGCAGCAGAAGATCGACATCCTGCTTCTGAACCCCACCGACAGCGCCGGCATCGAAGCCGCCGTTCACGCTGCCAAGGCTGCCGGCGTAATCGTCGTTGCGGTTGACGCCAACGCCAACGCCAACGGCCCGGTCGACACCTTCGTGGGCTCGAAGAACCGTGACGCGGGTTACAAGTCGTGCAAGCATCTCGGTGACGCGCTCGGCGGCAAGGGTGAAGTCGCAATTCTCGACGGTATCCCGGTCGTGCCGATCCTGCAGCGCGTTGAAGGTTGCAAGGCGGCTCTCGCCGAATTCCCCGAGATCAAGCTGGTCGACACGCAGAACGGCCGTCAGGACCGCTCCGTTGCTCTCGGCGTCGTTGAAAACATGATCCAGTCGCGTCCGAACCTCGCCGGCATCTTCTCGGTGAATGACGGCGGCGCGATGGGCGCTCTCGCTGCTATTCAGGGTTCCGGCAAGGACATCAAGCTGACCTCGGTAGACGGTGCTCCGGAAGCGGTGAAGGCAATTGCCGATGGTGGTCCTTTCATTGAAACCACCGCGCAGTTCCCGCGTGACCAGGTTCGCGTTGGCCTTGCCATGGCGCTCGCCCAGAAGTGGGGCGCTCGCGTCGTGCCGAAGGAAGTGCCGATCGACGTCATGGTCGTCGACAGCAAGAACGCCGGCGAGTTCAGCTGGTAAGATCTCCTCCCAGGTCCCGTCCCCGTCTTGTACGGGGGCGGGGCAGTCCCGACCATTGAGGAGGGTGAAATGCTGGAACTGAATGGAATAAGAAAAAGCTTTGGCAAGATCGAAGTCCTGCGCGGCGTGGACCTTGAGGCGCGCGCCGGTGAGGTGCATGCGCTTCTGGGCGAAAACGGCGCGGGCAAGTCGACTTTGATGAAGATCCTGTGCGGCATTTTGCAGCCATCGGAGGGGACGATCCGCATTGACGGGCAGGATCGCCGCTTTGCCAATTATGACGAGGCGATTGCCGCCGGCGTCGGCATCGTGTTTCAGGAATTCAGCCTGATCCCCTATCTCAATGCCGTTGAAAACATGTTTCTTGCCCGCGAGATCCGCGGGCCGCTGCGCCTTTTGAACAAGGGCGCCATGCGCAAGCGCGCGGCCGAGATCATGAGCCGGCTGGCCGTGGATGTACCGCTTGATGTGCCGGTGCATCGTCTTTCCGTTGCCCAGCAGCAATTCGTCGAAATCGCAAAGGCGCTGTCGCTGGATGCCCGTATCCTCGTGCTCGACGAGCCGACGGCGACGCTCACCCCCTCCGAGACGGAACACCTGTTCAAGGTCATGCGCGAGCTGCGGCGTCAGGGCGTGGCGATCATCTTCATTTCGCATCACCTCGAAGAAATATTCGAGATCTGCGACCGCATCACCGTTCTGCGCGATGGCGAGTTGATCGGCTCCTGCCTGACCTCGGAGGTCGACAATGACCGTCTGGTCGAGATGATGGTCGGCCGGCGCATCGAAGCCAGCTTCCCGCCGAAGCCGCAGCTCGATCCTTCCGCCGCAAAGGTGATCGAGGTGGAAGAGCTGCAATTGAAGAAAGGCGGTCCCGTCTCGCGCTTTGCGCTGCGAAAGGGCGAAATCCTCGGCTTTGCCGGGCTTGTCGGCTCGGGCCGCACGGAAACGGTTCTCGCCATGCTCGGCGCGCATTCCGCCTCGCGCCGCAAGATCAAGGTCGACGGTGTGGACACGCGCTTTTCCGGCCCGGATGAGGCGCTGATGCGCGGCATCGGCCTGCTGCCGGAAAGCCGCAAGGAAGAGGGGCTGATTACCAGCTTCTCCATCCTGCAGAATATTTCGCTGAACAATTATCGCAAATACCGCAAGGCCCACTGGTTCCTCGATCTCAAAAAGGAACTGGAACACACGACGAAGGCCATGGCGCAGGTGCAGGTCAAGGCGCAGGGGCCCTTTGCCCGCGTCGACACGCTGTCCGGCGGCAACCAGCAGAAGATCGTCATCGCCCGCTGGCTGAACCATGACATGCGCGTGCTGATCTTCGACGAGCCGACACGCGGCATCGATGTCGGCGCAAAGGCGGAAATCTATTCGCTGATGCGCGAATTCGCCGCCAGGGGCCATTCGATCATCATGATCTCCTCGGAGCTGCCGGAAGTGATCGGCATGTCCGACAGGGTCTGCGTCTTCCGTTCCGGCGGCATCGTCGCCACGGTCGAGGGCGAAGACATCAATTCAGAAACAATAATGACAAACGCCACCACCGGGAGAGTTGAACATGTCGCTTGATGTAAACACCGGCATTGCCGCGAAAACGGGCGGCTTCAGTCTCAGCGCCATGCTGCGTTCACCGCTCGCCCTGCCTCTGGCGGGTCTCATCGTCGTGTCGATCCTGATGGGGCTTGCGAGCGACAATTTCTTCAGCCTCAACAACATCATGAACGTGCTGCGGCAGGTTTCCGTCGTCGGCATCCTCGCCGTCGGCATGACCTTCGTTATCCTCACCGGCGGCATCGACCTGTCGGTCGGCGCGGTCATGGCGCTTGTCGGCACATTGTCCGCCGGCCTGATGGTGAATTCGGGCCTGCCTGCCTCCGTTGCCCTGCCTGCCGGTCTCTTCATCGGTCTCGGCATCGGTATCTTCAACGGGGCGCTTGTCGCCTGGGGCAAGATGCCCGCCATCATCGTCACGCTTGCCACCATGGGCATGGCGCGCGGTCTCGGCCTCATTTATTCCGGCGGTTATCCGGTCAGCGGCATTCCGAGCTGGATTTCCTGGTTCGGCGTCGGCCGTATCGGCGTCGTTCCGGTGCCGGTCGTCATCATGGTGGTGATCTATGCGGTCGCCTGGGTGCTGTTGCAGCGCACGGCTTTCGGCCGCCATGTTTATGCGCTCGGTGGAAACGAACTGGCTGCCCGCCTTTCGGGTGTGAAGACCCAGCGCGTCAAACTCGCCGTCTATGGCATTTCGGGTGTCACCGCAGCACTTGCCGCCCTCATCCTCACCGGCCGCCTGATGAGCGGTCAGCCCAATGCCGGCGTCGGCTTCGAACTGGATGCCATCGCAGCGGTCGTTCTCGGCGGTACGGCGATTGCCGGCGGCAGGGGTCTCATCCTCGGCACGCTGATTGGCGCGGTGCTGCTTGGCATTCTCAATAACGGCCTCAACCTGATGGGCATCAACCCCTATCTGCAGGATGTCATCAAGGGCGGCATCATTCTGCTGGCCATCTATATCGGGCGCGAATGGCGCTGAGCCGGCCCGGAAATATCTTCATAAACGCAGGAGAATTAAATGTCTGAATCGCTGCAAGGCAAGATCGCGGTCATCACCGGTGCCGCATCCGGCATCGGGCTTGCCACAACAGAAGCGCTCTTGGAACAGGGCGCAACCGTGGTCATGGTCGACTGGAACGAGAAAGCCTTGAATGAACTCGCTGGCAAGCTCGGCGAGCGCGCCATCCCGCAGGTGACAAACCTTCTGGATGCCGACAGCTGCAACGCCATGATCCCCGAAATCCTCGGGAAGGTCGATCATATCGACATTCTCTATTGCAATGCCGGCACCTATATCGGCGGCGATCTCACCGAAACGACGCCTGAAGCCATCGACAAGATGCTGAACCTCAACGTCAACGCCGTCATGAAGAACGTCCATGCCGTCGTGCCGCATATGTCGGAGCGCAAGACCGGCGATATCGTCGTCACCTGCTCGATTGCCGGCCACTTCCCGACCTATTGGGAGCCGGTCTATTCGGGTTCGAAATGGGCGATCACCAGCTTCGTTCAGGGCATGCGCCGCCAGATGATCCCGCACGGCGTGCGTGTCGCGCAGGTGTCTCCCGGCCCGGTCGTTTCCGCACTTCTCGCCGACTGGCCGGAGGAAAATCTCCGCAAGGCCAAGGAGTCCGGCAGCCTCATCGATGCGAGCGAAGTGGCCGATGCCGTTGTCTACATGCTGACGCGCAAGCGCACGGTCACCATCCGCGACATGCTGGTCTTGCCGACCAACTTCGACCGCGTTTAAAAATCTCCGGAGCGGCGGAAAAACCGGAAACGGTCCCGCCGCTCAACTCTTGTTCAAGCACCGGATGATCCGCTCCGAGGAGTATCGCAAATGGCTTCCTATCTGATTGGCGTCGATGTCGGGACCGGCTCGGCGCGCGCCGGTGTCTTCGATGTCGCGGGAAAGCTTCTCGCCACCGCCAAACGCCCGATCGGCATGCACCGCGAGGACGGCGGCATTGCCGAACAATCGAGTGGCGAAGTATGGCAGGCCGTTTGCGACAGCGTCCGGGAAAGCGTTTCCCGCGCCGGCATCGATCCCGCCGAGGTCGCCGGCATCGGTTTCGATGCTACCTGCTCGCTGGTGGTGCGCGGACCGGAAGATGAGACCCTGCCGGTGGGCGCACCGGATCATCCCGAGCGCGACATCATCGTCTGGATGGATCACCGCGCCGTCGAACAGGCGGAGCGCATCAATGCCGGCGAACACGCCGTGCTGAAATATGTCGGCGGCCGTATTTCCCCGGAAATGCAGACGCCGAAACTGTTGTGGCTCAGCGAAAACAGGCCCGACATCTATGCGCGTGCCGAGCATTTTTTCGACCTCACGGACTTTCTGACATGGAAGGCTTCGGGCGCGCTTGATCGCTCCGCCTGCACGGTGACCTGTAAATGGACCTATCTGGCCCATGAAAACCGTTGGGATGCGGAATATTTCACCCGCATCGGGCTTGGCGATCTCGCCGAACAAGGTTTTCGCCGCATCGGTGAAAGCGTTGTCCATCCCGGCACGGCGCTGGGTAACGGTTTGACGGAAGACGCTGCAAAAGCCATGGGTCTGGTTGCGGGCACCGCGGTTGCGGCAGGTCTGATCGATGCCCATGCCGGCGGCGTCGGCACGGTGGCTGCGGGTGGCGATGCATCGCGATGCCTCGGTTATGTTTTCGGCACTTCGTCCTGCACTATGACGACAACCGCCGAACCCGCCTTCGTGCCCGGCGTCTGGGGACCCTATTATTCGGCCATGGTTCCTGGCGCATGGCTGAATGAAGGCGGCCAGTCTGCCGCCGGCGCGGCCATTGATTATCTGGTGCAGCTGCACCCGGCCTATGCCGAGGCGAAGGCGCTTGCCGCTAAGGAAGATAAAGCATTGCCGGTTTGGCTCGCTGACCGGGCGCTCAATCTTGCCGCATCCGCTTCCGCTGCCGCAAAGATCGCCGAGGATTTTCATGTGGTGCCGGAGTTTCTCGGTAACCGCGCGCCGTTTGCCGATCCCCATGCCCGCGCTGTCATTGCCGGTTACGGCATGGAGACGGGCGTGGATTCCCTTGTGGCGCTTTATGTGGCCGGTCTTCTCGGCCTCGGTTACGGGCTTCGCCAGATCATCGAAACACAGGCCCGCAACGGCGCGCCGGTGGAAACCATCAGCGTCAGCGGTGGGGCGGGTGCGCACCCGCTTGCCCGGCAGCTACTGGCGGACGCGACGGGGCTCCCCGTGGAACTGACTGAATGCGAGGAGCCGGTGCTTCTCGGCTCGGCCATGCTCGGTGCGGTTGCCGCAGGGACCTATCCGGACCTGATGGTCGCCATGCCCGCGATGTCGCGTATCGACAGCTGTGCTGCGCCCGATCCAGATTTTCAGAAGATTCATCAGGCGCGGTACGATGCGTTTCTGGCGCTGCAAAATGCGGCGCGCGCCATTCGTTCTGCCAGCCATTCCTGAGCGCTGTCAAAAGTTTAGATCATCCGGCCGTCATGGCCGCAAAATAAAGAGGATTTCATGCAGTTTTCCGGAAAATCCGTCATCATCACCGGCGCAGGCAAAGGCATCGGCCGCGCCTGCGCTCGCCTGATGGCCGCGCGCGGTGCGGAAGTGGTGGCGATCAGCCGCACCCAGTCCGATCTCGACAGCCTGAAAAGCGAAATCGGCGGCCGTTCGATCCGCGTCGATCTTGCCGATGTCGCCGCCACCCGCGCCGCGATGAAGGAAGCGGGCCCCTGCGATTTCCTGATCAACAGCGCCGGCATCAACGTGCTCGAAAGCGTGCTGGATATGAGCGATGCGGGTTATGAAGCCGTTCTCGGCATCAATCTGCGCGCGGCTTTGGTCGCATGTCAGGAATTTGCCTGCGCCCGCGTGGCGAAGGGCGGCGGCGGCGCCATCGTCAACATCACCTCCATCGCCGGTCACCGCGGTTTTCAGGATCACCTCTGCTACGCGGCGTCCAAGGCCGGGCTTGAAGGGGCGACGCGCGTTCTTGCCAAGGAGCTTGGCCCGCACGGCATCCGCGTCAACGCGGTTGCGCCCACCATCACCCTCACCGAACTGGCCGCGGAAGCATGGAACGATCCGGCGAAAAGCCAGCCGATGATGGTTCGCCATCCGCTCAGCCGGTTCGCCGAAGCGGAAGAGGTGGCTCAGAGCATCGCGCTGCTCCTGTCGGATGACAGCCGCATGATTTCCGGAGCCGTGTTGCCGGTCGATGGCGGTTTCCTCGCCGTTTGATGTGCGTAGGGGAAGTCTGACGCGCAAACGCTTGCCCGAAAATAAAAGAACGCCCGGCAAACAGCCGGGCGCTCCTCTTAATGAATGACAATGCTATTAATGACGATGCTCGGGCATGTCCTTCAGCTGGTCCTTGGTCCATGAAGTGACCGCGTGGACATCGCCGTCCTCATCCCGCATGAAATCAAGATCGCTGAGCGGTACTGCGACCGGCTTTGCGCCGATACCAAGAAAGCCGCCGACATCGATGATGGCGGTGCTGCCGGCCCCGACGCCGTGGACATGATCGACCTTGCCGACCTTGTGATCGTCTGCACCATAAACGGTGGCGCCTTCAAGAACGGACGGCGTCAGTTCCGTTGCAACCAGGCGTACGTGATTGGTGTGATCCATTGTTCTTGCTCCTGTCTTGGTTTGCAGAAAACAAACTCCTCCATCGCAAAACCGTTCCATCGAATGTCGCTGGCCGTGCCAGTCGGTGAAGACAGGTGATTTCTCATCGGTACATTGTTGGGGTTTGCGGCAGGCGGTTCCGAAAAGGTTGCGGAATGGTCACACCTTTTCTCCGGAAGACAAGTTTTCGCTAAATTGCAACCGCTAAAGTTGTTGCGATGACGTGTCTGGATGTTATCTCTGCGTCAGGTTGAATCATCAAGGGGATGAGGGATGAAAAAGTTGGGGGCGGTTTTGCTGGTGGCTCTTTTGAGCGCATGTGCAAAGCCATCTGACGGACCGACCGCAGGCAATATCCGATCTGCGACTTTCCCTCGAACCAACGAAAAAATCCCCGTCATCGAGCTTGCGAATGCGCCGGCGGCCACGGTATCCGCCGGAAGCCTGCAGAATGCCTCCGGCCCCGGCCTCACCGCGCTTCGCAACACCGGTTACAACGCCCAGAGATTGCGTCGCGGCGACGTGATCGACATCACCGTGCTCGATACCGGCGAAGACGGGCTTTTCTCCCCGACGCAAAGCAAGACGCTCAATCTCGGACGCTTTACGGTGGACCAGAGCGGATCGGTGAATATCCCCTTCGTCGGCAAACAGAGGGTGGTGGATTCGACGCCCGAGGGGCTGCAATCGCAGGTCGTTGCCGGGCTCAAAGGGTCGGCTGTGAACCCGCAGGCCGTCGTCACCGTCGTTGACAAGCCGACGAGCGCCGTCATGCTGAGCGGTGCGGTGAAAAACCCCGGAAAAATAACGCTCACCGCCCGTCAGGAGCGGGTGCTCGATGCGCTCAATCAGGCCGGCGGCCCGACCGTCGCTCCGGGTGCTGCCACGGTCACCGTCGTTCGCGGCTCGCACAGGGCGAGCGCGCCGCTTGACCGCGTTATGCGGGAAGACCGCCAGAATATCCGCCTGTCACCGGACGATCAGATCATGATCGATGGCGATGCGGCGAGCTACACCGCGCTCGGCGCTTTCAAGAGCGCCGGCGAATTCCAGTTCGAAGCCGGAAAACTGACCCTCGCTCAGGCTGTCGGCCGCGCCGGCGGATTGCTGGATGACCGTGCGGACGCGCGCAATGTCTATGTTTTCCGCAACGAGATCGTTCAGGTGCCGTCGGCAACCGCATCGGGCGCGAAAGGCCCGGTTGCGACGGCCACGACCATGCGGCCGGTGATTTATCACGTCAATATGCGCGATGCTTCCAGCATTGCCCTCATGCAGCTCTTCCAGATGCAGAAGGGCGATGTGCTCTATGCCAGCAACGCGCCGCTGGTGGATTCTGCCAAGCTCCTGACCGTGTTCCAGAAGAGCGTGCCGACGGCGGCAGCACCGCTTCCCGGCAGCGGCAACTGACCAATGAGGCGCTACAGAAGCTGTAGCGCTTCCATCGCCGATTGCGGTCGCGACGCGGGTTCATCCTGGCAACAGGCGTCCGCAAAATCGGCCAGCCTTTGCGTTGTTCGCATCTCATCCGTAGCGATAAGCCGCCGGGCAAGCCGCCCCACGGAGAATATATCCTGATCCGGCTTTGCGGTTGCGTCGCGCATCCGTTCCGGTGCAGCAAATTCGCGCGAGGCGGCAAAGCTCATGCCTCGGTCCGCGTGTTTTTGGCCGATTTCCAGCGCAATGCCGAAATCGCCAAGCCTGCCCGTTTCGAAATCACCGTCCTCCAGCAGAATATTGGCTGGCGTGACATCGCAGTGGACATATCCCCTTACGTGCATGGCGCTCAGCCCTTCCAGCATGCGGCGAAGGATTGTGATCGCCTGCGGCGCGGTAACCGGCGGCTGCGATGCAAGCGACGCCAATGATTGCGGAAACCATGGCTGTAACAGGCCCGGTCGGCCATCGGCCAGTCTCAGCAGCGCCGATGTTTCCACCAGACACGGATGGCGCAATGTCAGGCCGAGCTGCGCCTCCTCGCGTAATCTGTGCAGCAGCGCCGCGTCGTTTCTCAACGCCGGCGGCGTGGTTTTCAGGGCGTGAAGGGAGCCGAGATCGCGGTGCCGCACCTGCAGCAGCAGCGTGTTTTCGCTTTCGTAGGCAATCTGTTCAAGGGCAAAACTGTCGGCGATCCAGCAGGGTTTCGCATCGGAAAAATGCGAGACTTTCCGATCCAGCGCATTTCTGACCTGATCGATCAGGTCTTTCTGTTCTTCGGCAGGCCTTTCCCGCGTGCCGTCATGGCGGATGGTTTGCCACAGATCGGAAAAGCGCTCGGCAACCTGCGGGTAGGCAGGCCCGTCGCCGGATTGTTTACCCTTGCTCAAGCCGGTTTCCAATCACGATGGCGCTGACATTATCGCGTGCGTCCTCGATCAGCGCTTCCTGGATCAGGGCGCTGGCGCAATCCTTGATCGCGGTGTTGCCGACAATCTCGGCAATGGCCCGCTCCTTCAGGATTTGTACCAGCGGATAGCTGCACAGGAGCAGCCTGTCCTGCGCCCCCCAGTCTTCCCCGACGATATCCGGCCGGAACTGCTGGGAAAGGCCGACACATTGCGAGAGCTGCCTTTTCATGCCGACAACGACGTGATCGCGCGAAAGCTGATGCATGGTTCCGTTTTTCAGGAGATAGGCGCGCGCGTCGCCGGACCACAGGACGCTCAACCTGCCGCCGATAATGGAGGCAATGATGACGCTTGCCGTCGGCCTGCCGTCAGCGCCCATGGTTTGCCGGGACAGAAGCAGGCTGTTGACGGTGCCGAGCTTTCCCCTGATCTGCTGCGCCATCACCTCGGGGCTTTCGGCATCGGGCGTCTCGGCAAGAATATTTGTGGCCAGACGTGCGGCTTCCACGGCGCTGTGCGTGTCGCCCTGTCCATCTGCTATGGCGAAGAGGGCAGGGGTTTGGGAAACGAAAAGCGAATCCGCGTTCAGGGAAAGCCGTGTTCCGGGGTGCGTGGCATAGCTGTAGATGACCGATGACGGCTGTTCGGTTGGCGGTGCGGGCGCGGGCGGAGTTTTGTGTTTCGCACTTTCCTGCGCCTGTACGGGTGTCGAGCCGTCCTCTTCGCCCTTACCTGCCATGTCGCTGAAGAGGCGCAGGAAATCGGAAGCTTTCGGTTTGCCGTCGAATTTGAGACCGCGGGCGCGGCGGCTGACGGGATCGATGCGCCACCAGAGGCTCGTCGGTGCGCGGCCGTGCACCATTTCCGGGGCGTCATCCTCTTCCCGTGGTTTCGGCAGGCGCAGTTTTTTAACAGAGGTGTTAAACCGGGACATATCGAAATCGCCGGTCATGGATGTTTCGGCCAGCGCCTCGGCGGCCATGAACCAGGTGTCGTCGAGATAGAGTGTTCTCGGATGTTTCCGGAAGCTATTGAGCTGGGCAATGATGGCAAGCGGATATTTGCGTCCCACCCGGTCTGCACTGGGCACCAGCACGCCGGCATAGGCGCAGTTTCCCCATATGCCGCTTTCGATGATGAAGCGTATGGGCGGCGATGACGTAAATATTTCGGACCATCGGCCCGAAAACAGGTCCGCGCAGGCGTGCAGGCCGGATCGCATCCAGTCGTCAAATGTCCCGATCAGCTCCCGTTCAAGCCCGTCGGAGATGAAGTCGCCATGGCTGGGGACCTTCCCGAAGAAGCCGATGCGATCACTTTCCGCCGCGGTTTCCGCGGGCCTCGATGCCTGATTGGCCATCAGTCGTTATTGACCGCGGTGCTTTTCGTCGTTGCTTTCATCATAGATCCCCTCCTTAAAAAAACGGTGCGCCGCCCCGCCGCTAAAATTGCGCGGGGCAGGCAAAGCCGGCGATGGCGTCCAGCCTGAACGGGTTGAGAACCGAGCCGAACTGAATATCGAATTCGGCAGCCTGAGCGCCATTCGCAAATCGCACCCGCAGCAGGTCGCCCGACTGGTTTTCGATATCGGCGCCGTCGAACAACCGGAATGGCGACCAGTCGCCGTTTTCGGTTTTCGCCTGCTGCCAGCCGCCCGGCTGGAAGGCGATGCGCGACAGGCTCGCCGTGTTTTCACGCGACGGCCAGGTGATCGATTTCGCCTGAATGGGGCCGTGATAATAAACCACCCGCTCGCCTTCGATTTCCAGCATCACCGCGCTGGAGGCATTGGTGAGCGAAACGGGTTTGACATTGATCGACACCGCCGGCGTCTCGCTGCCATTCGGGAAAAAGGCACGCGAAATCTTGTCGGCATTTTCGAACTGGGCGACGGCGCTGCTTGGAATGCCGGCGGCGCCGAAAGTGCCTTTCCAGCTCCAGGGGTTGGTGGTCTTGTCGACAAAGGCTTCCATTCGCTGTTTGAAGAAGGACTGGAAAACCCCGGTCGGCCCGAAGAGACGGGTGAAATCCGCGATGGCGACATCGCGGGAAGACGACCTGTCGAAAGGATAACGCCCGGTCACGATGGAAGAGCACAGCGATGCCGCATCGGCCGCCCAGAGTTCGGCAATGCGGCTGCGGGCGGATTTGACCGCAAGCGAGCCGACATCCGCCGCCACGCCCGCCACCCACACATCGAGGGGCGCCGGCAATTCACGGGCCTGCTGCAACAGATCCTGATTGGCCTTGGTGAGTTGACTATCCACGTCGAACACCTTGGCGACTTCATCGGAGGTGGTTGCCGAGCGGGCAAGCTGCTCGTTCAGCATCTTGAAATGCGCGAGCAACTGTTCCGATGGCGAGCCGCCGGCCTTGCCGCCATTGGCCTGCTCGCCCGTTGTGGCCGCGCCTTTCGCCGCCAGCATGTCCCGCAGTCTCGCATAGGGATCGGCCGCGTTTACAGTGGCGGCCAGAACGACTGCGGTCGCGTCGCCTTCAGCGGCGGAGGCGAGGGCGGCGGGGTTCGCTCCGGGGCGCAGATCGGTCGCCTCCGCGATCGATCTGGCAGCCTCCACCACGATATTGCGTTCATTGGCAAGCGCGCGGGTTGTTTCCACCGCGTCGCCAAGGGTCTGGGACGGCTTGACCCGAAGGTCGGCCAGCGTATCGGCCCATTTTTTCTCGAAACGGTCGAAATAGATTTGCAGCGCGGCCTGCGCCACCTGCTCGACGGTTGCGCCACGGAGTGCATCATCGGAACCGCGCACCCACCCTTCGGAAAGTGCGATACGGGCCGCATGGGCCACCTGCGGAATGACGACGCTGCGATATCCCTCCGCCGTGAAAAGACCTTCGATGCCTTCCGCCATCGGCGCTTTGCTGCGCCGCTCGAAGGCACGCTCTCCCAGCGGGCCGAAGGCCGTGGCGGGTGTCCATTCCATCAGTTCCCGCGTCTGCGGAAGACCGGCGAGAATATCATAGGCGCGCGTGCCGACAGCCTGGTTGCGGATGGTTTCACGGGCAGTGGCGATGAGCCGTGCGTCTAGCTCAATCGGGGCGAGCACGCCGTCCGCGAGCGCTTCTGCATGCTGGTCGAGCGCTTCTCTCGCCGCCGCCCTTCCATCGCCGGGATAGAGGGATGCGAACATCTGGTGCGTCTGCACGGTCAGAAAATCGGGGTCCAGCGCACCCATGCCGCCAAGCATTCCATAGAGCTTCAGCGAATTGAAGGTGCGCGTGACATCCTTTTCGTCCTTGAGCTGTTTCTGGAGCTGCACGATCATGCGCGGCAGGAGCAGGGCATTGAGTGCGCGCTGATAGGCGTCACGCTGCCGTCCGGCGATCTTGTCTTCCTGATCGAGCCCGAAGCTGACATTCCACACTCTCTCGCGGGCAAAGCCGGAATTGACATCGCGCAGATTGTCGAGCGCCGGAAGGATGCGGAGAAAATCGGCGTCGGAAACATCGCGCACGGGAATGCCCTGAACGAGTTGTTCATAAGCGCCAAGTTTGCGATCCGCTTCGGCAAGCGCCTGCGTATTGGCGAAATAGGTGAAAATCCAGCCGGTGAAGACGATGGCGACTGCGGCGGCCGAAACACCATAGGCGATGCGCCGCACCAGCAATTGCCGTCCGGAAAGGCGCTTGTCGCGCATCACCAGCGCGGCTTCGGGGAAGATGACATCCTTGAACAGCCGCGACAGGAAGTAGCTTCGGCGGGTTCTGGCCGCTGCGGGAGACCTTTCCGTTTCCGGCTGCGTTCCCGAAGCGAGATAAACGCCACGCAAAAGCGGGGCTTCGATCAGCGGAGACCGTGCGCAAAGTTCGGTCAGGGCCTCATGGAGCCGGTCTTTCAACCGCGCAAGTTCGGCGGGGAAACGGAAGATGCGGCCGCGCGTCTCGGCATTCTGCTCCTGCTGCAGGCGCTCGATCAGCATCGCATCGACCCGCTGTTGCAGCAGTTCGAACTCTTCCGTCAGGCGTTGCGGCAGGTTCTCGGCGGTATAGCTCTCATCCAGCTTGAAGGTGGTGCCCCACACCTGCTGGCGGTCGGTCTTGTTGAAACCGTCGAAGAATTCCACGAAACCATGCAGCAGATCGGCCTTGGTCAGCACGATATAGACCGGGACGCGGGCGTGCAGATATTCGTCCAGTTCCGAAAGCCGCTGGCGGATGGAGCGCAGTTCCTGCCGTTGTTCCTCGGGATCGCGGGTGAGAAGATCGGGGATGGACAATGTCACCAGCGCGCCATTGATCGGCTGCGAGCGGCGATAGCGTCTCAGAAGGCCGAGGAACCCTTCCCAGCCGGCTTTGGATGAGCCATCGAGGTCGTCCTGTGTGGTGTAACGGCCGGCGGTGTCGATCAATATCGCCTCGTCGGCGAACCACCAGTTGCAGTTGCGCGTGCCGCCGATGCCCTTTACCGCGTTTTCGCCGAGCGCATCGCCAAGCGGAAATTGCAGGCCGGAATTGGTGAGCGCCGTTGTCTTGCCGGAGCCGGGTGCGCCGAAGATCACGTACCAGGGAAGGTCGTAAATATAACCGAAACGCTTTTTCGTGACCCGCCGCAGCAGCGCCAGCGCTTCCTTGAGACGCATCTGGATTTCGCCGACTTCGGCCTGGCGGTTGGCCAGAGCCTCGCGCTCGATACTGTCGACGAGTTCCTTGTCCTGCTTGCGGCCGCGATAAATCGTGACGACGATATAAATCAGCCATATGGCGAGAACGATGCCGATGGCGATGAGCCGGGCCTGCGTCGTTCCCAATGGCTTGAAATCGCCCAGCGCGACCAGATAGCCGTAAAACCAGATGACGATGCAGAGCGCGACCACCCATAACAGCGACAGGAAACGGCGGCCGATGAGAGCGGCATAGCTCTCGACATAGGATCGGATCGTATAAAAATAGCTCAATGGATTCATGGCTGTGCCTCTTGCGGCTGCTGTCCCGAACTGTTCTGGATGGTCGGCGAGAGAATGCCGGCGTCGCTCAGTTTTTCATCGGGATTGGTCAGGACCATGATTTCCGTTCTGCGGTTGATCTGGCGGCCTTCCTCCGTTTTGTTGTCGGCGATCGGGTCGCTGTCGGCACGGCCTTCTGTCAGGATCGCTTCCGGGCCGGTGAATTGTGAAAGAATGTCCCCGACCGCCTTGGCGCGGGCTTCGGAAAGGTGCCAGTTCGATGGAAATTCCACCGTCTTGATCGGCACGGTATCGGTATAGCCGATGACGACGGCACGGAATTTTTCAGCCGCAAGCGCGCCGCCGATACGCTGGATGAGATCGCGGAACTGCGGGCTGACATCGGCGCTGCCGGTGGAGAACAGGCCCGAATTGTTGATGCGAATGCGCAGCCGCCCGTTTACATCCGCCAGTGTGACTAGCTTCTTTTCGACTTCCGGCTGAAGGAAGGCCATCAGCTTTTCAAGCCGGGAGGGTTGCCGTGGCTCCACCGTCTTCGGCGGTTCCACGACCTTGGGCGTTTCGACCTGCGCCGGTGGCTGGGGCGGGCTTGCGATCAGCACGCTCGGCGTCTCGTTCGGCGGCAGATGGGCGAGCCTCTCGAAGGTCACATCGGATGCGTTGTTGAGCGACAGCGTGAAGAAGAGATAACCAAGCGCGAAGGCAAGCGCCATCAGGGACAGCAGGGTCCACAGCGCGGCCATCGTGCGCAATGGCGTATGACGGGCTTCCACGCCTTTCCAGTGCGGCGAAAGCTCCCGTTCGAAGGTGCCGTATTGGCCGATCAGCGTCTTGTAGAGGCTGTCGCGGATGCGCGAAAGCTCCAGCGCACCCTTTGGCGAAACACGGGTACGCCCTTCGAAAGCCAGCGACAGGCACAGATAGATCAGCAGCAGCAGATCCTTGCTGGCGCCGGGCGACTGATGGAAATGGTCGAGAATGTCGAAAACCCGGTCGCCGCCGGTGACATCGTTGTGGAAGGTGGAGACAAGGCCGGAGCGCGCCCAGCCTGCCCGCACGCCCCAGGGTTTACTGAGAACCACATCATCCACCGTGGCGCAAACGACATAATGCGCCGCCCTTGCCCGCTCGGGGCTGATGCGGGCGGAGGCGAGATCGCGTTCGTAGCGGGTGATCGCCTCAATGCAGGCGCGGCGAAGCTGATCGGGATCCGGCTCCGCATCGCTGAAGCGCAGGAGATGCGCGAGGTTGAGAAGGGGAGCGGCCGATTGCACGAGCGTCGGCACATCGCCGCCGCCGAAATGGAAACCGGAGAGCAGTTGATCGACCGGCATGGCGGCCGCGCTCGCCCTCGGCCGCCCGGTCGGCTCGTTGGTCTCGACAATGTCTTCGAGGATCGCCGCCATGTTACGGGCATTCTGGTTGCGTCTGCGGCTTTCCTCGGTGATCTCGACCACCGTCGGCAAATCCTGCCAGGAAGAAGGGTTTTCCTTGCTCATTCGCGTAACGCCCACATTTCCATCTCAAGCCCGGGGAACTCGCCTGCCAGATGCAGGGCAATCGCGCCGGAGGTCTCAAGCTGCTTCCAGAGGGGTGATTGCGTGTCGATCTCGAAATAGACGGTGCCGGACCGATAGGGCAATTGCCGCGGCAGGACCGGCAGGGAGCGCACGGGAATGCCGGGCAGAGCCACATTGACCAGTTCGGAAATCCGCTCCACCGGCCCGACCTTGATCTGCGCCGGCAGGCGGCGACGAATGTCTTCGGCGGCCATATCCGCGCGCACGGCGAGTACGAAGCCGGCATCGCGCAGCAGCGTGCGGTCGTGGATGGTGCCGACGCGGACGCCGTGGCGGCGCTCCACCAGCTCGATCGCCACGGCCGCCTGTTCCAGAACCGCTGACAGCGATGTGCGCAGATCGTCGAAAACCGCCCCGAAGGTGGCTTTCAAGTCCTCGTGCCGATAGGGCGGGAAATCCGTCGCGCGCTTTTTGTCCGTGGTGAAGGTTGCAAGCTCGCCGGCAAGCTGGATGCAGTCTTCGTAAAAGCGGATGGGGTGAAAACGCGTGGCGTTGGCGCAGCGATGCGCCAGCAGCGGATCGGCCCGATTGAGGATTTGCAGCAGGAAATAATCGCCCACTTCCGCCGTTCCCCTGATCGTCGGATCGCCGATGCGTTCGGCAATCGCCTGGGCGCGGTGGCGCACGATCCCGAGAAGCTCCGTCAGCAATTCGTTGAGGCGGGGCGCCGCCGCGCAGCTCAGGCTCGGAGGAATGAAATCCGGGTCCAGAATGACGGCGCGGTCTGAGCGGACCTCGATGACCCTTGCAAGACCGATGAGATCGTAACCGGAAAGATCGTCGCCGGTTTTCAGGAATTTCAGGCTGAGACGGCCGACATCGATGGGGGCCACGAAATCCGTCTCGATATTGGTGTCGGAGACCTCATAGCTGGAGGCGGTGAAGCGCACATTGTTCGCATCGTTGCGGCCGCTGGCGGACATGTCGGCCTTGCCGGGTTGCCGGGCCGGCAGGGCGAGATAGATAACGGCGTTCTTGACGCTTTCGTCGAGATCGAGCGGCGGCGGCAGGTCGGAATCCTCCGGCGCCTCGAAAGGCGTTCCATCGGGAAGAACGCCGCGCAGGTTCGACAGGGCGAATTGCCCTATCGACAGCGCGCTGCGGTCCACGCCGATTTCGGCGATGCCCCACGGGTAAGGCGAGAGGTTGCGCGTGGTGTTGCGCACCAGCCGCTCGGTCCAGCGGTCGGATTGCTGAAAATGCTGAACGCGAAGAAACATGCCCTCGCTCCAGGCAACACGGTTCTCATGTCTCATCGTGGTTGTTTACCCCCTTTGCATCGGCCGTTATCGCGTCAGGTTCCTGCGTCGGCGCGGCCTCACCGCGCGCTGCCCGCTGCAGGAACTGCCTGACCGGCAATGGACGGCCGTTTTCCTCAAATTGCTTTTTGTAAGTGGACCAGTAGTCGGTCTTCATGATCAGCCCCTGCCAGTCGCGGCGCTCGATTTTGGCACGAAGATCGTTGCCGGCATCGACGGAGGCTTCGAGAAGCCTCGGCTCGAGCTTTTGCGTGCAGCCGTGGATCAGGGTTTCAAGAGAGGCGGCGAGCCGCCGCTGCTGGCGGATGAGCGTTTCCACCCGTTCGCTCAGGGAGGCTGACGAACCGTGGCCGGCGCGCTCGCCTTCAATGTCGAGAATGGCCAGACAATCGGCGCTTTCCTGCTCCAGCACGGTCAGAAGATCGCCGATCTCCTGCGCGGTCGAAGCGCCCGCAGCCGATGCGCCCTCTGGGGTCAGGTCTTCGCCTGCTTCCGGGAAAACGCTGTCGAAATCCTCGTTATCTGAGGCCGAAACCGGACGAGAGATCATGACCGGCGTGTTCAGTGCGTCGGTATGTTCGTGCTCGCTGCTTGCAACCGGCTCCTCGTCCCAGTTATCAGGCAGAACGGCGCCTATTCCGCGCGCCGAGGGCGGTTCGCTCCAGCCGATCTCGACATTTCGCGAAATGGATTTCGCCTTCCGCTTCGCGCCCTCGCGCCATGTTTCGGACCAGTCGTCGGCGGAGGCGGTATTGCCCATCACGCCGCCGGCCGAACGGCCATTCGGGGCGATATCGGCAAGGATCGCAGAAATGGTCAGCGGCTCGTCACTCATGCGCAGGGAAGCATCGGGATCGGAAAAATCCAGTTCGGCATCGCCGCTGATGGCGACCTGAAAAACCTGCCCGCCAATGTTGATTTGCGAACCGTCGCGGAGACGCGCGCTTTCGCCTTCCAGCAGCAGGCGGCCATCGACCAGCGTGCCGTTCGCGCTCTGGTCAAGGATCGTAAAACCTTCGCCATCGCGGCTGAGCGTGCAGTGCAGCTTGGAAACGCGCCGCTCATTGTCATCGATCTGCCAGTCGCAATCGCGAGACCGGCCGATGACGCGGCGGCCGCGCTCGAAGCTCCACTGACTGGCTCTTGCGGCTCCGATATTTCGTGTGTCCTTGAGTGCAAGCTTCATATCCATGCCCTCACGCGGAAATCGCCGAGCCTTCGCGCTCGGTCACCACAGCATCGGCGCTGTCTTTTTCGGCGGGCGCCACGCGAGCCCAGCTGTTCCAGCCGAGGCGGGCGGGGGCATCGGACTGGCCGAGGCGGCAGAAGGGAATGTCCTCCTTTTTCAGGATCACCTGCACATCGAAATGCAAGGCGCTTCCGACGAACAGGCGTGTCAGCGAAAATATCTCCGCAAGGCGTTTCGATCCGGGCGTCAGGGCCAGATAATCCGCATAGGCGACGGGACCGATCACGATCCGGAAGCCGCCGCTCATATCTTCGACAGCGCTTCCCGCCGTCGTGTTCTGTCCAAGCCTCAGACCGGATGCCTGCCCGAGCTGGCTTTGTTCGTGAAGCGGCAAAGCCACCCATCGCCGGCGAAACTGTTCGACATTCACCGGAAGTCCCGTGAATTCGCAAAGCATCGAGGTCAGGGCCGAAACATTGCGGTTGCGGCCGGCCAGAAGGCCGCTGAACCGCAGGAGCGCATCTTCGCTCACGCCTGCCTTCTCGACCAGACCGGCTGTGCGGAACCCGGTGAGTGCAAGCAGGGTTTTGCGAAAACCGTTTTCCTGACGCTCGGCCGACCAGCGCAATCCCCTTGCGAGGCGGTATTTTTCCGTCGCGGATACGAACAGTTCGCTGAACCTTGCTGCGAACAGATTGAAGAAGCTCGCTAGCGCCCCGGAGCGATTGCGTTCTTCCCGCTGCAGCAATTCGCCATAGGCCGGCGGCAGCGAACCGAGCGGCCCGACAATGGGCGCGAAGGCGGATTTCAGTTCGGCCTGGCCGCGTTTGCGGTTGAAACCGCTGATCGCCAGCGGTGTCGGCTGTGTTCCGCCATGGGCGACGACGACAATCCCGTCATCCGCCGAAACGAGCTGGGCGACGCGAAACGCGGTGGCGGGCTCAAAACGGCCGGGATCGTCGCTGAGAAGCGCGGCCTGCCGGTCTTTCATGGTTGGCGTCTGCTGTTCCATCCCGGTCTCCTAGAGCAGCGGCCGGTCGGCTGCACGGGCAGGCCAGCGGGCAATCGGTTTGGAATGGCCGCGCATCGTCGCCGTCAGCCGCGTGAAACTGTTAATCGAGGTGTAGAGCCCGAAGAAATGATTGAGGACATTGGCGAAAACAAATGCGGCAGGCCGCGCGATCAGCGCGGGGTCGAACTCCACGGTGATGTCCGTTCCCGGCACCATCGCCGAGCCGATCCGGGCATGGGAATTCTGCGCCTCGACATTGCTGATCGCCTCCACCAGCTGCCGGGTTTCCGGGCTGTCCCTGAAGGAATAGAGCGAGAGAATGTCCTTCAGCGGCGCGCCGCCGCTGTCGGTGAGGGAGAGATGGTTGAGGAGGAGATGCGAGATCAGCCGCCATTCACGCGCGGAGCGTTCGTTGACGCGGATCGCCGCCGTCGGCGGCATCAGCGCATGGATGGATTTCACCGCCTCGTTGCCGGTCGAAAGCTGCAGGAAGGGGTGGCCGCCGCCAAAGGGAAGCTGGCTTGGCAATTCGCGATTGATGCACAGCGTATCGATGCTCGCCACCATGTCGAGCGGCCCCAGCGGTCCGCGCTTCTGATCGACGAAGGCGATGTCCGTATCGGAAGAACCGTCGTCGTCGAAACGGCGCTGTATCTGCCAGAAAACGTTCGCGCCGTTGTTGCGCTGGGTACGGCCGAAGAACGGGGAGGTCTTTTCGGTCTGCCCGGAACGGCTGGTCAGCTGGACGTTTTCGACGGCATAGATTTCGCGGGTCCGCTGCCGCCGTGCATCCGGCAGCAGGCGGTATTCCGTGCGTGTGCCATCGAGGCTGAGCGGTTCGCAGCTTTGTTTGAACAGGTTGATGACCGGCGAGGCGTTCAGCACGAAATCCCGGACCGACACCATGCGCTCAAGCTGCGTGTCCGCCGCATCCAGATAGATGTAAAGTTCGCAATCGCCGCCGCTCCATTTTCGTAGCCCATCGATATCGAGAAAGAGAAATTTCTGCGGCAAGGCGAAGAATTCGGTGAGAAGCCGGTATCCGTCAAAACTGTTGGCCGGATAGGGCAACATGGCCTGATCGCGCGTATAACCCGATGGCGTGAGATTGCCGGCGGGCAGGAAAACGGCTTCCTTGTCCTCGGCGTGCCGTGCAAGCGCCATGCCCACGCAATGATTGGTCAAAAGCTCGTAAAGCGCCGTGGCCTGCTGCCAGGCGGCGGACAGAAAAATCTGAAGCTTTGTCAGGCCCATTTCCGGGAAGGTGCCGCTGCGCGGCGCCGTGCTGCGCAGCGAAAGCCGCAGGCAGCTGGCGGCGCCGGCAAACGAGGCCGAAAAAGGCGCGTCGATCGGCTGGCCGGAAAGCGTTGCGGCTGCGATTTGCAGCGGCGCGATCTCCACCGCCTGCGTGGTGCGAAAACGGCAGCTTTCACCCCCCACCGGCTCGGCAAGGATTTCGCTGTGCCGGGGAAGTGTCTGCACGGTTGCGAGCGCCGTACTTGGGGTGAACTGAACCACGCTCATGGACGGGATCGGCGCAAGATAATGCGGGTAGAGCGTTTCCAAGAGGCTGTCCGACAGTTCCGGAAACTCGTCGTCCAGCTTCTGGCGCACACGGGCGGCGGAATAGGCGAAACTCTGAATCAGCCGCTCGACATGCGGATCGTCGGCGACATCGCCCGTCATGCGCAGCCTGCCGGCGATCTTCGGAAACGCCGCCGCAAAACGCGATGCGCGTTTTCGGAGCGCGAAAAGTTCGTCATTGTATTTTTCGAGAAAGCCGTCAGCCATTCGTCGCCTCCACCAGGAAACGCTGTGTGGACGGATCGATCCGGGATTCGAAGCTGATCGGCGGCATGCCTTCCTGAAGGCGGAAACTTGCCTGTATGCGCATGCGAAGCGCCCGGTCGCCATCCGTGCGGTTTTTCAGGATCGTCACATGCACATCGCCAAGGCGGGTTTCGAACAAGGAAATTCGCCGCTCGATGCTGCGTGCGAGCCGCGCCTTGGAGGCATCCGTCACCAGATTGGCCGAAAGAATGCCGTCCACGCCATAGCTCACCAGCGCATCGGTAAGCTCTTTCAGCGCTGTCGGCGGACCGGCGGGGTTACGGCGGGTATTGAGCAATGCCTCGAGATCGCGGCGGATCACCTCGCGCATCTCGCGCGCCTGATCCTTCAGGCTGACGAGCATATCCGTTTCCGCATCCGGCGCGTCATCGAGCAGCCGGTCCAGAACGGAGCGCGACAGCGTTCTCTGCCGCGCGCGATATTGCTCGAGCGGATCAACCACGGGCGATCTGCCTTTCATCGTCGGAGGCGGCGGAAAGGGAGCCGATCTCGTGGAACGGCACCACATCGTCGCCAATCAGCAGGCAGCGCTGGCCCTGCCCGGTTGCCAGAGGCTGGTCTTCCTCGCTCCATCGGGTTTCCCGGCCGAGGAGGAGGCTGACATCGTCCTTCGCACCGTGATAGATGGCCGGAAGCAGCACGGATGCGACCGCGCCGTCGCGCAACGTCAGCTCAGCCCCGCGGAAAGCGAGGTCGCGCGGGCGGCTCATCGGGTCGATGGCGAGGCTTTCTATGCGACCGTAATCGATCCAGAGGTAGCGGCCGCCATTGGTCAGCACCTCCAGCGCATGCGGAATCCGGTCGTCCAGATCGCGAATATCGCCGGCGCTCTTGCCGTTGCGGCCGATTGGTACATTGCCGCGTTTTTCATCGAGTTCAGCCAGTGCGGTTCTGGCGGCATCCGCATCGCCGCTGCGTGCAGCGATATTTGCCCGGATGGCCAGTTGATCGAGTTCGGACGGACCGCCGGGGAAATCCGGCACCGCGCCGTTTTCGAACCACGCATTGCGTGCGGCCATGGCGCGCAGTTGGTGGCGAAAAAGAGAAAAGCCGACGCTTTCCTGCGGCGAGAATGTTGCGGCCAGATTGCATTGCGCATCGGCCTTCTCATAGTCGCCGGCAAGGACCAGCAGGTCGATGTAGAAATGGCGGCCATCCTTGTCGGTTGGCTTCGTTTTGACGTGTTCGCGCGCAAGCCCGATCGCGTCCTGCAGCCGGTCATCGTCGAGAAGGCGGGAAATATCGTCGCGCAGCGTCATGCGGGTATCCTTTGCGGCTCGGCCTGAGACCGGGATGCGGCGGCGGGCGGCATCATGGTTTCGGCAATGAGGTGGAAGCTCGTGGAGACGTCATCGAGCTGGAAATGCGGCTGAAGGCGCACGGTGCAGGAGAATGTTCCGGGCTTGCCGGGAACCTCGAAGACGTTGATCCCGGCGGAGCGCAGCGGGTAGCGCGTGCGCAGCGCCGCTTCCGCATCGTCATTGCCGAGCGTGTAGGAGGAAAGCCAGCCTTCCAGCTTGCGCTCTATCGTCGAGGCATCGCTCAGCTGGCCGATATCGTCGCGCATGATGACCTTGAGGTAATGCGAGAACCGGGAGGCACACAGCACATATTGCAGCATGGCCGCGAGGCGGGCGTTCTGTCTTGCCGCTTCGCTGGAATAATGGCCGGGTGCATGCAGAGACTGGTTGGCGTTGAAGATCGCCATGCCGGAGAGATAGGTGGTGGAGACGGGCACGATGCCGAGATCGGAAAATTGCTGTTCCTGTCCGGTCGTCAGCTGCACCTCGACGGGCGGCTGCGCGGAAAGGCCGTTGCTTTCGATGCCGAGATCAAGCGGCGGCAATTGCCGGGAAGAGAGCATGCCGCCATCCACGGCATCCTGCGTCACGCCGCGCAGATCCGCAAACCAGCCGGAATCGACGAAATTGCGCACCACCACCGTTGCAAAGGCGAAGGCGGCGTTGCCCCACAGCAGGGTCTCGCCGCTTTCCGCCACATGCTCGCGGAATGGAAATCCGTCATCGCGCCCCCGCGCATAGGGCCTGTAGGGCGAGCGCAGCAAAACGCGCGGCGCAACAAGCCCGACAAAGCGGGAATCGTCGCGTGCGCGCAGCGCATTCCACCGCAGCCGCGATTTATCCTGCTTCAGCGAGGAAAAGTCGTGAACCCGGCTGAGTTCGACGAAGTCCTGCAGGCCGACGGCGGAAGGTGCTGCCGCCGCGACGAAGGGGCAGAAGGCGGCCGCAGCCACCATGCCGATCTGCGACAGCGTGGTGATGGAATCGGCGCCCTGAAGATCGTCTGGGGAAAACGCGTAGTCGCCGATCAACAGGCCGACCGGCTCGCCGCCCGGCATGCCGAATTCGCGATTATAGACGACTTCGAAAAGATGGCTCTGGTCGAAGTCGGTGGCGCGTTCCGTGTTGCGGGCAAGATCGCGCCAGCTGGCATTCAGCATCTTCACCTTGACGTCGGCGCCGCGACCAGCCTCGCGAACGACCATGGCAAGCCCGCGCCATCTCGCTTCCATCGCCTGAAAATCAGGGTGATGGAGAATGGCGTTCACCTGGCCGGTCAGCGCATCGTCGATGAGGGCGATGAGCTGGTCGGCGAAAATGCGGGCGTCCGGAAAGGACTGATGCGCCATGAGCGGGCTCCGGGTGACGAACGGGGCCGGGGTGGCGGACCACCCCGGTCCGGGTTCAGTTCTTGGACGGAATACGGGCGACCATGCGCAGCGAGGTCGTCAGTTCTTCCATCTGCAACCAGGGCCGCATCCATGCGACCGCATTGTAGGCGCCGGGTTTGCCCGGCACTTCCTGCACGGTCACCTTGGCGTCGCGCAGCGGATATTTCGCCCGGCTTTCTTCGCCCGCTTCGTCATTGGCGTTGACGTAGTTGGCGATCCAGCGGTTGAGCCAGACTTCGCAATCGGATGCTTCCATGAAGGAGCCGATCTTGTCGCGGCCCATCACTTTGAGATAGTGTGCGAAGCGCGACGTGGCCATGATGTAGGGCAGGCGGGCCGAAACCGCGGCGTTGGCCGTGGCTTCCGGCTTGTCGTAAAGCTTCGGCTTGTGCGCGGTCTGGGCGCCGAAGAACACCGCATAATCCGTGTTCTTGTAGTGGCAGAGCGGCAGGAAGCCGAGCTTGCCGAGTTCCGCGTCGCGGCGGTCGGTAATGCCCACTTCGGTCGGGCATTTGAGATCGAGATCGCCGTCATCGCTGGAGAAGACGTGCATGGGCAGATTTTCCACCCGGCCGCCATTTTCCGCACCACGGATCGCCGTGCACCAGCCACTCTTTGCAAAAGCGTCGGTCAGCTTCGTTCCCATGACATAGGCGGCGTTCATCCAGCAATATTCGTCATGCTGCAGGTCGCCATTCACTGCACCCCTGGTTTCGTCATAGGCGAAATCGTCGATCGGGTTGGTTTTCGGGCCATAGGGCATGCGCGCCAGAACACGCGGCAAAGCGAGCGTGACGAAACGGGAATCGTCGCTTTCGCGGAAGCTGCGCCACTTGGCATATTCTACCGTATCGAAAATCTTCTCGAGATCGCGCGGACGGGCGAGATCGCGATAATCCTCGAAGCCGAACATCTGCGGGCTTGCCGCCGAGATGAACGGTGCGAAAGCCGCCGCCGCAATCGACGAAACCCCCTGAAGCAACTGTACGTCATCGAAGGAATTGTCGAATTCGTAGTCGCCGATGATCGCGCCGAGCGGTTCGCCGCCGGGTGTGCCGAATTCGTCTTCGTAGATCGCCTTGAAGAGACGCGACTGATCGAATTCCACGGCCTTTTCCAGATCGCGCGCCAGTTCCCGTTTGCCGGCGTTCATGACGCGGATTTTGAGGTTGACGCTCGTCTCGGAATTCTTGACGAGATAGTTGAGCCCGCGCCAGGTGCCTTCGAGCTTGGCGAATTCCGGCGCCTGCATGATGGCGGCGAGCTGTTCGGAAATCGTCCGGTCCAGTTCGGCAATGGCGTGGTTGAGGGTGACGGTGAGGTTGCGGTCGTATTTGACCGTTCCCTTCAGCGCCTGATCTGTCAGCGTGCGCAGAAGATTTTGCGCGCGGTCCGGTTCGGTCTGGCGGGTTGCAGCAACCACCTTGGACAGCAGTCCCTGATCTTCGGCGGTCGTTGCCTGTGCTTCGTTTTTCAGCAGGCTTTCAGCGCTCATGTTTCAGTCCTTCCACATGCGGCTTTGAAAAAAATGCCGCTTGAACAGTTGAAGCCCCGCAATCGGGGCCGTTCGGGGAGGTTTTCCTCCGCACAGGCGATTATTTGCTCGCGCCGTTCTTTTCCTTGAGTTCGGAAACCAGCGTTGCGAGATCGGTCTTGTTCTGCAGAATATCTTCCAGCATCCGTTCCAGATCTTCCGAACGGTCGGCCTTGGAAAGCAGGTCGCGCAGCTCGTTGCGGGCGTCCAGAAGCGCCTTGAGGGCAGGAACCTGCTGCACGACGGCGCCGGGTTCGAAATCGTCCATGCTTTCGAACTTCAGGTTGACCTGCATGTCCGTGCCGTCTTTCTGCAGCGTGTTGGCAACGGCAATGTTGAGGCCAGGCGTCATGCGGCGCATCACCTCATCGAAATTGTCGCGGTCGATCTGAACGAATTTACGCTCGCCGAACGGCTTCAGCGGCTGGGTCGGATTGCCCGAGAAATCGCCGAGAACGCCGACGACGAAGGGCAGTTCCTTGACCACCATCGCGCCTTCGGTTTCGACTTCGTATTTGATGTGGACGCGGGGCTTGCGAACCCGTTCCAGCTTTTCGTGTACACTTGCCATTTCAACCTCCTTGATGCCCCTTGGCATGGCTGACTGTTACGGGACGGCGTTTCCGTCCCTTGCTTCGTTATTTTCCGTTGTTGTCTCCGCCGGGCTTGATCCCGGCGGCCGTCAGAACTGCGTTGCGGGCCTGTGCCTCTGGCAGAAGCTCCGCCAGCAGTTCGGAAAAATCCATGCGCCCCCTGCGAACCAGCGTTTCGATGGAGAGCGAGATCGGTGAATGCGGTTCGGTTCGGCGAAAGTAACGCGCAACCGAAAGAAGAGTTTCAAACGCTTCGTCGCGTGAAGATATGCCTTCCGGTGACGTCGCGGGTGTTCGTGCCGTCGGTTGCCCGTTGTCGTTGGTTCCAGGAACCGCGGCTGCCGCCTGCTCGACCGGTGCCGGTTCCTGCTCGCGCCCGCCCAGCGTGCGGATCGCCGCTGCAGCTTCGATGAGCGTGTTGCGGATATTGGAGCTGGGTGGCGCGGACTGGCCGCAGCGTTCGGAAAGAACCGCCATGATGGCGTCGAAGCTGGAGAGACAGGCGTTGACCTCGGCCAGATGGGAAGACATGGCGGCAACGCCTGCTTCGGATGCCAGCCGATACAGTTCTTCGCGCCGTTTGCTCTCGTTCGGCCGTTGCGCCAGCTGGAAATCCCAGAGGCTGTGCTCTCCAAATTTCCCTCCGGGGATCAGCGGCGCAAGCCGGAGCGGCTGCACAAGCGTTCCCTCGGTGCCGATGCCGTTCAATCCCGCAAAAGGTGCAAATTTTTCCTCATCATTATCATCGCTGATGGAGCGCAATGAGTCCCAGTGGTTGTAAAAAAGATCGCCACAAAGCTCATAGATTTCGCGCAGTCCAGGAAAGCCGCGCAGCCGCAGGCTTGCTTCGGCAAGCCACGCCAATATTTCTATGTCCTTGCTTTCGGAATATATAATCTGCAATCCAAGATTGCTGACACTGTCCCAGCTATTGGAGATCTTTAAGTTATCCTGTGGGGACGCGGCGCGCTCTTCTGTGCGTGCCTGGTTTCTTTCATCCTTAATTCTATAGTATATTTCACGCGTTCTTGAATCGATGCGGATGTTTTCTCCGCAATCTCCAAAAAATTCTATATCTCTTTTAACATGCGGCGCGTTCAAGAGCAGTCTATCCCCAGAAAATAGTAATGGATTTTTTGTAGTTACTTCCCTTACGTAAGGCTATTCCTCAGACAGACTTATTCAAAATGTGTCTAAATTGTGGCGTCTACTGCCTAATCTAACCCGATAAAAAATAAACTTCGGGGTGGACAACCCGGTTTCATCATCATAGTTATTCCACGTCACGTTGTGGAATGAACCCGGGCAGGAGGCTCATTGCATGTCGCATATCGATCTCAATCGCCTCGTTGAAGCGCTTGAGCCTGACCTGCGCGTCACCCTTGAAGCTGCGGCTTCCGTTGCGGTGCGTATGGGGCACAGGTACGTGGATATCCCGCATTGGCTGCTGGCGGTTGTAGATGCCGGCATCTATGCGAAAACATTCGAGGAATTAAAAATTCCACTTCCGGTATTGCAGGCGGAAATCGGCCGCAGTCTGGAAGAGGCCGTTATCGGCGATGGAGAGGCATTGTCGCTCTCCCAGAACGTCCTGACGGCGGGCCGCGAGGCATGGGTTCTCGCGTCGCTGGAGGCCGGGCGCGACCGCGTGACGCTTTGCGACCTGCTTCTGGCGATGGATGAGGAAACCTCGCTCCGCTCTTTCGTCCGCTCTGCATTTCCGTCGCTGAAGGCGATGGATCGCGCGGCTCTCGAACGCCTTCGCAGTTCAGTTGAAGACAGCAGCGGAAGAGAGGTTCCTTCCGCGGCGGCAGGTGCCGCGCCGGCCGCCGGCCAGAACGATTTTCTGCGCCTTTACACCCAGGACATGACCGCCGACGCCCGGAACGGCAAGGTCGATCCGGTGATCGGGCGCGATGATGAATTGCGCCAACTCGTTGATATTCTTACGCGCCGTCGTCAGAACAACCCTATTCTGGTGGGTGAGGCCGGTGTCGGCAAAACGGCGGTCGCCGAAGCGCTGGCGCTGGAAATCGCTTCCGGAAATGTGCCGGAAAAATTGCGCAACGTCCGCCTGCTGAACCTCGATATTTCGCTGCTGCAGGCCGGCGCCGGCGTGAAGGGTGAGTTCGAGCGCCGTCTTCATGGCGTGATCGATGCGGTAAAACGCTCGGCCGAGCCGGTCATCCTGTTCATCGACGAGGCGCATGGCCTTGTCGGCGCAGGCGGTGCGGCCGGACAGGGCGATGCGGCCAATATTCTCAAGCCCGCTCTCGCACGGGGAGAAGTGCGCACCGTCGCGGCGACGACCTGGAGCGAATACAAGAAATACTTCGAAAAGGATGCGGCGCTGACGCGTCGTTTCCAGCCCGTGCATGTGCGCGAGCCGGATGAGACGACTGCGATCCGCATGTTGCGCGGTGTCGCCGACAGCTTCGTCAGCCATCATAACGTTATCGTTCGTGACGAGGCGATTGTGGCGGCGGTGCAATTATCGGCGCGTTACATGCCGGCGCGGCAATTGCCGGACAAGGCCGTCAGCCTTCTCGATACGGCGGCGGCCGCCGTTTCGCTGGCGCGGCAGACCCTGCCGGAACGGCTGCGTGCCATGGAAAGCGAGCGGCGTCTTCTGACCGATGAGTTGAACTGGCTTCTGCGTGAACCGCAGGACGAAGAGATGCAAAGCCGTATCCAGTCGATACGCGACGAAGTCGAGAAGCTTGAGAGCGGGATCGACGATCTGCGCGGCCGTTACGATGCGGAAATGGCTGAACTCAGCGAAGAGCAGCCCGTTGAAACCGGCGCGTCGAATGTGTCGCGCTTGCGGCCTGCGGCTGAGACCAAACCGGCAAATGCCGAAAGACTAGTGCCGACGGTGGTCGATCGTGAAGCGATTGCATCCGTCGTATCGCGCTGGACCGGAATTCCGCTCGGTAAGCTTCTGGCCGACCAAATCGAAAGCGCGCGCACATTGGATGCGCGCATGCGCCAGCGGGTCGTGGGGCAGGATGCTGCAATTACCCGCATTGCCGATGCCATGCGCACCGCCCGTGCCGGATTGTCCGATCCACGCCGCCCGCCCGCCGTGTTCTTCCTCGTCGGCATGTCCGGAACGGGTAAGACCGAGACGGCGCTGTCGCTCGCCGATCTGCTCTATGGCGGCAACAGCCATCTGACGACGATCAACATGTCGGAGTTCAAGGAGGAGCACAAGGTTTCGCTGCTTCTCGGTTCGCCGCCCGGTTATGTCGGTTTCGGCGAAGGCGGCGTGTTGACGGAAGCGGTTCGCCGCCGGCCGTTCGGCGTTCTCCTTCTCGATGAGATCGATAAGGCCCATCCCGGCGTCCAGGATATTTTCTATCAGGTGTTCGACAAGGGCGTGCTCCGCGATGGTGAAGGCCGCGATGTCGATTTCAAGAACACCACGATCTTCATGACGGCCAATACCGGTTCGGAACTGCTGGCCGCGCTCTCCGCCGATCCGGATACGATGCCGGAAGGCGAGGCGCTGGAAGCGCTGCTGATGCCGGAGCTGACCAGACAGTTCAAGCCCGCATTCCTCGGGCGCACGATCATCCTGCCTTTCATGCCGCTCGGTGCGGAAGAGCTCGCAAGGATCGTGGATATGCAGATCGGCAAGATCAGGGAACGCGTGCTCGCAACATACGGCGCCGACCTGACCCTTTCCGATGCCGCGCGCGACGCGTTGGTGGCGCGCGCCGGTGCAAGTGAAATTGGCGCACGCGCCATCGAAATCATGATCGGCAAGGATCTCCTGCCGCCTCTTTCCAGCTTTTTCCTCGAAAAAGTCATCGCGGGAGAACGCGTGGGCAAGATCGTTGTCGATTTTGGTGAAAACAGGTTCGGCATTCGTGCCGAAGCGGCTGGGGAAACAGATGAATTCGCCGCGTCCGAAGAGGGTGGGGTGGATAAAGTTGCCGCGTCGGATGGGGCTACCCGACGCATGCGGCATTAAACGAAGGGTAACGCGGCCTCGAAGCAAGAGGTCATTTCAGCTACAGGAGCTTACAGCATGCCAATTTATCTGCAGATTGACGGTATCCAGGGCGACGCCACGCATGAGGAACACCGCAAGTGGATGGACATCGAAGCCATTCACTGGAACGTAGCTCGCAACATGAACACGTCTGCCGGTTCTGCTGCAAACCGCGAAGCATCCGAACCGACCATTTCGGAAGTCATTCTGACCAAGGTTAGCGATTCTTCTTCCACCAAGCTTTTCCAGGAAGCCTGCGCCGGCCGCACTGGCAAGCTGGCAACCATCCATCTGGTGACCACGGGCAATCCGGGCAACACCTATATCGAGTATCTGCTGACGAACACACTCATCGCCAGCTACTCGGTGGATTCCAGCGGCGACCGCCCGGTGGAAACCATCAAGCTCAACTTCACCAAGATGGAAGTGAAGTACACGCCGTTCGACGACAACAACTCGCCGCAGTCTCCGATGATCGCCTCTTACGATCTGGCGACGACGAAGGCCGCTTGATAGCGACGCGACCCGGTGTCGGCATTTGCCGGCACCGGAACGTTTTCATTGCAGTTTTGCAGCTCACGTCGTGATGTTTCTCATCCACGTTGGACGAGGCGGGTTTTTAATGCGCTCCCTATATGCGTTTTTTGTTTCTGTGCCGGTTGTTCTGGCTCTGTCCGGTCTTTCGCCGGCGGGTGCCGAGGAACGGACATGGATATTCTCCGGTGCCGAACTCAAGCAGGCCATCGAGGGCAAACTTGCCCCGGAAGTGTCTGATCCGGAAATGCGGCGGCTGGTTTCCGTCGCAAAATCGAGCGCCTATATCGCCGGTGTGGCCGATCTGACAAGCGGATCGGACTGGTGCGGTGCGGGTGCCGTGGCGCCCCATGAACTCACCGACCGGATTTACACCTATCTCGGCGATCTTCCTGCGGAAAAACTGGATGAACAGGCAGCCACTCTCGTGCGGGAGGCGCTCAAGGTCTCCTTTCCCTGTGAGCAGAAAAGTAACTAGTGGGACGAACCATGCGTGTTAACTTTGACACTCTCTATAAGAATTATCCGAGCAGCGACCCGTCGCATCCGAACTATCTCAGCCAGCGTGATCTGTTCACGGAAATCGGCTGGGACGATTTCATCGGCAATCCGAACTATCACAATACCTGCGCCATCCGCGTCAGCATCGCTTTCGTGAAGTCGGGCATCAACATCGTGCCCGCCTCGCACCGCATCCAGAAGGGCCCCCATGCCGGTAAGGGCATAGAGGTGAACATGCGCCGCCTTGCCAACCTGATGAAGCGGACGAGCTATCTTAGCGAACCCGAGCCTTTCACCCCCGCGACGGCGCGCAACGGCATCGGCGCGCGCAACGGTGTCGTGGCGTTCAACAATATCCCCGGCTACACCGGCGGCGGTCATATCGATCTTGTGCGCGGCGGCTCGGAGGCTACCCAATGCGCATCGGCCTGCTACTACAATTCGGAAACGATCTGGTTCTGGCCCCTGCAATCCAGCCGCGGGTCCTGATTAGGAGTATCCCATGAACGACCAGCCTTCGTTTTCCGATTTCGTTCAGGCGAGCCGCGTTCTGAAGGTGTCTTCGCCACTCGGCGAAGACCAGCTTCTGCCGGAGCGCCTGTCCGTCGAGGAGGGCGTATCGCAGCTCTTCGACATTCGCCTGACCGTGCGTGCGAAGAAGGAAGCGGTCAAGCCCGAAGAACTGATCGGACGGCTGGTCGATATCTCCATCGAGATAAGCCAGGGCGACGGCGATGGCGGCGGTGTTCGCCGCCCGTTCAACGGCCTGGTGACGGAGCTGCATGAGGGCCCGCCGATCACACGCGGCATGCGCTCTTATGCGCTGACCATCCGCCCGCAAATGTGGCTACTGTCGCGCCGGTCGGATTGCCGTATCTGGATGGACAAGACGGCGGTGGAGGTCGTCGAGACGCTGTTTTCCGAACACGGCATTCCGGCACCCGATACATCGGGCATCATCTCGCCGCCGCCTGCGCAGCACTACAGCGTGCAATTTAACGAGACCGATCTCGATTATCTCACCCGCCGTTTTGAAGAGGACGGCCTGTTTTATTGGTTCAGCCACGAGGATGGTTTCCACAAGCTGCATGTGGCCGATAGCGCCAGCGGCTGGCTTGGGCCGTCGCCGGCCGCCCAGGGGGAGGGGACGGTGCGTCTGGCGCAGGGGTCGTCGGATCGCAATCACATCAACGACTGGGCGCGACGTTTTTCCTATGTCTCGGGCCAGCGTGCGGGTGCCGACTGGAATTTCGAGACGCCGGGCATGGTGCCGGGCACGATGACGCCGTCGCTGGTGCAGATGCCGGATGCGACGAAGCGCGAGCTTTACGAATATCCGGCCCGCATCAAGACGGTGGAAGAGGCCGAGCGCGCGCAAAAACTGCGCACCCAATCCATCGAAGCCGATCACGACCGGGTTTTCGGTTCGTCGACCGCGCGCATTCTGGAAGCCGGCCGCCGCTTCACGCCTTACGAGGTCGCCCATCCCGAACACGCCTATGAAGAGCATGTGATCATCAGGGCAAGCCACAGCATCGTCGACCTCTCCTATGAGACCAATGGCAACGAGCCGGAATATCGCAACATCTTCGAGGCAATTCCGGCCCGTGTGCCGCTGACGCCGCACCGGTCAACGAAACGCCCGCGTATCGAAGGCACGCAGGTGGCGATCGTCGCCGGCCCTGAAGGCGAGGAAATCCATCCTGACCAATATGGCCGCATCAAGCTGTGGTTCCCGTGGGACCGCAAGGCGAAGAAGGATGGCACGGATACGTGCTGGGTGCGGGTCAGCCAGGCATGGGGCGGCGGCACATGGGGTGCGCAGGTCATTCCGCGCATCGGCATGGAGGTGATGGTGGCCTTTGTCGATGGCGACCCGGATAAGCCGCTGGTCATCGGTGTGGTCAACAATCCGGCCAATTCCGTGCCCTACGACCTGCCGGCCAACAAGACACGCATGGTGCTGCGTTCCAACAGCCACAAGGGCGACGGTTTCAACGAAATCACCTTCGAGGATGAGGCCGGCAAGGAAAACCAGTTCTTCCACGCCCAGAAGGACCAGACGACGCGGGTATTGAATGACCGGACCAAGCGCATCGACCGGCATGAGGTCGCCTCGGTCGGCGGCAACCGCGCGGTGGAAGTTTCCGGCAACCAGAAACACGAGATCGGCGGCTCGGTGAACACCGTCGTCGGCGGCACGGGGCCGATGGCGATGATGGCCATGGCGGGTGTGCAGGCCCTTTCAGGACAGACAGCGGGCCTGCTTTCGCAGGCCGCCCAGATCGCCGGCGGCGGTGGCCCGGGCGTCGCGGCCTTCGCCACCACGCTTGCCTCATCCGCACTCGGCTTCCTCGGCGCAGGCGGTCTTTCCTCGCGTGAGGGTGTCGTTTCCGGCTCAAGCCCGCGTGCGGATGCGGGCACGGCGCTCGCCGGTTCCGGTTCGGGCGTCGGTTCCGATGCTTCGGGATTGTTTCCACTGCCGGGTATCATGAACACGATCGTCAGTTCGTTTCAGTCTACATCCGTCGGGGTGGCGAAAACCGAGCAGGTTGGGGTCAGCAAGGTCACGAATGTCGGCCAGACCTCGTTGGAAAATGTCGGGAAATTCAAAAAAACAATTGTCGGCGAGGAGTTTGTCATCGAGTGCGGCGCTTCGAAATTCATCATGAGAAAAGACGGCACCGTCATTATTCTCGGCACGAACTTTAATTTTACCGCATCTGGCCCGACACAGATCAATGGCGTGGTCGTTGACTTGAACAAACCCGGCGGCGGTTTTTCAGACGCCGCGCCGACATCGGCGGACTCATCAGCAAAAGGTTGATCTGAGATGTCCGTCGATAACAGGACGCCATTTCCCGCCCTTGCTTTCCGACAATACAACTTGCTCGGGGAGCTGATGGGAGTCGTGGTTGCAAGGGGTAGTTTCAAGCTGACAAATGGAGGGCCTCTCCAACTCTCGGACAAGCAATCGCCCCTTGTCATGTCAGATGTCTATGACGGTGACCCGCATCAATCACCTCAGATGGTATGCACCGATCTTGCGCCATTCAAGCCCGGAACCGACGTGACATTTATAGGCGCAACATTTTCACCGGGTGGAGAGCCTTCATCCTCGTGGACTTGCGGTTTACGGGTAGGCTCTATCGAGAAGCGTCTCCGCGTCCACGGTCCACGTTTCTGGCGGGCAAAAACGCGCAAGACTTGGCGTGGTTTGATGGATCGGGCGCATGAGGATGCCCTGGATGGTTGGGAACTCACAGAAGGCCAACCGGTACCTCACGTCCCGTTGGACTGGCGGCTGGCATTTGGAGGGCGGCTGGGCCATGAGGCTATAGAGGCAAATCCCGTCGGCATAGGCCTCGTAGACGAATCGCGGTTCAGGGAACGATCCGAATGGCCCGCTCCGCAGATTGAAGACGAAAACCTGCCAATTCGCGCGGTAAGCGACAGGCCGACGCCTGCAGGTCTTGCTCCGATTTCACCCTTCTGGCTGGATCGCGCCGATCTCGCAGGAACCTATGATGACGAATGGTTGGAGAAGCGGCATCCCCTGCTTCCGGCGGATTTCAATTTCTCGTTTTGGCAGGCCGCACCGAAAGACCAGGTTGCCGAACCTTGGTTGACGGGGAACGAAGCATTTGAGCTTCACAGACTCTTGCCGCAGTTTGAAACTCTGGAAGGGTTTTTACCTGACATCTCGCTGCGGGTGGAGCTCGACCAGGGACGGGGCGTTCAGTGGTCCCCTCTTGTTCTCGACGGTGTCCACTTCGACATGAGGCCCGGAATTGGCCGAGTATTTCTTACGTGGCGGATAGGATTTTCTTGGCCCGAACGGCGCGGTGTTCCGATACTGTCAATCGCCGACAGGCACGCGGAGACGATGGCATGAGCGATGATGTCACCGTTCTGGAGCCAATTACTGTTTACGGCTCAGATCCTCAGCCGAACATCGCCTTGGCGAAAGAACTGAACCTGCCGCAGACCACTCTCTTCCACGAACCCGACCGCGCTGCAGGGTACGTAGATTACAAAAGCAGCCTTGATGCGGAAGAGCAGCGCGCATACTTCAATGACCCCGAAGAGGGAGACGAATATCATCCGCCGCCAACGACCGCGGATCCGAGCCCGCCGGAATTTATTCCAGATGATGCTTCAGCGTTGGCTGTATGCCTGTCCCCAGATGTTTGCAAATCACCGGACAAACCGGTTCCTTACATGTGCTGGGGCAAAGGAGATGACAAGAGCAACTATTCGCCCGATGTGCGATCAAACGGCCTCGTCGTCAAGCGCCAGAATTCGCAGTTCCGTTGCTCGTATGGCGATGAGCCCGGCGTAGGCCTTGGTGTAAAGTCAGGAACCGTCGGTAATATCGTTGAACCTGTCACTTCGTCCACTATCGTAAGGGCGAACGGAATACCTGTTCAACGGCACACAGATCGCTGCACGCTCAACAACGGAAATTGCCCAGGCGAATACGTCAACGTCAAATCGACCGAGACAAGTACTCCGCCAGACGCGAATGATGAGCAGGATAAGGCGTGGTATGAACAAGCGTTGGACTGGACCGGCCAGAAGCTTGATGAAGCTGGAAAGGCGATCAGCGAATTCGATGAAAACAATGGGAGGATTGTTACTCGAACGGTAGGTGGTCTGCAGGCGGTTGGCGGTGCTGCGGAGGCAGTTGCCGGCGCTGCCCTTGCCGGGGTTGGGGGCGCGGCAACCGGCACGGGTGTCGGTGCAGCACCGGGTATCCCGGCCATGATCGGCGGTGGCCTTCTTGTTGCTAACGGCTATGATAATTTCCAGGCTGGCCTGCGTCAGGCGTGGACGGGTGAAGCGACTTCAACCGCCATTGCAAGCGCCTCCGGCGATGTCGCTAGGCTTGCTGGTGCATCCGAACAGACTGCACAACAGGTCGAAAACACCGTCGGAATGGTCCAAGGTGTTGCAGGTGGTACCGGAGCTGTTGCTGCAGGCATGAAAGTCGCAGGCAGAACTGCCGCAACTGCTGAGGCTGGTGCTTTGGCGAGAAGTCAGACACAGACAGCTGGCCGAACGGCGGTGGAGACAGGTGAGCAAGGTGCAAGAAGTACTCGGCGCATAAGCCTTCGCAGGCAGTATCTGGGCAATACTCCTTCCAAAACCTCACGCACCGGCAACGAGGTTCGTGAACGGATGCGTGAAGAAGGCCTGTTGCGGACGAACCGTAGGGGGCAGGATGAATTTCTTGACGAAAACAATGTCTGGAGACCGGTCGATTCACCTCAAACGCATATGGGGCACCACCCGGTTGACGCTGTCGACTATTGGAATTCTACGGGACGCTTCCATGGTGCCCGATCACAAGAAGTGCGAGATTGGATGTTGAACTCTGACAATTATCGGTTTGAATGGGGGCCATCAAACTCGAGTCGAGGGGGGCAAACTCGCTCCCGTTACCTGCCGCCTGTCAACTGAGGAAAAAAATGACTAGAAAGCCTGAAATAGAAGCAAGCCTGAAGGCACAGATTGACAAATTGCTGGATTTATCTGGTCAGAAATTTCAGGCCGGAGATTTGGCGGGATCTGTCGAACTGGGGCTACAGGCTTGGGCGTTGGTACCTGAACCTAAAGAAAAATGGGACTATTACCCGCAGAGCCTATCAGCGGGCTTTGTCCAAGATTATGTCGATCTGGGAGATAAGGACAACGCCTCCAAATGGATCGAAATCATGGCGAAAATGTATGATGATCCAAATCATGAGGACCACCTTGTTCTTATGACGGAAGGGGAAGCAATGTACAAACTCGGCGATAGAGAGCGAGCGTACTACGTATTTGGTAGAATATTCGAAATATATGGGCAGAAAGGATTCGCAGGGGATCAAAAACAGTACCTGGATTTCTACCTCAAACGGAAAGAAGGCCGTGAATAATAACGAGCAGGAACTCCCCGACGATATCTACCGTGAAGTAGTTCGCCTTTCATCCATCGGTGACGAGTTCGATGAGCGCGGTTTGCCGGTGGAAGCGATAACTTCGTGGCGGCAAGCTCTCGCTCTTTTGCCAACTCCGAAGCGGATATGGGATGCATCGGTATGGTTGAACGCTTCCATTGGTGATGCATTCCTACAGGTTGGTGACTGGGAAAACGCTTGTCGTGCCTTTCGGGAGGCGGAAAATAGTGGGAACGGCTTCTCCAATGCATTTGTTCAATTCGGACTCGGAATTTCCTTTTTCGAGCTAGGAGATACTTTTGCGGCGAAAGAACATCTTTTGCGCGCATACATGCTGGAAGGCTACGATCTCTTTGCGGAAGCGGACCCCAAATATTTATCTCTCTTGCAGAAAGAGAAGCTAATATAAATCCGTGTTAGTTTTCGCCTTGTCCGCGGTTTTTGCCGGGGATGATCCGTTGCGTGTCTTTGACTATGACCATCTTGATTCCGGTCATCTCTCATAGTCTTGACCGGAGCCATGTGGCGGTTTGGACGAGACCGTGAAATGGCGTCTCCGGTTTGACTAGCGCAGCCTGTTTCTGCGTTTGCCCATGGAAGTTCCGCTTCTAGTCGCCTGCTCCGAAAGAAACGCACCGACATCCTCTTCCCGAAGCGGCGGCGCATAGATATAGCCCTGCACCAGCGTGGCGCCGAGGCCTTCGAGTGCGGTGAGCTCGGCTGGTGTTTCCACCCCCTCCACCACGCATTCCAGTTCCATGTCGCGGCTGAGGGTGAGAAGGGATTTCACGATTTTGTAGCTAGCTGGTTTTTCGTGCAGGTCCGTGACGAAGCTGCGGTCGATCTTGATTTTGGTCAGCGGCAGCGCATGCAGTCGCGTCAGGCTGGAATAGCCGGTGCCGAAATCGTCCAGCGATATGCCGCAGCCGAGACGGCGCAGCATTTCGACCGATTGCCTGACCTGTTCGAAATCATGGGCAAAAGCCGTCTCGGTAATTTCAAGGTCCAGCCGTCGTGCATCGAAACCGCTGTTTTCGATGATGCCGAGCAGGGAAAGCACGCCCTCATGGGAATTGAGGTCCTGGGCCGAAAGGTTGAACGACAGGCGCAGGGACGGTTCCCACGTGGCTGCGGAGGCGAGCGCCATCTTGAGAAGCGGCCGCGTTAGCGAACCGACGATGCCGGCTCGCTCGGCGATGGGGAAGAACTGGCAAGGCGGCACATGTCCGAGAACCGGGCTGTGCCAGCGCGCCAGCGCTTCAAAACCTGCCGTTCTTCCGTCGCGTATATCGACGATCGGCTGGAATACGACCGAAAGCTCGTTTTCCATATCCCGCTGTTTGAGCAGGTGCTCGACGCGGGCTTCGATATTGATCTGCTTTTCGTGCTCCGCATCGAACAGAACGGCATCGCCACGCCGGGTTTTCTTGGCGTGGTAAAGGGCATAATCCGCCCTGTCGAAAAGCTGTTCAAGCGTGGAGGCGAGGTTCGGAAACACGGCAATTCCCATGGAAGCGGAAACATGCACGGTGCCTTCCGGCATATGGTAGGGCGCCCTCAACTGCTCGGAGATCGCATTGGCATTTGCGACGAGTTGCGCGTCATCCGGTATGATCGGGGCGACGATGGCGAATTCGTCACCGCCCAGCCGAAAGGCCCTGCTGGCTTTCAGATTGGCGGTGAGGCGTTTGCTGACATTGACAAGCAGCCTGTCTCCCACGGAGTGTCCGTAAAGATCGTTGACCGGCTTGAACCCGTCCAGATCGATGACACCCAGCGCCAGCCGGGTTCCGTTGGCCCTGGCTTTTTCGAGCTCGGCCTCAAGATGGGCGAAAAAGGCGCGGCGGTTGGGCAGTTCCGTCAGGCTGTCGATATTGGCAAGCAGCAGATTTTCGTTGCTGAGCGCTTCCGTGCGCTGTTGTGAAATGACCATGCGCTCGAAATTGCGGTAGTTGGTCAGCAGGATGGACATCATGCCGGTGCAGACCAGCAGCACGTTGATGGCGATGGCAACAAATGTCGGTTGCCGCGAGGCCAGAAAGAAGGCGATGAAGGCGCCATTGACGATGAGCGTCACCATGAAGGCGGCCGAGCGCACATACATCAGACAGAAAATGCAGGAAATGACGGTAATCGCCATATAGAAGGCGACGTGGGATTGCGTATAGGCATCCCCATAGGGCACCAGCAGGAAAGACCAGAGCGTGAATGCCATGGCGATGCCGGCAGCGAGGCGATTCGTGCGCCGAAGGGCTGCATGCGCCACCCGCGGTTCGGGATCCATGCCGCGCGTCCTCCACCAGAAGGCGACCCTGAGCGTGCAGCCGAGTGTGAAGAGGGCGGGAACTCCAACGGTGAGCCAAGGCGGCGCCAATCGCATATGCGTCACGGCAAGCGCCCATGTGCTTGAAAGCAGGATGAAATACATCATCGGCATCTGTCTGGTGAAAGCGCGGTACTGTGCTTTCAGCAGATCAGGATTGTCGGACCGGACGGACATGAAGTCCCGCAGTTTTTGTGTGGCGGTCAGTATTTTCATTCATGGCTCTTCAAATACAGAGCGGCATTTGTAACATAATTCCCGTTACATCATTGGAAATACACAGGGTTAACCGACAGACAACTGCATCAACCGCAAGATGCAGGCGCTGCGTTTCGCAACATTCCAATGTTTTCAGTATTAAATGTTTCCTGCGGGGATATTCCTGATCGGGGAGGAAGCTCTTTGCTTCATGCCACGTGTTGCGGCGAATTCATTGAATTGGCATGATCGGTCTGCCCGCTTCCAATGTTCATCAGCTCCGTTTCAACGCCCCTTGAAAAGTTTGAACGCGTGTGCAATATGAACGCGTGTTCAAACTTTGAGAAATGGTTCTTGCGCATGGATTCGATCCACTATCCCGATACATTGGCGGCGCGTGCCGAATTGTGCCGCAGCGTTATTCTTTCCGCCGGGGAGCTGGTGCTGAAAGGTTTTCAGGGCGAGGCGACGCGCAGCTTTTCGATGAAGGGGCCGCAGGATTTTCTGACGGTGACGGATGCTGCCTCCGAAGCGCATATTCGCGGCGCGATCATGGCCGCTTTCCCGGAAGACAGTTTTTTCGGAGAAGAGGGCGGCGGCGAGATCGGTGAGCGCGTCTGGGTCGTGGATCCCATCGATGGCACCGCCAATTTTGCCCGTGGCATTCCGCATTTCTGCATCTCCATCGCCTATGTCGAAAACGGCCAGACCGAAATCGGGGCGATCTATAGTCCCGCCCTTGGCGAGCTTTATTTCGCCCGCCGCGGCGAGGGAGCGACGCGCAACGGGCAACCGATCAGGACTGCGGAAACGGAGCGCTTCGATGCGGCTTCGATCGAGATGGGGTGGTCCACCCGTATCGCGAATGCGACTTATCTCGATGTCGTCAGGAAACTGCTCGATATGGGCGCCAATGTCCGCCGCGCCGGCTCCGGCGCGCTGGCGCTTGCCTATGTGGCTGATGGCCGTTCCGATGGTTATCTCGAATTGCACATGAATTCATGGGATTGTCTTGCGGGGCTGCTACTCGTCAGCGAAGCTGGCGGCGATGTGTGTCCTTTTCTGGAGATCGGCAGTCTTCGGGAGGGCGGACCGGTGCTGGCCGCAGCCGCCGGTGTTGCCAGAGGCGTCAGCCAGGCATCGAATATAGCGCTGGCCGCGCGGCAGCTGTCGGATCGTCCGCGGGCGGTATCGGCGTGATTTATGGCGGAGGCCCTTTCGCTGAGAGGGCCTCATGCTTCATGCATGTGGAGGAATGAAATGGATGGACCCGTTTATGCCCGGCCTGCAATCAGTCTGATTGCGGAAGGGCTCGGCCCGCACAATGCCGCGCTTTACATTGGCGGCAGCGATGGTGCGAGCGATCTCGGGCTCCTGCGCCGGCATGGCATCACCACCGTCGTCAATTGCGCCGTCAATCTGGATATCAATCTCGTGCAGGCGGTGGCGGAAAAGGGCGACAGGCGCGCCGTGGGTTATGGCGATATCCGTTATTACAAGCTCGGCCTTATCGATGGCGAGGGCAGCCCCGACACCATGATGCTGGGCGCCTATTACATTCTCGATGGCGCGCTTCGCCAGACCATGCCGAAGCGGGAAACCTATCCCTTTGCTGATGGCGGCAATGTGCTCGTCAATTGCCGCAGCGGCCGCAGCCGTTCCGTCTCACTGGTGGCGCTTTTCCTGCACAAGCAGCAGCCGGATTTCTATCCGACCCTCGACGATGCGCTGGCCGTGATCCGCACGAAGCGGGAATTGCGGCCTGACGAATGGTTCGAGACGCCGAAACCGATGCTTTACGCCGCCGCCCGCCGTGCTTCCGACTGGATCGACATGGTCGAGGGCAGAAAGACCGCTCAACCATGCTGACACGCACGCTTCCCTCCGTTGCCGTCATCGCAGACGCGCATTTCCATGACACGGCAGCCGATTTCGGATTTCCCGGCATCGAAATCGATGGCCAGCGCATCACCATGCGCAGCTGGTCGGATACGCGTGAATCCACCCGGGTTTTCAACGAAAGCGCCGATGCATTGCATGCGGCGCTGGAGGAGGTGCGGCAGCGCGGCATTCGCCATGTGGTGCTGCTTGGCGACTATACCGATGATGGCCAGCGGGTGACGACCGAAACGCTGAAGGGCATCCTGCAGCGCCATAGCGACGCCCACGGCACGGTCTTCTACGCATTGCCCGGAAACCACGATATTTTCGGACCGCGCGGCCGGCACCATACCAAGGAGTTTCTGACGGAGAACGGCAAATGCCTTTCCGTTTCAAGCGATGCGCGGCGGGCCGGTGAGCGCGTCGTCGTGAGCGACGGGATGTATTGCGAAGGCTATCCTGCAGGTCTTGGCCCGATGGCGGCTTTCGGTTATTTCCGCCAGCCGGATTATCTGCATTGGGAAACCCCCTTCGGTGTTTCCGATGCGCCGGAGGACCGGCTGTACACGGTGCGTTCACCCGATGGGCGCAATGTCTACCGCCTGATGGATGCCTCCTATCTGGTCGAACCGGAGCCGGGTCTGTGGCTGCTGATGATCGACGCCAATATTTTCGAGCCGCTCGATGGTGAATTCGAAGCGGGCGAGGAGGCGGCTTTCATCGACAGCACCTCCGGTGGCTGGAATGCGCTTTTGCGCTGCAAGCCCTTCCTCATCGACTGGATCGCTGATGTGCGCCGCAGGGCGGAGCTGCACGGCAAGACATTGCTCGGCTTTTCCCACTATCCGGCGCTCGATCCTTTCGATGGCGCAAGCGGTGCGGAAGGCGCCCTGTTCGGTCAAACCAATGTCGTGCGCCGCACGCCTCGCAAGGCGGTGGAGGATGCGCTGTTACAGGCCGGGCTTGCCGTTCATTTCAGCGGGCACCTGCACGTGGAAGGCGTGACCCGTCGCGGGGAAGGCGAAAACTCGCTCACCAATATCGCCGTGCCGTCGCTCGTCGCCTTTCCACCCGCCTTCAAGGTCGTTCACCCGTCGCGGCAGGCAATCCTTGTCGAGACGGTGGAGATGGCTGCCCTGCCGGTCAATGGCCGCATTTGCGATGGTTACGCGCAGGAGACAGCACTGGCGGGCGAGGCGAACGACCTGGCTTTTGCCGCCGGCAATTACGGTGAATTTCTGCTGGGCCACAAGCGGGCGCTGATCAGGCACCGTTATTTCCCCAAGGAATGGCCGGCCGAGGTTGTTACGGCAATCGCCGATAAAAGCGTTCGGGAGGTTCTCGGCCTGCTTGGAGGGGAAGGCCGATCTTCGTCCGATGCTGCTGTCCTTTCCTTGGACCTGCCGATGTTCGAACTGATTGCCGACTGGTATTGCCTGCGCCAGGGCGCAGGTCTGGCGCTGCCGCACATCGCGCCGCAACGGCTTTCCCTTTACCGAATGCTGGCGGAGCGCTTCGGCCGAGAGCCGGATCATCACGATGGTTCGGTCGAAAGCTTTCTCGAAATCTTCTTCGGAGCCCTCGGCCTGTTTCTCGAGCGTGCCGAAGGCAGCCCGCGCGATCTGGAGCTTGGGCTTGTACCGCAGCGTGAACGGGTTGCGGTTTGATCTGAGGTGTTTGCAACAAGCGCGGCCGCCATGCTGGGGCTGAACCCAGACCGGCGGCGAGGATGACAAGCGGGGTGATCCGATGGAATCTGTCGTGGTCAGCATCAATCTGTTCGGCGCAGTGGCGCTGCTGCTTTTCGGCCTTGGGCAAATCAAGGACGGAATGTCGCGCGCCTTCGGCGCCCGTCTTCGCACCGGCCTTGCGGCCGGCACGCGGGGTGGGTTTCGTTCTTTCATCGCCGGTCTCGTGGCGACAATCGCCCTGCAGAGTTCGACCGCCACGGCGTTGATGGTCGCCTCCTTCGTCGAAAAGGACCTCATCGCGCCGGCCATGGCGCAGATCGTGTTGCTCGGGGCCAATGTCGGCACGGCGATGACCGCCTGGATTGTGGCGCTTGGGCTTGGCTGGCTGTCGCCGATGCTCATCCTTGCCGGTGTTGTCCTGTCACGCGGGAAATCGGTGCAACCGCAGGGGGCCGGTGCGGCGCTCGCCGGTGTCGGCCTGATGCTGCTTTCGCTGCATCTTCTTTCGGCTGCGACAGATCCCATAAGGCAATCGCCGGTGCTCGGTCTCTTCATCGGCATGCTCGGCAATGCCTGGCCGGTGGCGCTGATCTTCTCCGCCGTATTGGCCGCGCTCGCCTCCTCCAGTCTGGCGATTGTCGTTCTCATTCTGTCGCTTGCCGCAAGCGGCGGGGTTGAAACGAGCCTCGTGATCGTTCTGGTGCTCGGCGCCAATCTCGGCGGCGCGGTGCCGCCGGTGCTGGCGACGCTGAAAGTACCGGTTGCAGCGCGCCGGGTGGCCGTCGGTAACCTCATCGTCAGGGCAATCGGCTGTCTCGCGGCGCTGCCTCTTGCCGGATATGGCGCTGCGCTGTTGGAGATGTCGCCTTTCTTGCACGCCAATCTTGCGGTCGATGCGCATCTTTTCTTCAACCTGGCCGTCGCCGCCATCGCCTGGCCGCTCTCGCCGCTGTTGCTGCGGGTAACGACGGCGCTGTTTCCGGAAAAAGAGAAAAGCGAAAGTCATCGCAGCTATCTCGACAGCCACGATCTCGATCAGCCGGTTGCCGCTCTTGCCGGCGCGAGCCGCGAGGTCCTGCTGGTCGGCGATCTGATCGAGCGCATGCTGCGGCAGGCGGGCGAGGCCATGCGTGACAGCGACGTTGCGAAACTCAATGATATCAGCGCGCTGGAAGGCCGGGTCGACCGGATACAGCACGACATTAAGGTCTATGTCTCGAAGGTGGGGCAGGACGGCTTGAGCGGGAAAGACCAGAGGCGTGCGATGGATATCGTCGAATATGCCATCAATCTCGAACATATCGGCGATATCATCGAGAAAGGCATCCGCCCGGAAATCGCCAAGAAGATCGATCTCGGACTGCGGTTTTCCGATGATGGCAAGAGCGAGCTAGAGCGTCTTTTTACCGTCACTCTCGACAATATCCGCATGGCGCAATCCGTCTTCGCAACCCGCAATGCCGCGCTTGCACGCCGGCTGGTGGAGGTGAAGGAAGATGTGCGGCGCCTCGAAAAGCAGTCGTCGGAGCGCCATCTCCAGCGCCTGCGCGACGGGCGGGCTGACAGCATTCAGACCAGCTCGGTGCATCTCGACATGTTGCGCGATCTGAAACGCATCAACGCCCATATTGCCGCCGTCGCCCATCCGATCCTCGATGAAAGCGGCCTTCTTATCGAAAGCCGCATCAAGCAGGTCGGTTAGGGGATATGGTAAAGCTGCATGGCGGCTTATGCCTGGAATGCATTTGCTCTAGCGCGCGGTGATACGCTCGACCATGGAAACGGGTACGACCTGAAGCCGGGTTTCCGGTTCATCGCTATCGAGCGCGGTTAAAACCTTCTCGGTCAATGCGTCGAAGGATTGGGCAACGGTGGTCAGCTGGTAGCTTTTCCAGCCCGCCTGCGGAATATCGTCGAAGCCGACAATCGAGAGATCTTCCGGCACCCGGCGGCCCATTTCCAGCCGCGCGGCGTCCATGAAACCGAGCGCCAGCAGATCGGTCACGCAGAAGGCGCCGTCTATCGTCTTGTCGGATAGCAACTCGCAGCCGGCCTGATAACCGCTGTCATAGCTCGTCGGCCCGCCGGACCATGGAACGACCTCGATGCCTTCGATGGTCATGCGCTGGGTAAAGGCGGCGGCGCGGCGCAACTGTGCCGGCGTCTGGCTACCGCTGGAAATAACCGCGACCTTTTTGCATTTCGCTTCCACAAGCCGCATGGCAGCAAGATCGGCGCCGCGCGAATCGTCGCTCAGCACCATATTCGTATCGGTGCGATCAAGACGCTGATTGATGAGAATGAGCCGCACGCCATTGGCGATGCATTCATCGACGATCGAGGCCGGCGGTTCGCCGGAGAGAACGACGATGGCCTGCGCACGGAATTCGAAGAGAAGCTCGATCAGCGGCGCAATGTCCTTGCGGGCATCCGCCGCATTCAGCAGCAGGCATTGCAGGCCACGACGCAGAAGGCCGATACTGAGGAGATCGAGCTGCTTTGAAATGAAGGGAGAGCTGAGGTTGGCGCCGACGACCCCGATGAGATTGGAGCGGTCATTGTTGAGGCCCTGCGCCAGCCGGTTGACGCGGTAGCCGAGTTCCTGCGCGGCTTTCAGTACCTTGCGCCGGACGGCCTTCGATACGCTGCCGCCGGGTGTGAAGGTACGCGAGACGGCGGAGCGCGAAACCCCGGCCTTTTTCGCCACTTCTTCGGCCGTCACGAACCCTCTCGCCATTCAACTCCCCCGTTGCGAAATCCTATGCCTGATATCACAGGCCATATGATGTCGGCTATTCCAATTGAAATTTTTCACCTGTGCTCGGCCACGCTGAGAAAAGGCCGCCCGCATTCCAGGAAAATGTCTCATCCGTTCCATTGTCGCCATGCAGGGGAAAAACATTTCCCATGCAAGCTCGTTCAAAAATTACAGTTTTGTGACAAAAAACTATTTTAAAACAAATAAATAAGTTAGTGATCACGTGTGCATTTTTTCATTGACAAAATGTCTTTTAAGACGGATCATGCATTCCAAGGTTAAGGAAGATATAGAATTTTTATTCTACATCAGCCTTGCCGGCGATGTTTTCGGGAGGAGCTGGATCATCGTTATTTGTGGGCTGGACGCCCGCTTGTGAAGCATTGACGCATTGCTGAAGGTCAACGCACGCGCCGCCTGTTCCGCGGGTCGCGCGAAGGCGGGTGCTTGCCGGCGTGTGGCGGCAATTGCGTGGCCATATGGGGAGAGATAATGGCTCTTTTAAGCGAATCGACGAAGGCGGAAGCGCTGGGAAGTCCCCCGGCGACCGCGCCTTCGGCATGGCAGGCCTGGCGGTATCGTCTCAAGGTCGCGCTCAGGGAACCGACGACGCTGATCGGCGTCCTGACGGCGCTGCTTTTCACCTATCTGATCGTCGTTCCGATCATTTCGATCATTCTCGACGCCGTCCGCGTCCAGTTCGGCCACGAACGGCGTCTCGGCAAGGATGTCGGCGATCTCACGCTTTATTATCTCGACAGGGCGTTTTTTTCGCCGGTCGCATCGGATCTTTTCTGGCGTCCGCTCTTCAATACGCTGACCGTGGCATTCGGGGCGATTGCGCTTTCGCTCGTCATCGGCACCGTGCTCGCCTGGCTTATCAGCCGGACGGACATGTTCGGCCGTCGCTGGTTCGCCACCGCCTTGATCGTGCCCTATATGCTGCCGGCCTGGACCTTTGCGCTTGCCTGGACGACGCTGTTTAAAAATCGCACCGTTGGCGGTCAGCCCGGCTGGTTCGAGGCGATAGGCCTCACTCCGCCGGATTGGGTGGCTTATGGGCGCTTCCCGATCACCATTATCCTTGCCCTGCACTACACGCCTTTCGTCATCCTGCTGTTCGGTTCGGCGCTTCGCCGCTTCGATTCGCAGCTTGAAGATTCCGCCCGCATTCTCGGCGCCCATCGTTATCAGGTGGCGTTGCAGGTCATCCTGCCGCTGATGCGCCCGGCGCTGCTTTCTTCCATGGTGCTGATCTTTGCGAAGTGCCTCGGTGAGTTCGGCGTACCCTATGTTCTCGGGCTGCCCGTGAAGTTCGAAGTCCTGTCGACCTCGCTGTTTCGCAGCATCGCCTCGCGCCAGACCGGCGTTGCCGGCGTCGTTGCGGCCTCGATCATGCTCATCGGCATCATTACGCTCATGATCGACGCCCGGCTCGTTCGCGAAGCCCGCCGTTTCGTGACCATCGGTTCGAAGGGTTCGATGAACCGGCAGAGCCGTCTCGGCAAGATGCGGCTTCCGGCAACCGGCTTTGCGGCTGCCATCTTCATCCTCAGCGTCGGTCTGCCGCTTCTGACCCTGGCGCTTTCGACCGTCATGAAAATGCCGGCCCGCTTCACGTTCGACAACTTCACGCTCGATTACTGGATCGGCAGCAATCTCAACACGGTGGCTTTGCAGACCGGCGTGCTCCTGAGCCCCGATCTGTGGGCAGCCGCGAAAAACACGATGATGATCGTCGGTCTTGCCTCGCTCACATCCGGTATTCTCGGCCTGCTTGTCGGTTATGTCGTCATCCGCACACCGGTGCGGGCCCTGTCGGTCTATCTGCGACAGGTGACGTTCCTGCCTTATCTCGTGCCCGGCATCGCTTTTGCCGCCGCCTATCTGTCGCTCTTTGCCGTTCCGCGCGGGCCGATGCCGGCGCTTTATGGCACGGTGACGATCCTCATCCTGGCGCTGATTGCCGACCAGATGCCCTATGCCTCGCGCGCCGGCATTTCAGCAATGACGCAGCTTGGAAAGGATCCGGAAGAGGCGGCGCAGATCGCCGGCGCGGGCTGGTTCCGCCGCATGATCTCCATCGTTATCCCGATCCAGAAGGGATCGCTGGTGACCGGGGTTCTCCTGCCCTTCATTTCGGGCATCAAGGGCTTGAGCCTCTTCGTGATCCTCGCCGTGCCGAGCACGGATGTTCTGACCACCTATTCGCTGCGGCTGGTCGACTACCACTACACGCAGGCCGCCAACGCCGTGGTGCTGATCATCGCCGCCATCGCCTATTTCGGCACGCTGTTGGCCCAGAAGCTGACCCGCACAAATCTTGCAGAAGGACTTGGAAGCTGATGCCTACCATCAACCTGCGCGGTGCGCAGAAAAACTATGGCGTGAACTCCGCAAATGCGGTTTCCGATCTCGATCTCGAAATTCGCGACGGCGAGTTCATGTGTCTGCTCGGCCCTTCCGGCTGCGGCAAGACCACGACGCTGCGCATGATCGCCGGCCTTGAAAACCTCTCCGGCGGGGAAATCCGCGTCGGCGACCGGGTGATCGATTCCGTTACCGAAGGCATCTTCGTGCCGCCGGAAAAACGTGAAATGGGCCTCGTTTTCCAGAGCTATGCTTTGTGGCCGCATCTGACCATTGAGCGCAACACGGATTTCGGTCTGCGCCTGCGCAAGCTGCCGAAAGCGGAGCGCGAAGCACGGGTGGAGCGCGTCATGCAGGCGCTCGATATCGCCAAGTATCGCGACCGCTATCCGTCGCAGCTTTCCGGCGGACAGCAGCAGCGCGTGGCGCTCGCCCGCATGCTTGCGGTCAATCCGGGCGTTCTGCTTCTCGATGAGCCGCTCTCCAATCTGGATGCCCGGCTGCGGCTGGAAATGCGCGCCGAGCTGAAGCGGCTGCACAAGGAGTTCAAGACCACCATTGTCTTCGTGACGCATGACCAGTGGGAAGCCATGACGCTTGCCACCACCATCGCCGTCATGAACGAGGGCACGCTGCAGCAGATGGGCACGCCGAACGATATCTATGACCGTCCGGCCAATCGTTTCGTCGCCGAATTCGTGGGAAGCCCGCCGATCAATATCCTGACCTTCGGCCAGCCCGGCGTGTCGGATATAGCCGACAGGGCGGAAGCCTATTTCGCAACGCGTTATCCGCAACTGCGCGGCATCGCCTCGATCGGCATGCGGCCAGAGGCGATGGGTTATGCGATGAAGCCCGAGGATGTGCCGCAGGGCAGCTTCTCCGGCGAGATGACGGTGACCGGCGTGCTGCCGACCGGCGGCAGCTGGATTCTCGAACTCAGAAGCGAGAACCACACGTTGTTCCTGACCACCCATTCCCTGCCGCGTATCGACAGCGGCGACCGCGTGTTTTTCCACGTGCCGCCCGAGGCCCTGCACGCCTTTGACGTGAGGGGGCAGCGCATCACCGAGGCGGACGCCGTTCTGCGCAACAGCACCTACAACTGAAAACGCCGCCGAGACGGCTGAAGGAGAAGCAGTATGAAGCGGACAATGACGGGCCTGAGCCAGCTGTTATGCGCAACGGCGATCGCCGCAACGCTTGGCGGCGCGGCGAAGGCGGGAGAACCTTTCGACCTCAATGCCCTGATCGAGGCGGCGAAAAAGGAAAAGCCGATCACCGTCTATGACAGCACGGGAAAGATCGTCGAAATGGCGAAGAACTTCGCGGCAAAATATGGTGTCGGCGCAGAGGGCGCGAAGGTGAAGGCCTCGGCCCAGCTGGAGATGATCATCCGCGAGGCGCGCGCCAACAATATTCAGGGCGATGTCTCGATCATCAGCGACGCGCCTGCGGCAATGGCGCAGCTTATTCCGCTCGGTTTCGTCGAAAGCTGGCTGCCGCCGGATATGGCCGGCAATATTCCCCCGGAATATCAGGACCCGCTTACCGTCGTCACCAGCGCCAATGTCTGGGCCTATAACAGTGAGCTTTTCGACAAATGCCCCGTTTCCAACATCTGGGAACTGACCGACCCGAAGTGGAAGGGCAAGGTGGCGATGCAGGATCCGCTCGGCAAGGCATCCTATGTCGACTGGTTCAACCAGATGGCCAAGCACGGCGATGGCGAGGTGAAAGCCGCCTACAAGGCGCTCTATGGCAAGGATCTCGAAACAGCAGAGACGAGCGCGACCGCAGCCTGGGTAAAGGCACTTGCCGCCAACGCCCCGCTGCTGACCGACGCCGATGCGGCGGCCGCCGAAGCCGTGGGTTCGCCCGGCCAGAAGGACGCGTTCATGGGCCTCATCAGCTCGGCCAAGTTCCGTGACAATGCCGAGAAGGGAATGAAACTCGGCCTCTGCAAGGAGCTGAAGCCGTGGGCCGGCTGGCTTTATCCGGGCGTCGGCCTGATTACCAAGGGCACTAACAGCCCGAACGCGGCGAAGCTCTTCATTCACTACATCATGACCGCTGAAGGCATCGCGCCGCAGGCAATCGACGGCAAGATGTCGACGAACAAGGAGGTGAGCCTGCCTGCCGACGAGCCTTCGGGTATCGGCGCGGTTCTTAATGACATCCTGCCCTACAGCATGGCCACCAGCCTTGACGACTGGGATGCGCGCGAAACCTGGCAGGACTTCTGGCGCGTGAACTACAAAAAATAACGGGGGAGCACTTGGTGACGATCACTACTCAGAACAAGAATGGCAATGAGCGCAGGCGGCGGGGGACCGCCTCCGCAATTTGCCTTGGCTTCTCGCTGGCACTCAGCGGGGCCGTGTATGCGCAGGACGCTTTTAATCTCGATGCGCTCATCGATGCTGCGAAGAAGGAAAAGCCGATCACCGTTTATGCGGTGACCGGCAAGATCGTTGATACCGCGCAGGCCTTCACCGCCAAATACGGCGTGCAGGCGAGCGGCAAGAAGGTGAACGAGGCGACGCAGGTTGAGCTGATGATCCGCGAGCATCGGGCCGGCAATGTCGTCGGCGATGTCAGCGTCGCAACCGATGTCGCCTCCGCCATGGGGGAGCTTTTGCCGGAAGGCATCGCCACCAGTTGGTCACCGCCGGATATGGAAGGCGATATTCCGCAAAAGCTGCGCGATCCGCTGGTCGTCGTCTCGGACCCGCATGTGTTTACCTACAATACCGAGAAATACGATACGTGCCCGGTCAACAATATCTGGCAGCTGACGGAGCCGCGGTGGAAGGGCAAGCTGGCCATGCTCGATCTCTTCGACAAGCCGCTTTATGCCGACTGGTTCAATCAGATCGAAACCCATCACGATGCCGATGTCGCCAGGGCCTATGAGGACCTTTACGGCAAGAAGCTGGAGACGGGCGAAAAAAGCGCAACGGCGGCCTGGGTGAAAGCCTTTGCCGAAAATGCGCCGCTGCTGACGGATTCGAGTTCGGTGGCGGATGCGGCCGGTGCGCCGGGGCAGGCCGATCCCTTCTTCGTCATCACTTCGGTAGCGAAGTATCGTGACAACGAGGCCAAGGGGTTGGAGCTCGGTCTTTGCAGCGGCGTAAAGCCCTTTTCCGGTTTTCTCTATCCCGGTTTCGGGCTGATTGCCGGGCAAACGAAAAGCCCTAATGCGGCGAAGCTTTTCCTGCATTACCTGATGACGGAAGAAGGCATCGCGCCGCAGACCGCTGACGGCAAACTCTCCGGCAATATGAAAATAGCCCTGCCGGCGGATGAGCCCTCGAAGGTCGCCAATCATCTCGATGAGTTGATGGCTTTCGACGCCGCAACGGCGGCCGACGATCTCGACAAGCGCGAAGGCTGGCAGGATTTCTGGCGTGTGAACTACAAAAAATAAACGGAAGGCGGGTGCGAGCCCGCCTGTCTTTTCCTTGGGAGGGGAAACGATGCGAAGAACCAATTTGAGGACCGCCTCGGCCATGGCCGCAGCTGCAGCGATTATGGGCGTTTCCGCACTCACCGCCGCGGCTGAAGAGACTTTCGATCTCGATGCTGTTCTTGCGGCTGCGAAGCAGGAGAAGCCGATCAACATCTATGACAGCACTGGCAAGATCGTTGAGATGGCCGATAAATTCAGCGCCAAATACGGGCTGAAGGCGACGGGAGTGAAGGTTTCCGCCAATAGCCAGCTGGAGATGATTATCCGCGAAAGCCAGTCGAACAATGTGCAGGGCGATGTGGTGCTGATTACCGATGCGCCATCGGCGCTCGCCCAGCTTCTGCCGGCAGGTTTCGTCGAGAATTATTTGCCGGGCGACATGACCTCTAAAATCCCGGCGCAGTTTCAAAACCCGCTGGCCATTTCCACCAATGCCAACGTCTGGGCCTATAATACCGAAGCCTATGACAAATGCCCGGTGACGAATATCTGGGAACTGACCGAGCCGAAATGGAAAGGCAAGGTCGCCATGGTCGATCCGCTCAGCAAGAGCACCTATACGGACTGGTTCAACCAGCTTGAAGCCCACGGCAATGAAAAGGTGGCGGCAGCCTACAAGGCCCATTCCGGCAAGGAGATGGAGGAAAAGGGGGCCGCAGCCGCCTGGATCAAGGCGCTGGCCGCGAATGGTCCGCTCGCCACGGATGGCGACGACCCGGTGGCGGAGGCGGTGGGCGCCCCCGGCCAGAAGCAGCCCTTCTTCGGCCTGCTGAGTTCGGCCAAGTTTCGCGACAATGCCGACAAGGGCTACAAGCTCGGCCTCTGCACCGATCTCGATCCCTGGGTCGGCTGGACCTATATCAAGCTCGGCCTGATGGCCTCCAAGACCAGAAGCCCGAACACGGCCAAGCTCTTTATCCATTACGTCCTGACGGAAGAGGGCATCGCCCCGCAGATGAAGGACGGCAAGCTGCCGACCAATACCGACATCAAGATGCCGGATGACGAGCCTTCGGGGCTGATGAAGGTCGCCGACCGGCTGATGGGCTACGATTCCGCCACCGGTCTCGATGATTTCGACCGCCGCGAGGAATGGCAGGATTTCTGGCGCGTCAACTATACGAAATAACCCCGGCTGGCGCGGCCCGTGCCGCGCCGCCTCCTCCTTTTTGCGAACGAACGGACTGGACATGCCGATGCAGACCTCATTGAGCGAACGGAAACCTGGAGACGAGGATGCGTTTTCCCGCTCTGTGCGGTTGATGAAGATCGCGGAAACGGCGGCGCGTGCCGTGCGCGATCCGCTGCTGGCGGCGTTTCGGTCGGATATGGCGGTGGACTACAAGGTCGATCTCCACGATATCGTGACCATCCATGACAAGCGCGCCGAGGCTGCCATCCGCGCCGTCATTCTCGAACGGGAGCCCAATTCGGCGATCATGGGCGAGGAGGGCGGCCAGATCGGTAGCGGTGAGGTGCAATGGTATGTCGACCCCATCGACGGCACGGCAAATTTCGCCCGCGGCCTTGCTTTCTGGTGCGTGTCCATCGCTGCCGTCATCGATGGAGAAGCCGTCGCGGGCGTGGTTTACGATCCCGTGGCGGACCAGATGTTTTCCGCCGATCTCAAAACCTCCTATCTTGATGGCGAAAGGCTGCATTCCCGCAGCGTTGCAGATGAGACGCGGGCGACTCTCATCACAGGCTATCCCGTCTCGCGCGATTTCCGGCTGGATGGGCGGGAAGCGGCGCTCGCCAATTTTGGCACTCTCACTGAGACCTTTTCGACATTGCGTCGGCCCGGCAGCGCTGCGCTCAGCATTGCCCATGTCGCGGCCGGCTGGACGGATGCGGCCGCCGGTTTCGGCGTCAATGCCTGGGATGTGGCAGCCGCCATTCTCATTCTCAAAAACGCCGGCGGAACCTATGAGCCGCTGACCCTCGGAAAGGTGGCGGAAGGTTCCGCCGATTTCCTTTGCCCGGGCTATATCGCCACGGGTGAGGGGGCCAGCTATCCGACATTGCAGCGGGTGGCGCGATCCATATCCGAAAGCCGCATCGCCAATGCGGCGATACGACTGAACCAGTCGGCCGCGAAGGCCTGAAGACGCAATAGATGACGGCGGCCGTATAGGCGCCGATGGAGAACATGACATGCCGCAATCGCAACCGACCCCATTCCGAGAGCAAGAAACAGGCGAGCTGCCGAAGCTCAGCCGCATCTATGAGCAGCATCCGCTTTACGGCGTCGATCTCTTCATTTCCGGCAAGGAGGGGGCGAGCGACCTCAATCTTCTACGCCAGAACGGCATTACCACCGTCGTCAATTGCGCCGTCAATCTGGATTTCAATTTCGTGGAGCAGTCACAGGTCGTTTCCGACCACGAAGGCAGCGTCTATGGGCCGGGCGAAATCCGCTACTACAAGATTGGCCTGATCGACGGGAGCGGAAATCCCGATACCCAGATGGTTGCGGCCCATTATATCCTGCGAGCGGCGCTGGAGCAGATATTGCCCGACAAGCCCTCCTATCCCCGGCGGGAGCGTGGCAACGTGCTCATCAATTGCCGGGGCGGACGTTCGCGTTCCGTCGCCGTCGTTGCGCTTTTCCTGCATCTCACGTTGCCAACGGAGTTTCCGACGCTGGATGACGCCATCGGCTTCGTTCGCCTGAAACGCGAGTTGCCGGAGAACGAATGGTATAAGGCGCCGAAACCCGTGCTTGCGGATGCTGCGCGCCGGGCCGCCGGCTGGATTGCCATGATCGACGCCGCGCATTGAAAGGCGGAAGACTGTCTGGTCAGTTTTGCGGCTCCAGCGCGTTTGCCGCGGCCTCGGCACGCGCGGCGGCCTCCTTTGCTTCCCGCTCGGCGCGGGAGGCCGCTTCCGGGTTGCTCGAACCGTCATAGCCTCCCATGGCGCGTTCCCCGATGGCGATGTGGACATCCTTGAGCTGGACGATGACAAGACCGATGAGGATGGCCGCGCCGATAAGGAACGCCGTTTTCCCGTTCATGGTCATTCGACTCCACGCTTCGTGTTTGCCGGCGCAGGAAACAGCCGGCAAAACCGCCGTTCAGCGGGTCAGGAGGCCGACGCCTGTTTCCGCATCGAACAAATGCATATCGGAAGGGTCGATGTCGAGGCCGATCGTTTCACCGGCTTTGACTGCGCTGCGTCCCTGCACCGCGATGACCAGTTCGGTGGAGGTTCCCGTGGTGAGAAAGGTGGCCGAACCGGTCGTTTCCACGGCGGAAACCGGCAGCACCAATGCCGCTCCGGCTGCTGCGGCCGGGAGGATATGTTCCGGCCTGATGCCGACGATCACATCTTTGCCGGGCGGCAGGGAGGCCGGATTCCCGATCGATTGCTGCGGTTCGCCTTCGCCGAAGCTGAACTGAAGGGATGCGCCATCCGGGCTGACGGTCGCCGGAATGAAATTCATGGCCGGCGAGCCGATGAAGCCCGCAACGAAACGATTGACCGGGCGGTCGTATAGTTCCAGCGGCGTGCCCTGCTGCTCAATCAGGCCATCGCGCATGACGACGACGTGATCGGCCATGGTCATCGCTTCGATCTGGTCGTGGGTGACATAGACCGAAGTGGCATGCAGGCGATCGTGCAGCGCGCGGATTTCTTTGCGCATGTGGACGCGCAGCGCCGCATCGAGATTGGAAAGCGGCTCATCGAACAGAAAGGCCTGCGGATTGCGGATGATCGCACGGCTCATGGCCACGCGCTGGCGCTGGCCGCCGGAGAGTTCGCGCGGATAACGCTTCATCAGCTTTGAAAGACCTGTTGTGGCGGCGACTTCTTCCGCCGCCTTGCGGGCCTCGGCCTTCGCCACGCCGCGCATACGCAGCGAATAGGTGAGATTTTCCTCCACGGTCATATGCGGGTAGAGCGCATAGGACTGGAACACCATGGCCACATCGCGCTTGCGCGGCGGCACGCCGTTCATGAGCGTGCCGGCAATGCGCATGTCGCCGGCCGATATGGTCTCCAGCCCGGCGAGCGAGCGCAGAAGGGTGGATTTGCCGCAGCCCGACGGGCCGACAAGTGCGACGAAAGTGCCCTTCTCGATGGAAAGGTTGATGTTCTTCAGCGCATGGAAGGCGCCGTAATATTTGTTGACGCCGGAAAGTTCGATCTGAAGGGTCATTTGAGCGCTCCCGATGTCAGGCCGGATACGATGCGGCGCTGCAAGAGAATGAAGAGGGCAAGAATGGGCGTCACATACATGGTCGCATAGGCCATGATGTTGTTCCATTCGCTGGTATTGGGGCCCATGAAGGAATTGAGGCCGACGCTCGCCGGCTGCAATTCGGCCGCCTGGATCATCGATTTCGAATAGACGAACTCACCGAAGGCCTGCATGAAGATGAGGATGGCGCTGACGAGAATGCCGTTTCTGGCAAGCGGCAACACGATGTTGAAGAAGGCACCGACCCGGGAATTACCGTCCACCAGCGCCGCCTCTTCCAGTTCCTGCGGCACGGCCATGAAAGTGGCGCGCACAAGCACCACGAAGAAGGGCATGCTTTTCGCCGCAATGGCGAGGATGACCGACAGGCGCGGATAATCGAGAAGCCCGAATTGCGAGAAGCCGACGAAGATCGGCGTGATCATCAGCGATGCCGGCAGAACCTGCAGCATGAGAATGAGGAACAGGCCGATATCCACCCAGACATTGCGATAGCGCGCCAGCACATAGGCGCAGCCGACGCCGAGAATGGTGATCAGCAGCACCGCGCTCGAAGCGATCAGCACCGAATTCCACAGGTATCGGCCCATGTTGCGGCTGTTCCAGACATAGGCATAGGTCTGCCATTGCGGGTCCGTGGGCCAGAAGGCGGGCGGATTGGCGAACATTTCCGAGCCGCTTTTGAGCGAGGTCAGATACATCCAGTAAAGCGGGAAGAGGTAGATGATGGCGAGGACGATGGCGATGGCCAGCATCAGGCGGTTGCGGGTCGTGATGCTCATCCGCGCACCTCATGCCGTGTGGAGCGCACATAAACGATGGAGGCCAGCATGACGAAAACGATCATGATGACGGAGATCGTAGCGCCCTTGCCGAAATCATATTGCCGGAACGACAGGTCCCAGGCCCAATATTGCGCCACGTTGGAGCTGTTGTTCGGTCCGCCATCGGTAATGGCGGCGAAAAGATCGAATTGCTGCAGCGTGAAGATCAGCCCGAGCGAGACGATCGCACCGATGGTGGAGCGCATCATCGGCAGGGTGATGGTGTAGAAGCGCTGCCAGGCATTGGCGCCGTCCAACTCCGCGGCTTCATAGAGATCGCCGGGGATGGAGGCGAGACCGACCGAAAGCAGGATCATGTTGAAGGAGGTGCCGAGCCAGATATTGGCAATGACGACCGCCCAGAGCGAAAAATTCGCATCCGAACGCCAGAAGATATTGCCCGATATCAGGCCGCTTTCCCGCAGGAAGAAATTCAACACGCCGAAATCGCCCGAGAGAATCCAGTTCCAGATTGCGCCCACGACGAGGCCGGGCATGACCCAGGACACGAGAAACAGGCCGCGCAGCCAGGTGGCGCCGGGAAAATTGACCCAGAAGAACAGCGCCAGACCGAAGCCGATGGCGAATTGCCCGGCAATCGAGGCCACAACAAAGGTGACGGTGTTGAAAAGGATCGGCAATGTTTCCGGCTGCCGGAACAGGTCGATATAATTCTTGAAGCCGACGAAGGGGCGCACGAAGGTGCCCAGACTGAACATGTCGACTTCCTGAAAGCTCATGACGATGTTGTAGATCAGCGGCAGCCCTGCCATGACGAACAGGAAGCCCAAAGGAAAGGCGACAAGGACGATATCGAAACCGCGACCGTCACTGAGGCTGGAAAACAGTTTTTTCATGAAACATCCTCGCAAGCTCCAGTCGGGGCCGCCGCCGCTTGTCGCGACAGGCAGCCCCACCGGGAGGAACCCCTTGGGTGGAGGCCGGAGAAACCCGGCCGTTCGCCCAGATAGATCAGCCTTCGACCAGCTTTATCTTTTCAGCGGCCTGATCGAGCGCGGCTTTCGGCGTCATCTGTCCCGAAAGCGCACCCTGAATGGCATCCTGAATCGCCTTGGAAATCTTCGGCCATTCGGGCGAGGGGCCGCGCGGCTGCGCATATTTCAGCTGTTCCACGAAGGTCTTCAGCGCCTCATCCTTCAGCGCATTGCCGGTCGGCGGAACCGGAATATCCGAGCGCGCCGGCAACTGGCCGAAGTTCTTGAACATGTCCTTGTCCTTAGAGGCGAAGAACTCGATTGCCTTGAAGGCCTCTTCCGGATGTTTCGTCTTGGAGAAGATCGCCCAGTTATAGTCACCCATGGCCGAAGACCGGGGGGCGTCGGGCGTGGGCACCGGCAGCAAAGCAACACCCCAGTCGAATTTGGCGTCCTTCAGCATGCGGTCGATTTCCCATGGACCGGAAATGACCATGGCGGCGTTGCCGGCGTTGAAGGTGGCGGTGGAGTCCCACTGGCTGCGCGTCAGCGTATCCGGCGATGCCAGCTTTTCATCCAGCATCAGCTTCCACGTTTCGAGCGCTTTGACGGCGCCCTCGGTATTGATGTTCTTGTAGGTCGCGCCCGCCATCTGCGCCCAGGGCAGGAACTGGAAGGTGCCTTCCTCATTCGCCTTGGCGCTGAAGCTGATGCCATAGATGTTCTTCGAGGGGTCGGTCAGCTTGCGGGCCGCTTCCACCAGCTCATCCCAGGTCTGCGGCGGTTTTGCCGCGTCCAGCCCTGCGGCCTTGAACAGGTCCTTGTTGTAATAAAGCGCAATCGTATTCGTAGCCTTCGGCACGCCGAAATATTTGCCGTCCCACATCACCGATTTCAGCGGTCCCGGAAAATAATTCTCCGTCTTGATGACATCCGACTTGGCGATCATGTCGGTCACATCGAGAAAGGCGCCGCGTGCGGCGAACATGGCGTGGTTGGGGTTGTCGATGGCGATGATGTCGGGCGCATTGCCGGTGGAATAGGCGCGCATGGATTCGCTTACCACATCATCGAACTGCAATTGCCGGTATTCGATCTTGATGCCGTTATTGAGTGCGTTGAACTCTTTGATAAGGTTCGGCGCGGGCTGGATATCGCGATCCAGCGACCAGAGGGTCAACGTCACATCTTCTGCCTGCGCCGCAATAGCGCCGGCGGACACGCCCGCCAGCAAAAATGCGCCGGCCATCATGCATTTCGCGATACCCATAATCTCCTCCTCTTGGTTATCGTCTCTGCAATTTTCGAAAACCTTCTCCCAAAAGGTTTCCGTTATGTCGGATCGACGACGAAATCGCCGCCGCGGCATTTCTTCAGATAATTCAGGCCATGCACCTGGCCCGTCATTTCCAGCGCATCGCGATAGACGGGGTCATGCCAGCCTTCGATGTCGATGGAGCCGGACCAGCCGGCGAGGCGCAGTTCGGAAATAATGTCCGTCCAGTTGCTGTCGCCAAAACCCGGCGTGCGCATGAAGACGAATTTTTCCTTGCCGAAAATGCCGTGCTCGCGAATGACATCCCAGCGGATAGTCGCGTCCTTGCCGTGCACATGAAAAATCTTGTCCGCCCATTTGCGGATCTGCGGCAGCGGGTCGATCAGATAGACCATCTGATGGCAGGGTTCCCATTCGATGCCGATATGCTCGTCCGGCGTTTCGTTGAAGATCAGTTCCCAGGCGTCGGGATTGTGCGCGATATTCCAGTCGCCGGTCTGCCAGTTGCCGTCCATGGCGCAGTTTTCAAAGGCGATCTTCACGCCCTTGTCGGCGGCGCGTTTTGCAAGCTCGCTCCAGATTTGCCTGTATCGGGGAAGGCTTTCCGGCAGCGGTTTGCCACGAAGCCGACCGGTGAAACCCGCAACGCAGGTCGCGCCGAAATGGTGGGCATTGTCGATGCAGTCTTTCCAGCCCTGCAATGTCTCAAGGTCGATGTCGGTTTCCTCCAGTGGATTGCCGAACATGCCGAGCGTGCTGATGGTGATGTCGCGCTCACCGATCGCCTCGCGGCAGCGCTTGCCGAGTTCGGCAAGGTCCTGACCGTTGGTGGTCTGCCAGAAGAACGGCTCGAAGCTTTCAAAGCCGAGATCGGCGATCTGGCCGATGCGTTCGGCCGCCTGTCCCTTGGTGGCGCTGACCATGGTGCCGATGCGGATGGATGTTGCCGGATTACTCACGTCTTTCAGTCCTTATGCTGCAATGGAAACACGCTGGCCGAGGCGGGCGCTTTCAATCGCGCCGATCACCATGGCAAGGCTGTTGATGTTGTCGAAGGAGGCCGTTTCCGGCATCTCACCCGTGCGGATGGATTGAAGGAACGAGAGAATGACGCTGGCATGGCCGCGCGTATCCTTCTCGGAAATGGCTTCGGAAACGTTTACGGTCCTAAAGCCGCGCAGAAGCCCCTGTTCGTCGCCGGCCACGGAGGCGGAGAAATTGTCTTCCCCGTCCCAGAGGATCATGCCCTTGGAGCCGATCAGCCGCCAGCGCGCTTCCCAGCTGGTCCGCTCGCCTTCGGCGCACCAGGAGCCGCGATAGGTAAAGACGACATCATTCGAGAACTCGAAAATGGCGTTGGCGCTTGCGCCATGGGCATACCATGAGCCGGCCGGGTTCTTTTCCACGCAGAAGACGGAGAGGGGTTTTTCATTGGCGACGAAACGGGCCGCATCGAAGGTATGGATCGCCATGTCGAGAAGCAGGACGTTCTTCATCTCCTCGCGGAAGCCGCCGAAATGCGGCCCAAGGAAAAAATCGCAGTGGATGGCCGTCAAATCGCCGATGACGCCGTCTTCCAGCGCACGGCGCAGCCGCCGGATTCCGGCCACAAACCGCCGGTTTTGCACCACGGCATGAATCTTTCCGGCTTTTTTCGCCAGTTCAACCAGCGTGCCGGCTTCCTCCATCGAGGCGGCAAGCGGTTTTTCGCTGAGCACATGGCACCCGGCCTCGAGACCGGCCTCAACCACGGCGAAGCGCGCCTGCGGGATGACGATATCAAAAAGGATGTCGGCTTTCGTTTTAGCGAGAACCTCGCGCAGATCCGTGCCGATAACCGCGTCGGTGAGGGCGAATTCTTCGGCAAGCGCGCGGGCCGTGTTCTCGTTCAGATCAACGAGACCGGCGATCCTGATCGCGCCGGCGATTTCCGGCGTGGATTGAATGGCACGCAACCAGCCTTTGGCCATGGCTCCGCACCCGCATAAAACGGCATTGAAAGTCATCTCATCTCCCCGGACTCTTTCGCAAACTCCTCTTTGCGCAGAGCGTCGTAAACGTTTACGAGACTATGCCGATGATGTTAGATATGTCAAGACCGTTAAGGGGCGCGTCGATTGCGCGCCGGGCCTGGGAGGGGAGTGCATGAAAGGAATTCGTCAGCTTGCCGATTATCTGGAGATATCGATAGGCACTGTTTCCCGTGCCCTGAACGGCAAGCCGGATGTGAACGAAGAAACACGGCGGCGTGTTCTCGAAGCGGCGGAAAAGCTGGGTTATGTCGCTAACCAGTCCGGCCGCAGCCTCAGGCAGGGAACCACCAATGTCATCGGCCTGATGACCGGCAGCGACGCGCAGACCGTGGAGAACTCCGACAACTTCTTCCTCGGTGTGACGGACGGTCTGCAAAGCGTGTTCTCCGGGCATAATCTCGATCTCATCGTTCTGCCCTGTCCGGGGGAAGAGGATCCGGATGAATATCTGAAGCGCATGGTGGCGCGCCGCATGGTGGATGCGATGATCATTTCCGCGACGCGACGGATCGACAAACGTGTGGATTTCCTGAAACAGACCCGGCTGCCTTTCGTGGCGCTCGGCCGGACCGCTTCCAGCGACACTCACGCCTGGATCGACCTCGATTTCGAGGGCGTCGCGAAAAACGCGGTCGACCGCCTTGCCGCTGCCGGGCATCGCTCGATTGCTGTGGCGGTGCCCGACAGCGATATCAATCTCGGTTATGTTTTTCTCGAAGGATACAGGCGCGCGCTGGAAGACAATGGCATCGCCTACGATTCCTCGCTGGTCATCCGCGCGAAATCGAGCGAGCAGGGCGGTTATCACGCCGCCAGCGAATGGCTGCAGATGCGGCCCCGGCCAACGGCGATCGTGCTGATCTACGAACTGATGGCGGTCGGTCTTTATCGCCGGCTTGCGGAAGTGGGGCTGAAACCGGGGCGCGATCTCGCCGTCATCGGCTTCCGCGATGGCCCGCGCGGCCAGTTTCTGGAACCTCGGCTGACCAGTTTCCGCATGTCCCTGCATGATCTCGGCGTGACGGTGGCCCAGACGCTGTTATCGACCATGCCGGCCTACGCGCCCTTTTACCCCGATCAGGCCCGCCATTGTGTGTGGCCCATGCTTCTGGTGGCCGGCGAGAGCGACCCGGCCCCCGCCCCATAGCCGTCGCTGTGCGGGAACGTCAAAGCTTGAAGCCGTCAACGCTTACGACGCCGAAAGGATTGAATTTATATTCGTCTTCCTCATACCGTTCGTCGTCGGAGAGGGTGGCGCGACGGTCCTTCAGGGTGGCTTCAACGCCTTCACGCGCCATTTGCTCGGCGATATCGTCTATCAAGGCAGCGATCTTCAGCTGTTCGGCGTTCGTCGATGGCTGGTCTTGGTCTTTTTTGGTGAAGCGTATCTGCACATCGGGCAAGCCGATCAGGTGAAACCCAACGCTCATCATGCCTTCGGCATCGTCTCCTATGGGGCGGCGTGCGAAAGCCAGGCGGCAGGTTCTGGCAAGCGCCATCCCGTCATCGGCGGCCGCCTCGCCACGCGACTGCTCGTAACGCTGCTTCCAGCGCCTTGCGCCATGGGCGACGCCCGCACTTTCACCCTTCACGGCGACAGCGCCGTGATCGAGCATATGCTGTACGAATCTGAGGGCGTTTGCGGATGTCTTCACAGCCGTTTCGGCATCCATGGGCGGGCTGAGCACATAAAGAACCGAGCCGTGCCCGGCGACGGCTTCCTCATCCTCCGGCTGGTAGGCATCGGGGTCGACGCGATCCCAGCAGACATTGAACGAGCGTTCCATCCGGTCGTCCGGCTCATCCTGTGAATAGTCTTCATCCAGGCTGAAATCCGGCGCAAAATCATCGACTGCGGCGCTTGCGCTCTTCTGGAGCGCCGCCAGGCCATTTTCCGCGCCGAGAAAACAAAGGACATGTCGTGGCTTGTAACTGGAGCGGGATGCGGCAAAGGCTGGGGGCTGGCTCGATGCCGCGCTGAGAGACGGCCTTGCCAGCACAAGGCCGCCCAGAAATGCGAGAACTCCACGACGCTCTGAATTCATCCGACACCCCCGGCTTCCATCAACAGGATGACAGGGTTTTACACCGGTGCGTGTAATTCAGGCCAGATGATGTTCGATATTTTTTGGTACTGCGGTTCCGGGACCCGTCTCATGCCGGGCGGCATCCAGCCGCCGGCCTGATCCGGTGTGCCATCCGGCAGCAACTATTTCGTGGTGTAACCGCCATTGACCAGAATGGTCTGGCCGGTCATCCACCAGCCATCCGTGACGAGGAAGCGGATATAGGGAACGATGTCCTCGATATCGGTGAGACCGGTTTTCGAGAAGCCGGAAAGAGCGGCGGCGCTTTTGTGATAGGCCTGCGCCTCCGGCGTTTCCTGACCGTAGAAGAATGGTGTGTCCATCGGTCCGGGACCGATTGCCGTCACCGAGATGCCGCGTTCACCAAACTCCTTGGCCGCCGCGCGGGTGAAGTGTTCCACCGGGGCCTTGGTGCCGGCATAGCTGGCGTAAAACGGCGTGAAGGCGCCCAGGAGCGATGTCACGAGGGTGCAGATCTTGCCGTTATCGCTGACGTGGCGTCCGGCCTGCTGGAGAAAAAAGAAGGCCGACTTGGCGTTAACGGCAGTCATTTCGTCATATTCGGCTTCCGACGTGTCGAGGATCGGCTTTTTCAGCACCTTGCCGACGGTGTTGATGGCAATATCCGGGCGGCCGATGGCGGCGACGGTATCGGCAAACAGCTTTTCGACCGCGCCTGCCGTGGTGAGATCGGCCTGAAGGGCGACGGCCTCAGCGCCGGCCGCTTTCACGGCGGCCACGGTTGCCTCGGCATCGGCCCTGGTTGCGGCGCTGTTATAATGGATGGCGATGGCGCGGGCGCCCTGGCCGGCAAAATCGCGGGCAATCAATCCACCGAGATTTTTCGCGCCGCCGGCGATGATGACGGTTTTGCCCTTGAGGGAATGGTCTGTCATGGGTCGGCCTCCTTTTGCCGTGCTCGGCCAACTGGCGGCCGCTTTCGTTGCAGCAGGATATCGTCTAGCTTTGCGTGATAAAGGCGCTTATTCTGACATTACTTGTCAGAAAAGCCGCACAATGGGATGTTTTCGGTTGGACCGTATCGACCTGTTCCGTATCTTCACACGTGTCGTTGACTGCGCGAGTTTCACGCGGGCCGCCGATACGCTCGGCATACCGCGCTCTTCGGTTTCGGCGGCGGTGCAGGAACTGGAAGGGCGTGTCGGTGCGCGGCTGCTGAACCGCACGACGCGCAAGGTCTCGCCAACCGAGGATGGTTCGGCCTTTTACGAGCGCTGCCAGCGGCTGATCGCCGATGTCGAAGATGCGGAAAATCTCTTCCGGCAGACGGCGGCGCAGCCTTCGGGCCGGTTGCGGATCGACGTGCCGGGCCGGATCGGGCGGCTGGTCATCGCACCGGCACTCCCGGAATTTCTCGAACTTTATCCGCAGATCGACGTAGCCCTCGGCGTTACCGACCGCGCCGTCGATCTGGTGGAAGACAATATCGATTGCGTGCTGCGCGTCGGACCGCTCAGCGATTCCGGCCTGATCGCGCGGCCGATAGGCAAGCTACCGTTGATCAATGTCGCAGGCCCCTCCTATCTGGCGCGCCACGGAACGCCGAAAACGCCCCACGGTCTTTCCCGCCACTGGGCGGTCAATTACGCGTCGCCCTCCAGCGGGCGGGTGGAAAACTGGGAATGGATCGAAGGCGAGACACTGCATTCGCTTTCCATGCGCGGCCGCGTCACCGTCAACAATGCCGAAGCCTATATCGCCTGTTGTCTTGCCGGTCTCGGCTTGATCCAGATACCGGCTTACGACGTCAGGCCGCATCTGGAGAGCGGCGACCTCATCGAGGTCATGCCGACCCATCGGGCCGAGCCAATGCCGATGACGTTGCTTTATCCCCATCGACAGCATCTGTCGCGGCGGCTGCAGGTCTTTGCGGAGTGGCTGGAGGCGCTGCTGCGGCGACGGCTTCTGTAGCCCAACATGCCTGCTGTGGCGATGCTCCAGCCTATTTTTATCATAGCGAGATTCGGCGTTATAAAGTGCAGCCGCTTGCGCCATTTTGATCTCCGCCAGAAATCTGAAGGGAGGCGCATATGCTCACGATCAATTCACAGGAAACAGCCGGGCTTTTGCCGTTTGACGGGCTTATCAAGGCACTTGCCGCCGCCTTTGCGGAAGGCTGTGAGATGCCTGTGCGGCACCACCACACGATCGATGTGCCAAATGAAGCCGCCGCGACACTGCTATTGATGCCGGCCTGGCACGGCGCACGGCAGTCCACCCGTTATCTGGGGATCAAGATCGTCACCGTCTTTCCCGGAAACGCCGGCAGAAACCTGCCGGGATTGACCTCGACCTATATGCTTTACGATGCGCAGACAGGCATTCAGCTGGCCACGCTGGACGGTAATGTCATCACCGGCCGCCGGACTGTTGCGGCGTCGGCGCTTGCAGCGGATTATCTTGCGCGCAAGGATGCCAGCCGGCTTCTGGTGCTGGGCGCCGGCCGTGTCGCGAGCCTTATTCCCGACGCCTATCGGGCCATCAGACCGCTTGAGCAGGTGGCAGTCTGGGATATCGATCGTGGCAATGCCGAGCGGCTGGCGAAAAGCATCGAGGCGTCGGGGCTTGCGGCCACGGTGGTCGATGATCTGGAAGGGGCGGTTGCCCAGGCTGATATCGTCAGCGCCGCGACGCTCGCCACCACCCCGCTCATCAGGGGCGCGTGGCTGCGCCCCGGCACGCATGTCGATCTCATCGGCGGCTTCACGCCCGGCATGCGCGAGGCGGATGACGAAGCCATAGGCCGCGCCTCGGTCTTTATCGATACGGAGGAAGCGCTGCACGAAGCAGGCGATCTCGTTCAGCCGATCGAAGCGGGCCTGTTTTCGGAGGAAAACGTCAGGTCGACGCTTGCCGGACTTTGCAGGGCAAACCGGTTTGCGCGCAGTAACGATGATGAGATCACGCTCTATAAGGCTGTCGGAACCGCGCTCGCCGATCTTGCGGCGGCCACCATGGTCTATGAGGCCGCGACGCTGAACGGAAAAGGATGACAGACATGGCCAAACGCGAAATCCTTGAAGTGCCGGTGGTTTCAGAGGCGATCCGTCGGCTGGGCGCGCCGACCTCGGCGCTTGTCCGCTCCGGCAACATCGTCGCCACCTGCGGCATGCCGCCCGTCGATCTTGAGACGGGCGACATCGTCAGGGGCGATATCGCCGCCCAGACCCGGGCCTCGCTGGAAGCCCTGCGGGTGACACTGGCCGCAGCGGGCGCCACCTTCGAAGATGTGATCAAGACCACCGTCTATGTCACCGATGCAGCGCTGATGGGCACAGTGAACGACATATACCGCGAATATTTCGCAGCCGGTTTTCCGGCGCGCACCTCGGCAACCATCAAACCCTGGACCTTGCCCTTCGATATCGAAATCGAGTGCCTTGCTGTCCTCTGAGGGCAGGCGGGCATGAAAAACGGCGCGTCGGCCGGATCGGCTGACGCGCCCACATGCATTTCTTGGGGCGCAAGATTACGGGCCGGTTTTACGTGGACTGCTCCAGCGGTGAAAGTCCATAAACCGCCACGATATCTTCCCCCTTTTCGAGCCTAGCAATGATGCCGGGCTCCTTTTCCTGAATGGCGAGAGCCTGCCGTGCCGTTGCCAATGCTTCCTCGGGTGGCAAAATGCAGACGCCGTTTTCGTCGGCCAGCACGATATCGCCGTTCTGAACCCTGACCCCGCCGCAGACGACCGGCCCCGCGACATTCCCCCGGCCTCCGAGCTTGGTGGTGATGGGCGAGCGTCCCCGGCACCAGACCGGCAGGCCGGCGCTGCGGATCGAGCCGATATCGGTGACATAACCATCGAGGATGACGGCGGTGACACCGCGCGCGAGCGCTGCGGCGGTCATGACCGCGCCCCAGCAGGCGTGCCGGTCGTCGCTCAGTCGCTCGATGACGAGGATATCGCCGGGCATGGCGCGGGAAAGGGCATGCGGAAGCGCCGTCCCGTCGTCTCCCGGCAGGCTGACGGTCAATGCGCGACCGGCGATGCGAACGCTGTCGATCACGCATTGCATCGCCGGATCCATGAATCCATCCGATCTGAAATGGCCGATCGTTGCCGTCTCGACGCTCCGGAGCAGTTCGAGCGCCTCGTTGATTGTGTCGGGACTTTCCATGGGTGTCTCCAAAAGAAAGACGCCGGCGCGGGGGCCGGCGTCTGTGATATGGCAATATGGATCAGTTGGTCTTGGCCAGATCGCGTTTCACGGTCTCGGTCAGCGCCAGCAGGGCGACGGCCGAGAGCAGGGCGGAGCCGATCATGTACCAAGCGACGGAAGCGCCGCTGCCGGTGGCGGAAAGCAGCCATGTGGTGATGACGGGAGTAAGCGCGCTGCCCAGAACCCCTGAGAGCATATAGGCGATGGACAGGCCGGAATAGCGGACCTTGGTGCCGAAAAGTTCGGCGAGGAAGGTGGCGATCGGGCCGTAATTGGCGGCAAAGGCCGTCATCATCAGCAGGTAGCCCGCAAGTGCGCCGGCAAAGGTGGCGGTATCCATCAGCCAGAACATCGGGAAAGCGACGAGCGCTTCGGCTAGAATGCCGCCGAGAATGACCGGCCGGCGGCCGACCTTGTCAGAAAGCAGGCCAAAGAGCGGCAAAAGGAAAATACACGCCATGCAGGAAATCAGTACGATCACCAGCATCTCGTTGCGGGAGATGTTGAGCGCCTGCGTGCCATAGCTCAGGCCGAAGGCGACGATGAGGTTGAAGGACGATCCGGTGGACATGGTGGCGATGCCGCCGAGAAGAACCGTTTTCCAGGATTTGGAAAGCAGCTCGAAGAAGGGCACGCGCACGGTCGCCTCTTCCGTCTTCACCTTGGCGAAGGACGGCGTTTCGGCGGTGTTGAGCCGAACATAGGCGCCGACGGCGACCAGAAGAATGCTGACGAGGAACGGAATGCGCCAGCCCCAGGAAATCAGGTCCTCGGGCGCCATGGTGAAACCGATGGCAAGGAAAGCGAGGTTGGCGATCAATGTGCCGGCCGGAACGCCGATCTGCACCCAGGAGCCATAAAGGCCGCGCCGGTTCTGCGGCGCATGTTCCACCGCCATCAGCACCGCGCCGCCCCATTCGCCGCCGAGCGCGAGACCCTGCACGACGCGCAGCGCCAGAAGCAGGATGGGCGCCCAGACGCCGATCTGTTCGTAATTCGGCAGAAGGCCGATGGCGAAGGTTGCCACACCCATCATGACCAGCGAGACGAGCAGCATCGACTTGCGGCCGATCCTGTCGCCGAAATGGCCGAAAAGCGCTGCCCCGACGATGCGGGCGAGATAGGCCGAGGCGAAGGTGCCGAAGGCCAGAAGCGTGCCGACGAGCGCATCGAAACTCGGAAAGAAGACCTTGTTGAAGACCAGCGCCGAAGCGGTGGCGAAGACGAAAAGATCGTACCATTCGACAGTGGTGCCGATGACGCTTGCGACGGCGATCCGCCGAACGCCAACCGGCTGTTTCTCGACGGAGCCCACGAGTGCGGTTTCCCCTTGCATGAACATTCCCCTTTATGTTGCTGTGAAGGAAAACGGGGAAACGACGAAGCGGAGCGGCCTCACGCCGAAGGCATGAGATGACGATAGCCATTTCCGGCGGAGCAACCGTTTTCGGTTCTCTCCGTCAGTCCGACATGCTGCGATGTTCCCCTGTTTTGCGCAATGATGGGAAAGCGGGAGGCTCCCGACAAATAGATAATGCAGATTTCTTCCATAGGGCCGCGCTATAGACCAAATCCTGGGCATTTTCGGGCATCTCGGCGCCGCCTATGAATTTTGAAATAGATAATAAAATCAGGGAAATATCGCAGGCGCTGTTTTTCTTTGCCGCTCGGCTGCGCAGTCCCTGCCTGTCTTTTGACCGGCTGAAATTTCTTTTTCGGCCGCAAAGACCGCCACTCTTATTCTAAGTATCGAATCTATCTATTTTTGAATTTTCCGGTTTGGTCTTATCCCCTTTGTCATTCCACGGAGTGAAAAGAGGTCGTCTGCGGGCTGCCGGCTACGCCGGGGCATTGCTGCCGCGCGACCATAACAGGGGACCGAAATGAAGAGATTGAGCAATATCCGGCCGGACATGTCACGCCTGTGGGCGACGCTGATGCGTTCCGCCGAAATCGGCGCGACCGAAAAGGGCGGCCTGAAGCGGCTGGCGCTTTCCGACGAGGATGCGGCGATGCGGCACCAGTTCATTCACTGGTGCGAGGAGGCGGGCCTGACGGTCAGGATCGACGCGGTGGGCAATATCTTCGCCGAACGGGCAGGAACCGATGCGGATGCGAAGCCCGTGCTGGTCGGCAGCCATCTCGACACGCAGGTTCATGGCGGCCGCTTCGACGGTATTCTTGGTGTGCTGGCCGGGCTGGAACTCGTGCGCACGCTGAACGACCATGCGATTGCCACACGCCGGCCGATCACCCTTGTGAACTGGACCAATGAGGAGGGCGCGCGTTTCGAGCCGCCGATGATTGGCTCGGCGGTTTTTACCGGCGCCAAGGCGGCGGAATTCGCCTATTCCCGCAGGGATCGCGATGGCTTTACGCTTGGCGGCGAGTTGGAGCGCATCGGCTTCAAGGGTAAATACGCGATTTCGGCGGAGGCTTTCGACAGTCTGTTCGAGCTGCATATCGAACAGGGGCCACGCTTGGAGGCAGCGGCCAAACAACTCGGCATCGTTACCGGCGCTTTCGGCGTGCGCGGTTTCGTGGTGGAAGTGCACGGCGAGACTGGCCATGTCGGCCCGACGCCGATGCCGGCGCGCAAGAATGCGCTGGTGGGTGCCGCTGAGGTGACGCTGGCGATCAATGAGATCGGCTGGGCCAATCACGAGACCGGCGGCAAGTCCACGACGATGCGCATCAGGGCCGAACCCAATCTCCTCGGTGCGCTGCCGAATTTCGTGGAAATGACCTGCGACATGCGCCACCCCGACGATGCCGTTGTCAGCACCATGTTCGAGGCCTTCAAGGCGAGACTTCCCGAGCTGGAAGAGCGCTCGCGCTGCAAGATCGTCGTCAAGGAAGGCTGGGCCTATGGCGGCATGCATTTCGACGCCGGCTGCATCGAACTCATCCGCAATGCCACCGGTGCTTTTGGTTATTCCTCGATGGACCTCCTTACCGAGGCCGGGCATGACGCCATGCATGTCGCCGAGTATCTGCCGACGGCGATGATCTTCACGCCGTGCGAGGGCGGTCTTTCCCATAACGAGGCGGAAAACGTCACGATTGCCGACATCGAACCCGGTGTTAACGTGCTGGTTCAAGCCGTTCTGGAGCGCGCGAACCGCGCGGACTGAAGCTGGAGCGCTTTCGCTTTTCTGCGAAGCGCGAAAAGGCTCCAGCCCTCTGTTTTAGCGTATTCCCGGCCGGCAGCGCCGGGGTCCGCTTTTGCTGGATTTAGAGGGAACGGCGAAAAGTGCGACCGCTTTTCGCCGTTTTCCTATTCGCTCCCCGTTTCCACAAGGGCTGCCGCCGCCTGCGCATCGAAAAGCTCGTTTTCGAAAATAGTCAGGAATGCCCGCTCGGCGCCGCCGAGGTCCATATCGGGGTTGCGAAGAAAATAGGCGTCGGCTCCGAGCGAATCCTGAAGCAGCGGGATCTGCCAAAGCTCATCTTCCTCAAAGCCGCGCGCCGCATCCAGCGGCAGGATTCCCACGCCGATGCCGGCGATGATCATTCGCCGGACTTCTTCCATATGCGGGCTGGAGCCGACGGTCCATTTGCCGAGCCCCACGCCGTCGCGAAGGGCGATCATCGGTTCCAGCGCGCCGCCTTCCTGGCTGCAGGTGAAGGCCACGAAGGCTTCCTGCCGTAATTCCTCCATGGTGATGTCGCCACGACCGTAAAAGGGATGGGAAGCACCGCAATAAATCCCGAATGTTTCCCTGAGCAGGAATTTGCAGTCCATTCCGGCAAGCGGTTTCGGCAGCAGGCAAATGCCGAATGGGGCCTGTTTCTGGCCGATGGCGCGAACGATATCCTGCGTATTGGCGACATCGATACGGATGGTCACGGATGGATGACGCCGCCGCAACTGGCGCAGCGCCTGATCGAGCTGTGGCAGCACGAGATTGGTGACGATGAGGACACGCACCTGACCCGTGAGGTCATCCGCCTCGGTCGACAGTTTTTCACCGATACGCTCGACACGCAGGAAAATTTCAGCACATTCCTGACGAAGCATTTCGCCCTGAACCGTCAGCACGAAACGGCGGCTGTCGCGCTGTATCAACTGGCACCCCAGCGTTTCCTCCAGCTTTTGCAGCGCGGCGGTTACCGAGGGCTGGCGCACGAAAAGCCGGTTGGCCGCCCGCGTGATGCTGCCTTCCTCGACAATGACCAGAAAGGTCCGCAGCAGGTTCCAGTTTAGATGCTGGATGCGGGGGGCATAACGTGACAACGATGCGTTCCTCGAATGAATTGCGGTTGCATCTTATAGCTATTTTTGCCGGCGAAAAACGTCCACCGGCTGCAAAGAGTGGCGCTTTTGGCCGGGGACGCGATTTTATTCTCCGGCGGGCCTGCGGAAAGCGGCCCGCCACGTCGGCGCGGCTGCGTCAGCCGCGATATTGGTCATCCGTCACCTGTTCCATCCAGTCCACCACCTTGCCATCCTTGACCTCCTGAAGTGCAATATGGGTCATGGCGACATCGGGTGCGGCCCCGTGCCAGTGCCTTTCTCCCGGTGCGAACCAGACGGTATCGCCGGGACGGATTTCCTCCACCGGGCCGCCTTCGCGCTGCGCCCGTCCGAGGCCGGAAACCACAATCAGGGTCTGGCCGAGGGGATGGGTGTGCCAGGCGGTGCGGGCGCCGGGTTCGAAGGTGACCTGAGCGCCCTGAACCCGCTCGGCATCAAAGGGGTTGAAGAGGGGATCGATGCGGACCTGCCCCGTGAACCATGCCTCGGGACCTTTCGCCGATGCCCGTGTTCCTGCGCGCAATATTTCCATTGGTCGTTCTCCTGATGGCTGACTCGAGGCGATTTGAAGCGGGAATACTCCCATTGTCCACAGTGAAATGAAAACCGATATGATCTGCCGGCCAAGGACGTTTTCCGAAGCTCCGTGCCGCGCCGGTTCCGGCCCATGTCTCGATTTTTCAAGCCTTTTCCGCAGGTCGGAACCGCTCATCCGCCGCCGTTTCACGCCCTTGGATAAAAATCATTCTCGGGATTGACTCATTTATGAAAACGGTTACATTTGCGCATGTAAACGGTTTCATTAGTTAAAAACCGTGCTTGGAGGAGCAAATTTCATGTTTAGACATTTGATGGCTGCTGCCGCTATGGTGCTGGCGGCGGGCACGTCGGCGCATGCCCAGGAGCAGAGCTTCAAGATCGGTCTTTCCAATTCTTTCGTCGGCAGCGAATGGCGCACGCAGATGATCGAAGAGGCTCAGGCTGCCGCCAAAGCGTGGGGCGAAAAGGGCGTCAAGGTTGAGGTTGTCGTTCAGAGCGGCAACGTCGATGTGCAGGGGCAGATCGGCCATATCCGCAATTTCATGAACCAGGGCGTTGATGCAATCCTCATCAATCCCGGCAGCCCGACGGCCTTCGATCCGATCTTCGCGCAGGCCAAGGCGCGCAATATTCTCGTCATCGCAACCGACGCCGAAGTGTCCTCGAAGGATGCGCTCTATGTCGGCATCGACCAGAAGGCATGGGCGGCGCAATCCGCGCAATGGCTTGCGGATGCGCTGAAGGGCAAGGGAAGCGTCGTCGCCATTAACGGCATCGCCGGCAACCCCGCCAACGAAGCCCGCGTTGCCGGTTATCGCGAAGTGTTCAAGAAATATCCTGACATCAAGGTGCTGAACGAAGCCAATGCGAGCTGGGATCAGGCGCAGGGCCAGCAGGCCATGCAGAACCTGCTCGCCACCTATCCCGATATCAGCGGTGTGTGGGTGCAGGACGGCATGGCGGACGGCGCATGGCGCGCCATCGAAGCCGCCGGCAAGACCAAGGACATTGCCGCGACCGGTGAAATCCGCAAGGACTTCATGACCCGCTGGGAAAAGGAAAAGTTCAATTCCGGCGCTTCGGTCAATCCTCCGGGCGTCATGGCCAGCGCGCTCAACGTCGCTGTCCTGAAGCTTCAGGGTAAGGAATTCAAGGACGGCATTTTCGGCGGCACCTATGGTAACGCCATCTATATTCCGATCCCCTTCGTCAGCAATGACAACCTTGCCGACAACATCAAGGCCGCCGATGGCAAGCCGGGCTACTGGTCCGTCACGGCGACCGTGACGCCGGAGCAGGCCGGCGAGTTCTTCAAGTAAGAGCCGTTTCGGGTCGGCGACAAGCGCCGGCCCGAACCAGAATTTCGAGTGCGGACCGGGCCTTGGCCGGCCGCCTGTGACAAGCATTATTCGGGGACATGCGATGGCGAACGCTTTGGAAGCGGCCGGCATAACGAAGAATTTTGGCGCCGTGCGTGCGCTTTCCGACGGCAGGCTGACCGTCGGTCGCGGTGAAATTCACGCGCTTCTGGGCGCCAATGGCTGCGGCAAGAGCACGCTCTGCAAGATCGTTGCGGGTGCTGTTGCGCCGACCAGTGGTGCGATCAAGTTCAACGGCGAAGACGTGCGCTTCAAAAGCCCGCGGGACGCCGAAAATGCCGGTATTGCGCTGTTTTATCAGGAGCTCAGCCTCGTTCCGCAGCTTTCGGTCGCCGATAATATCTTTCTCGGCCGCGAGCCGAAACGGGGCATCTTTGTCGACGGCAAGGCGCTGAAGGCGGAAGCGGCGAGGCTGATCGCGCTGTTTGACGGCGTGGCTGGCGAAGGGCTGGAGCCGGATGCGATTGTCGGCAATCTGCCGCCCGATCAGCGCCAGCTCGTCGAAATCCTCAAGGTCTTCGCCCAGAATGCCAGCCTGATGATCATGGACGAGGCGACGGCGGCGCTCGATGGCCGTCAGTCCCAGCGCTTTTTCGAGATTCTCCGGGCCAAGAAGGCCGACGGTGTCTCCACCATCATGATTTCCCATCGTCTCGATGAGGTTTTCGCGGTCTGCGACCGTATCACCGTGATGCGGAACGGCGCGACGATTTCAGAACTCGATACGGCGGCAACCACGCGAGAAGCCGTTGTGCATGACATGGTCGGCGATGTCCGGGCCGCTCCTGCCCGTCAGAACGGGCGTTCGGCTGCTGCGCCGAGCCTGAAGCTGGCGGATGTTGCAGGTGAAGGCGTTCGCGATGTCACTCTCGAAGCCTATCCGGGCGAAATCGTCGGTCTGGCCGGCCTGCAGGGTCAGGGCCAGTCGGCCTTGCTGAAGGGTCTTTTCGGTGCCAACCCATTTGCTACCGGCCAAATCCGGTTTGAGGGTCGTGAAATCACCATCGGCAAGCCGTCGCAGGCGGTTCATAGTGGTTTTGCCTATGTCTCTGGCGATCGTGGCCGTGACGCTTCCCTTCAGGGTCGGTCGATCTTCGAAAATCTCGTCGCGGCGCTGATGGTGCGCGAAAAGATGCGGCTGGTCCGTCCCGTGACGCTGAAGCCGCGTGTGCAGAAGGTCGCGGACGACATGAAGACGAAATTCGCCGGCCTGGATATGCCGATAGGCACGCTTTCGGGCGGCAACCAGCAGAAAATCTTCATCTCCCGCTGGCTCGCCACCGCACCGAAACTGCTGCTGCTCGACGATCCGACCAAGGGCATCGATCTTGGCGCGAAGGCCGATCTCTTCGCCCTGATGCGGCAGCAGGCCGATGCCGGCGCGACCATCCTTCTTTATTCCTCGGAGGATGCGGAAATCCTCGAATATGCCGACCGCATTCTTGTGTTCAACGGTGGACGCATTTCTGCGGAACTGACCGGAGCCGACATGACATCCGTAAACATGACCCGCGCCGCCTATGGAGATGCCGCATGAGCGCCTCCGGTTTTCTGCGCAGGCAGCCATGGGTCATCACCCTCGTCGTACTGGCGCTTCTCATCGCCGTGAACACGTTTCTGCAACCCTCCTTCGTTCAGCCCTCCGTGCTGCAATCGAACCTGACGACGTTTCTGCCACTGATCCTGGTGGCCATCGGCCAGACCTATGTCATTCTGGCGGGCGATATCGATCTGTCAGTCGGCAGCATCGTGGCGCTCGCCAATGTCGTTACCGTCAGCGTCATCGCAGCACTTGGCGGCACGACGGGCGCCGTTTTCGCCGGCATGACGGCGGGTGCGGCTGTCGGGCTGCTCTGCGGACTGGTCAATGGCCTCTTCATCTCCGGCCTGCGCTTCCAGCCAATCGTCACCACCTTCGCAACCGGCATCATCTTCGCCGGGCTGGCAATCTGGGTGCTGCCGCAGGCGGGTCTTCCGGTGCCGGAGGCCTATTGGCAGACCTATTCCGGCAGCTTCATCGGCTTGCCCTTCGTGCTGTGGGTGCTGATTGGGGGCATCGCCTTCACCCTCATCGTGTCGCGTATTCCGTTTCATACGCACCTGTTGGCCGTCGGCGGCAATCGCACCGGGGCCTTCCAGACGGGCCTGCGCCTTTCGGGCATCCGCATCGGCGCATATATGATCTCCGGCCTGTTCTCGGCGCTGGCGGCGCTCTGCCTCACCGGTGAGACCGCCTCCGGCGACCCGCTGCTGGGTGCAAGTCTGGCGCTTTCCTCCATCTCGGCCGTAGTTCTGGGCGGCACCGCACTTTCGGGCGGTTTCGGCAGCTCGACAGGGTCGATTGCCGGCGCGCTGGTGCTCGGCATGATCGGTAATGTGATTTTCTTTGCGGGCCTGCCCTTCGAGTACCAGACACTGGTGCAGGGTTTGATCGTGCTGACGGCGCTGGCCGGCGGTGTTCTGGTGACGAGGCGTTGATATGACCAATCCCGGCTTGCAAATCAAATCCATCGTCACCGATCCCCTGACCATCGCCATTGGTGCATCGGTCTTTCTGCTTCTGGTCGGCGAATTGCTCTCCCCCGGCTTCGCACAGGGCTCGCAGATCGTGCGGCTGCTGACGATTGCCGCCATTCTCGGCATCGTCGCGGCGGGCCAGAACCTCGTCATCCTTGGCGGGCGCGAAGGCATCGATCTTTCCGTCGGCGCGATGATCTCGCTCGGCGCGGTCCTTGCCGGCAATATGATGAACGGCCAGAATGCCGGCATTCCGCTCGCCATTCTGGTTGCCGGCGGCATTCCCTTCCTGATCGGCCTGATCAATGGCCTCGGCATTACCTTCGTGCGCATTCCGCCGCTGGTCATGACGCTTGGCATGACGGCGGTTATTCAGGGCGGGCTGGTCGTCTATTCGCAGGGCGTTCCGTCAGGCGCGGCAGCACCCCTGCTGGCAGGTTTCATCAACCGTCCGCTCATCTTCGGCATTCCCGGCGTACTCTTCGTCTGGCTTGGCATCGCCGCGATCATGCTCTTCGTGCTGCGCCGCACCGCCTTCGGTTTCGCCATCTACGCCATCGGCTCGAACGAGCGGGCGGCGACGCTCACCGGATTGCCGGTCTCCCTGATCCGCACGCTGCTTTACGGGCTTTCCGGCCTGTTTGCCGGGCTGACCGGGGTGTGCGTCATCGGTTATACCGGCACCTCCTTCATCTCCGTCGGCGACCAATATGTGCTTCCGTCGATCATCGCGGTCGTCATCGGCGGCACCTCGCTTGCCGGCGGCGCGGGCGGATATGTCGGAACCATGGCCGGGGCAGTTGCGCTCACCATTCTGCAAAGCGTACTGATAACGCTCAACCTCGATGTATGGGCACGGCAGATCATATTCGGTGTCACGTTGCTAGCGCTGATGCTGCTTTATGGCCGCCAAAAGCAGTTGCGTGTGTGACAGATGAGCAAAGACCAAGGTTCGAATATCAGGGAAGTGGCAGCTCTCGCGGGCGTTTCGATTGCGACCGTATCGCGGGCGCTGCAGCAACCCGACAAGGTTCGCCCGGAAACCCGCAAGAAGGTTTTCGATGCCGTGCGGCAGGCGAACTTCGTTCCCAATGCGCAGGCGGCAAGCTTCCGGCGTCAGTCCAATAACACCGTCATCCTTCTCGTTCGCGATATCGGCAACCCGTTTTATCTCGAAATCTACAAGGGCGTTGAGGAAGCGGCGGGCGAAGCGGGCTTCAAGGTGCTGATGGGCGATGCCCGCAACGACGAGAACCGCGTGGCGACCCATATTGACATGGTGCGCCAGAAACATGCCGACGGCCTGATCCTGATGACCGGCCAGTTTCCCGCCGAGCTTCTCGATCAGGGCGACGCGTTGCCGCCGATTGTGATCGCGTCGGAAACGGTGCCCGGCCTCGCTCTGCCGACCGTCAAGGTGGACAACCGCGCCGCCTCCAAAAACGCCATGCGCCACCTCATCGAGGCGGGACATCAAAGGATTGTGCATCTGGCCGGTCCGGTCCCGGAAAGCCTGGCGCAGGAGCGTTTCGATGGTTATCGCGCGGCACTTGCCGAAGCCGGCATCGCCTATGCCGACGAACTGGTGGTGACGGGCGATTACAGCATCGAGGCCGGCCGTCAGGCAATTGGCGGCCTTCTCGAAGGCGGCATTGCCTTCACCGCGATCTTCGCCTCAAGCGACCAGATGGCGATTGGTGCGATCAGCGAGTTGCGTGCGCGTGGCGTTTCGGTTCCGGCCGATGTCTCCGTCATCGGCTTTGACGACATCATTTTTGCCAATGCTTTCGAACCACCGCTGACCACGGTACGTCAGCCCCGGCAGGAAATGGGCCGCAGGGCCATGGCGCTGATGGTGGACCGGCTGAACGGCAAACGCACGGCTGAAACCATCGTGCTGGATACGGAACTGGTGGTGCGCGGCTCGGTCGCGCCCTGCCGCCCGCCGCATCGATAGCGGCCAGACTGTGAATGCAAGGAGTGTAAGGACATGAAGACGATCAAAGGCCCGGCGATTTTCCTCGCGCAATTCGCCGGAGACGAGGCCCCTTTCGACACGCTCGACAATCTCGGCCAATGGGCGGCTTCGCTCGGTTACAAGGGCATTCAGGTGCCGACCGATCCCAAACTCTTCGATCTGGAAAAGGCCGCTGCATCCAAGACCTATTGCGACGATATCAAGGGTCGTCTGGCGGAAATGGGTATAGAGATCACCGAGCTTTCGACCCATATTCAGGGCCAGCTCGTCGCCGTTCACCCGACCTATGACGAAATGTTCGACGGTTTTGCACCCGCTGAACTGCGCGGCAAACCTCACGCGCGGCAGGAATGGGCGGTCAACCAGCTTAAATATGCGGCGAAAGCCTCGCAGCATCTTGGCCTCAAAAGCCACGCCACCTTCTCCGGCGCACTCGCCTGGCCCTTCGTTTACCCGTGGCCGCAGCGCCCGGCGGGTCTTGTCGAAATGGCCTTTGCGGAGCTGGGCAAGCGCTGGACACCTATTCTCGATACATTCGAGGAGAATGGCGTCGATCTCTGCTACGAACTGCATCCGGGCGAAGATCTGCATGACGGCATCACCTTCGAGCGTTTCCTCGAGGCTACCGGCAATCACCCGCGCGCCAACATCCTCTACGATCCCTCCCACTTCGTCCTTCAGGCGATGGATTATCTCGATTTCATCGACATCTACCACGAGCGTATCCGCGCCTTTCACGTCAAGGATGCCGAGTTCAATCCGACCGGCCGTTCCGGCGTTTATGGCGGCTATCAAGGCTGGGTCGACCGGCCGGGACGTTTCCGCTCGCTCGGCGACGGGCATGTCGATTTCGGCGCGGTGTTTTCCAAGCTTACCCAATATGACTTCGATGGCTGGGCGGTGCTGGAGTGGGAATGCGCGCTGAAGCATCCGGAAGACGGAGCGCGCGAAGGCGCCGGCTTCATTGAAAACCATATCATCCGCGTGACCGAACGGGCTTTCGACGATTTCGCCAAAAGCGGTGTCGATGATGCCGCCAACCGTCGCCTTCTCGGTCTCTGAAAGGAAACTTCATGTCCTCTACGACAGCAAAATTCGACAGCCGCCGTATTCGTCTCGGCATGGTGGGTGGCGGTCAGGGCGCCTTCATCGGGGCGGTGCATCGCATCGCGGCCCGGCTGGATGACCGTTACGAACTGGTGGCCGGCGCGCTTTCCTCCGATTCCGCACGTGCAGCCGCTTCGGCAACCCTGCTCGGGATTGCACCGGAGCGCTCCTATGCCTCTTTCGAGGACATGGCGGCGGCCGAGGCTGGACGCGAGGACGGTATCGAGGCAGTCGCCATCGTCACCCCCAACCACCTGCATTTCGCCCCCTCCAAGGCCTTTCTTGACGCCGGCATCCACGTCATCTGCGACAAGCCGGTTACCGCGACGCTGGAGGAAGCGAAGGCGCTGGCCGAGATTGTCAGGGCATCCGACAGCCTGTTCGTCCTGACGCATAATTACACCGGCTACGCCATGCTACGGCAGATGCGGGAAATGGTGGCGAGTGGCGACATCGGCAAGTTGCGCCATGTTCAGGCCGAATATGCGCAGGACTGGCTGACCGAAGCCGTTGAAAAGACCGGCGCGAAGGGTGCTGAATGGCGCACCGACCCCAGCCGTTCCGGCGCTGGTGGCGCAATCGGCGATATCGGCACGCACGCTTTCAACGCCGCCGCCTTTGTGACGGGCGAAATCCCAACAAGCCTCTATGCCGATCTGACTTCGTTCGTTCCGGGCCGGCAGCTGGATGACAGCGCCAATATTCTGCTGCGTTATGCAAGCGGCGCGAAAGGCATGCTCTGGGCGAGCCAGATCGCCATTGGCAATGAAAACGCCCTGTCGCTCCGGGTCTATGGCGACAAGGGCGGGCTGGAATGGCACCACCGCGTGCCGGATGAGCTGTGGTTCACGCCTTACGGCGAGCCGAAGCGGCTGATCACCCGCAATGGTGCGGGTGCAGGCGATGCCGCCAACCGTGTCAGCCGCGTGCCATCGGGGCACCCGGAGGGATATCTCGAGGGTTTTGCGACGATCTACCGCGAAGCCGCAGATGCAATCATCGCAAAAAGGGAGGGAAAAACGGCCGCCGGGGATGTGGTTTATCCCGGCATAGAGGACGGCCTTGCGGGTCTCGCATTCATTGATGCGGCCGTCCGGTCCAGTCGGACCTCGTCCTGGGTCGGGATCGACATCTAGCTCACCCAATATCGGGGACGGACGACGCAGGGCACAGGAGGCGGTGCCCGGCATGACCCGGCCAGACGGCCGGGAAAGGCGAGGGCATGCGTGTCGTCACATTGATCAAACGGAAAGGGAGTTACGCGTTTGAAAACGTTCAAGTCAAAATTCGCTGGCATGGCATTCGTCGTTGGACTGGCGGCCGGTTTCGCAAATCCGGTTTTTGCCGATGACAGCAAGGTGCTGCCGATTGCCGCGCAGATGTACACCCTGCGCAATTCCGGAACGCTGGAAGAACAGCTTGCCATCCTCAACCGCGCCGGCGTCTCCGCCGTGGAAACGGTGGATATGCAGAAGGTCAGCGCCGGCGAACTGAACACATTGCTGGAAAAGCACAAGATCAAGGTCATTTCCTCGCATGTGCCGATCGACAAGCTGCGCGGCAATCTCGATGCGGTCATCATCGAGCAGAAGGCCGTCGGCAACCCCGTCGTGACCGTGCCTTTCCTGAAGCCGGAAGACCGCCCGAAGGACGCCGCCGGCTGGACCGCCTTCGGCAAGGAGCTTGGCGGTTACGCGGACAAGCTTTCGGCGGCGGGCCTCTCCATGGCCTATCACAACCACGACTTCGAGATGGTCAAATTCGACGGCAAGACGGCGCTGGAACTGCTGCTCGACGCGGCAGGCCCGAAACTGCAGGCCGAAGTCGATGTCGCCTGGGTGGCGCGCAGCGGCAATGATCCGGCCGAATTCCTCGGCACCTTGAAGGGCAAGGTTTTTGCCATCCACGCCAAGGACAACGCGCCTGCGGGCACGGCGGAAAATGAGCGCGGCTTTGCGACGCTCGGCACCGGCGTTCTCGACTGGAAAACGATCCTGCCGGCGGCCAAACATGCCGGCGCAAAATGGTTCATCCTTGAGCACGACCTTCCGCTCGATGCCGAAGCGGTCGTGACCAAGGGCAACGCGTTCCTCAATGAACGCCTTCCGACCATTCAGTAAACACTGCCAGTAAAACCAGAACCGCTCCCCGGCGGCCGGTTTCGGCGGGGAGCATGAGGTTCGACAGACGCATATCCATTTTCCGCCGCGCCGCGACGGGAAGCGCTTTGTCCTGTCGTTTTTTCCAAGCTCACATCGGAGGAGTTATCATGGCAAACAATCATTATGATGCGATTGTTGTCGGCTCGGGCATCAGTGGAGGCTGGGCCGCAAAGGAACTCACGCAAAAGGGCCTGAAGGTCCTGATGCTGGAGCGCGGCCGCAACATCGAGCACGTCACCGACTATCAGAATGCCGACAAGGAAGCCTGGGATTATCCCCATCGCAACCGTGCCACGCAGGAGATGAAGGCGAAATACCCCGTTCTCAGCCGCGATTACCTGCTGGAAGAGGCGACGCTCGGCATGTGGGCCGATGAGCAGGAAACGCCCTATGTCGAGGAAAAGCGCTTCGACTGGTTCCGTGGTTACCATGTCGGCGGTCGCTCGTTGCTTTGGGGCCGCCAGACCTATCGCTGGTCGCAGACCGATTTCGAGGCCAATGCGAAAGACGGTATCGCGGTCGACTGGCCGATCCGCTATGAAGACGTCTCCCCCTGGTATGACTATGTCGAACGCTTTGCCGGCATTTCCGGCAGCCGCGAGGGGCTGGATATTCTCCCCGATGGTGAATTCCTGCCGCCTATTCCGCTCAATTTCGTGGAGCAGGATGTGGCCAGCCGGTTGAAGAAGGCGTTCAATGGTACGCGCCACCTCATCAATTCGCGTTGCGCCAACATTACCCAGGAACTTCCCGATCAGGACCGGACGCGCTGTCAGTTCCGCAACAAGTGTCGGCTGGGCTGTCCCTTCGGCGGCTATTTCAGCACGCAGGCCTCGACCCTGCCTGCGGCGGTCGCCACCGGCAATCTGACGCTCAGGCCTTTCTCCATCGTCAAGGAAATCTTGTACGACAAGGACAAAAAGAAGGCGCGGGGCGTCGAGATCATCGATGCAGAAACCAACCTGACCTATGAATATACCGCCGACATCATCTTCCTCAACGCCTCGACGCTGAACTCGACATGGGTGCTGATGAACTCGGCCACCGATGTCTGGGAAGGCGGCCTCGGCAGCAGCTCCGGCGAGCTCGGCCACAACGTGATGGACCACCATTTCCGCATGGGCGCGACCGGCCAGGTGGAAGGCTTCGAGGACTTCTATTTCAAGGGCCGCCGCCCGGCGGGCTTCTACATTCCGCGTTTCCGCAATACCGGCGACGACAAGCGCAAATATCTGCGCGGTTTCGGATATCAGGGTTCTGCCAGCCGTTCGCGCTGGGAGCGGGAGATCGCCGAACTCAATATCGGCGCCGATTACAAGGAGGCCCTGACCGAGCCGGGCGGCTGGACCATCGGCATGACCGCCTTCGGCGAAATGCTGCCCTATCACGACAACCGCGTGAAGCTCGATCATGACAAAAAGGACAAATGGGGCCTTCCAGTCCTCTCCATGAATGTCGAGATGAAGCAGAACGAACTCGACATGCGCGAAGACATGGTCAATGACGCCGTCGAAATGTTCGAGGCGGTCGGCATCAAGAACGTCAAGCCCTCGCGGGGCAGTTACGCCCCCGGCATGGGCATCCACGAAATGGGAACGGCCCGCATGGGGCGCGACCCGAAAACATCCGTCCTCAACGGCAACAACCAGGTCTGGGATGCGCAGAACGTCTTCGTGACTGACGGCGCCTGCATGACCTCGGCCTCCTGCGTCAACCCGTCCTTGACCTATATGGCGCTGACGGCGCGTGCCGCCGATTTTGCCGTTTCCGAACGCAAGAAGGGGAACCTGTGATGAACAGACGCGAACTGCTGAAACTCATAGCCATTGCCACCGGCCTTCCGCTGATTGGCGCGGATGTCCTCACGGCTGCTGAAAACGCCGCCAAGCCCGCCGGCGCTGCCCACGTCTTCACCCCGGAGGAAATCCGCTTTCTGGATGAGGTGGCGGAAACCATCATTCCCCGCACCTCCACGCCGGGGGCGAAGGATGCCGAAGTGGGTGCATTCATGGCCGTCTATGCGGCCGATTGTTATACCGACGAACAGCGGACACTTTTCCTTTCGGCGATTTCCGACATCGAGAAGCGCAGTCAGGCTGAACACAAAAAGGCCTTTCTGGAGCTGACGCCGGAACAGCGGCAGGCTCTGCTTGCCGCGCTGGACAAGCAGGCCAAGGCGGAACAGACGCCGGCAAAGCCGCACGCCTTCACGCTGGTCAAGCAGTTGACGCTGCTCGGCTTCTTCACCTCGAAGATCGGCGCCACGGAAGTTCTCGTTTACGACGAGATTCCCGGCGGTTTCGAAGACCGCGTTCCATACAAGAAGGGCACGCCCGCTTGGGGCACGACCTGACGAGAGAACGGTCCGGTCCGTCCGCATTTGCGGGCGGGCCGCATTCATGCGGCAAGACAAGGATGACATGATGCGCAAGACACTCATCATCGCGGCGGCTATGCTGACCGCAAGCACCGTTCCCGCTCTTTCTGAGGGCGATGTTGCCAAGGGGGAGGCGGTGTTCAAGCGCTGTTCCGCCTGTCACGCCATAGGCGAGGGCGCGAAAAACAGGGTCGGCCCGCAGCTTAACGGCATCATCGGCCGGGCGGCAGGCGGCGTGCCTGACTATACTTATTCGGCTGCGATGAAAAAAGCGGGCGAGGACGGTCTCGTCTGGACACCGGAAGAATTGCGGGATTTCCTGAGCGCGCCCAAAAAGAAAATACCCGGCAACAAGATGGCGCTGGCCGGCATCAGCAAGCCGGAAGATCTGGACAATCTCATCGCCTATATCGAAAGCGCCGCTTCGAAGCCGGCTGAGTGAGAGCAGCACGGCTGCCCGGTGGAAGTAAAGCTCCTGGCGAAGGTCAGGCGCCTGCGCGCTACACCTGGCTCACTTCGCCTTCCGCCAGCTGGGCAAGGCCTGGCAGATTGCAGACCAGAAGCTTCTGCCGCCCGCCCTGCACCAGCCCCTTGCTCTCCCAACTGCTGAGGATGCGGGAAACGGTGTGCAGTGTCGTGCCGGTCATTTCGGCTATATCCTGTCGCGAGATCGGAAAGTCGATGCGGATGCCGTCCACCTCTTTACGTCCCGCCTGCTGCGAAAGGCGCAGCACGGCATGGGCCACCCGGCGCTCCACTTCCTGCGTCGACATTTCGCGGATGCGTGTATGGGCTTCCTCGAGACGCTGGCCGATGGTCTGCATGGCGGAAACGGCGAGATGCGGGTTCTGTTCGACGAATTGCGGCCAGAGGTCCGTCTGCCAGGACAGGATGACGCTTTCGGCAGCTGTCGTGGCGGTGCCGGGATAATCCGACCGTTGCAGCGCCCGGGCAAAACCGAAGAGATCGCCGGGATGCACCACCCGCACGATGATCTGCTGGCCATCATGGGTCACCTGCGTCACCTTCAGGCGGCCGTGGATGAGCAGGAAGAAATGCGTGGCCGGCTGCCCCTGCTCGAAAATGGCTTCGCCCGGCGGCACCAGCCGGGATGTGGCGTGGGTCAGCAGTCCGTCCAGCTCATCGTCGGCCATCTTGGCAAACAAGGCCAGCGACCGGATGACGCTTCGGTCAATCTTCACTTGCACCCTCTCCGGTGATTGGCCGCCGCCTTGGTTCCCGCAATGGGCACCCGGGTGTCGGCCTCTTCTGTATCCTCACAATACAGCACTATCACGGGCCGAAGAAGATCAAATGATATGAATCAACCAATTGTTTTTATTGACGATTATCAAGAAAACAGAGCGGCTGTGCCAAGCTTTTCGAGAAGCGGCGCATACCAGCGCGTATCCCTCACCAGCCGGAAGCCGAGATTGTCCGGCGGCACGCCAACGGCGCAGCCGCCGCTTTTCGGGTTTTTGACGAAGGCGCTCATCGCCGCCCGGTGTTTTCCCGAAGCGACGGGAATGCCGCAGGAGGCGGCGGTATCGACTACCTCGCCATCCGTGCCGAGTGTCACGCGGTGGCTGCAGCTGGAGGTCCATTCCCAGACATTGCCGCCGAAATCGGCAAGGCCATATTCGTTTTCGCCGAAGCTGCCATAGGATTGCGGAACGGGATTGCCCGAGGCCTTGCGGCTGGTCTGCCGCTCGTAATCCGCCAGCCAGCGCAAAGCGGGGTTTTTACTATCCGCAGCCACACCGAGCGTCTCATCCGGGAAAAGCGACCCGGCGGCAAAAGCAAGTTCGGCATCGCTCGGCAGGCGCCAGACAGCGCCTGTCCGGTCGCTCAGCCACGCCGCATAGGCGCGGGCGTCATCCTGGCTGATGCCGGTTGCCGGTATCTCGCCGCCGACCGGCGCTGCAAAGCCGGGTTCCGGCTGCTGGCAGCCGCCTTCCGCCACGCAGCGTGCATAATCCGCGCTCGATACCTGATATTTCATGATCGTCAGATTTTGCCGCATCGTCACGTCAACCATCGGGCCATCGACGGCATAACCATTGCGGAAATATTCTCCCTCCGCCCGATAGGTGAAATGTCCCGCGGGCACTGTAACGACCTGCGGAGCGATTATGGCGGCGCGTGGATCGGCGCCGCTGCGGATGATCCCGGACTGGAAACCGATGGCCGTTGCCAGCAGCGTGGCAAGCGAAAGCGGCAAAAGAAGCGAGACGGCATTTGGGAAATGGTTGTGGCCGGGAATGCCCATGGAAACCTGCCTGCGTCAAGAAGACGCCAAAGTTCGGGCCTGCTTTCAGGCCGCATAGCAGAAGGGGGAGCGCGCCGCGACCGCTGGCGGCGGCGCGCTCCCGTTTGTGTCAGATGCTCGAGGGGGCGAGCACCGCCTGCATCAGGCTGTTGTTCCACTCACCGGTCACCTTGAAGTGAGCGGCTGCACCCAGCTCGAAAGCTTCGATGAGGTTGTGGTTGACATAGGCATAGATGCCGGGCTGTTCGAAGGTATAGAAGGCCGCGCCCGCCGTGCCGCCGGGAATGAACCAGGTTTCCTGGTCGAGATCCGGCGGGTTGCGGAACTTGCCTGTCGCCCAGACATAATCGCCGTGGCCGCCGATGAGGTGCGGGCGGGTATCACGGTTCGCCTGCGAATGGACGATCAGCACCTTCTCGCCAACGGCGGCCTGAAGGGCGTGTTCCCCCGTCAGCGCGCCGACTGCGCCGTTGAAGACGATGTGGCTCGGCGTCAGCTTGCGCATCACTTCCAGCGTGTCGGCCATGGCGTCGCCAGCGCTTTCATATTTCTTGAAAATGCCGTTCTCGTCGCGGGGAATGTAGAAGTCCTGCTCGCCGACATAATAGACCTTGTCATAAACAAGCTCCTTGCCGTGGCCGTCCGTCAGGCCCTCGCGCGGCAGCACCATGATCGCGCCGTTCATGCCCGAGGTAACGTGCCACGGCACCATGCCGGGAGGTGCGCAGTGATAGACGAAGACGCCGGCCTTGGTGGCCTTGAACCGCAGGATCGCCTTTTCACCGGGGTTGACGATGGTGAGCCCGCCGCCGCCGAGCGCGCCGGTGGCCGAGTGGAAATCGATATTGTGCTGCAGCTCGTTGCTATCGGGGTTGATGAGGGTCAGTTCGACATAGTCGTCCTGATGCACCACCATCAAGGGGCCGGGAACCGACCCGTTGAAGGTCATGGCGTGGACCTCGGTGCCCTTGTCGTCGAGGATCATCTTCTGCTCTTTGATCGTCAGCGTGAACTCGACGATCTTCGGTCCGCCTTCGGCTTTCTGCGTGTGGGCGTGCACGAAGGGCGGCTTGACGAGATCAACCTTTACGCGAGGCAGCGCTGCAATCTCCGCGCTCGTCAATGGCTTGGCTGCGGCCTTCTTTTCCTCTGCCGCGCTCGCTGCCGATGGCATGATGACGGGAGCTATAGCCCCTGCAAATGCTGCGCCTGCGAGAATATTACGCCGTGTGATGTGGAAGGTTTCCGTCATCATTTTTCTCCTATCCCTCTTGGGGCAGAGCATGTTTCGCTCTGTCACAGCATTTGTAGCGGAGGGGCAGAAATACAATTTGAGATGGAGCAAACTTCGCTTTCGGCGCCCTGCGACATTTTGGCAGGTGGCTGAAGGCCGGTGAGGAAGCGTCGCGCCGCCTCTTTGCCTGTTCGCAAAGAAGCCGGACGGGCTTGGGTCTAGACATATGTCAAGACCAAGCAAGGAGCATTATAATGAGTGGCAGCCAAACCGTTCTCACCGAAGGGCGCAGCCGGCCGAAGGGCGGCATTCCACGAGGGCTGGCGCGCACCGGCCCGGTTATCTTTTCTTACGGCTTCCGGCCGTTTTTCCTCGGCGGCGCCCTCTGGGCCATCGTGGCGATGGTGTTGTGGATCGCAGCCCTTTCCGGCTTCATCGACCTTGGCGGGGATTATGGCGCGCCGAACTGGCATGCCCATGAGATGCTGTTCGGTTTCGCTTCGGCGGTGCTGGCGGGCTTTCTTCTAACGGCCGTGCCGAACTGGACGGGGCGGTTGCCGGTGTCGGGCAAACCTTTGGTGTGGCTGTTTGCGCTCTGGTGTGCCGGCCGGCTTTTTCTGCTTGTGCCGGACACGGTGGGCGTGGTCACCGCCGCAGCCGTGGACGGGCTTTTCCTGCCGGCACTTCTGGCGATCTGCGCGCGCGAGGTCATTGCCGGGCGCAAATGGAAAGACCTGAAAGTGCTGGGCGGGCTACTGGCGCTTTCCATCGCCAACATCGTGTTCCATGTGGCGGCGATCGAAGGCGACCTCAGCCAGATCGCGACCCGCCTTGCCGTCTCGGCCTATACCGTGCTCGTCATCATCGTCGGCGGCCGCATCGTGCCGAGTTTTACCCGCAACTGGCTGAACCGTTTCGGCCGCACGGATTTTCCCGTCCCCTACAACGGCTTCGATACAGCCGCTATCCTGACCGGTATCGCGGCACTGGCCGTCTGGACAATAGAGCCCGAGAGCATTGTGGCCGTGCCAACGGCGCTTCTGGCGGCATTCATGCACGCCGTGCGTCTTATCCGCTGGCGCGGCTGGACGACCTGGCCGGAGCAGGTGCTGGTGGTGCTGCATATGGCCTATGCCTTCATTCCCGCCGGTTTCATCACCATAGCGCTGGCGGCGCTTGACGTGATGGACACGCGTTCCGTCCTGCATGTCTTCACCGTCGGCGTTATCGGCTGCATGATGCTTGCTGTCATGACTAGAGCGAGCCTTGGCCATACCGGGCGCAAGCTCGCGGCCAGCAGGGTCACCATCGCCGCGTACGTGGCGCTGATCGCCTGCGCGCTGCTGAGACCGGCAGCCGAGTTCTTCCCCGGCGCGATGATGCATCTCTACGCTTGCTCGGCGCTCTTCTGGATCGTGGGTTTCGGTCTCTTCTGCGTTGAATATGGGCCGATCCTGACGCGTGAGCGCAAACCGCTGAAAGCGTAGTCGAGTCGTTGCTAAACCGCCAAAACGAAACGCCCCGGAAGCAATTTCCGGGGCGTTTCGTTATCGAGGGATTTTGTATCCGGCTTAATGCGCGCCGGCACCGGCGCGGATGAAGATGCGAAAAGCCGTGCGCGCCTCGTCGAAATTGCCGGCCCATTGATGGCCCCGGGCCAGAAGGTCCGGGTAAAGGAAAGTCGGCTCCTGCGGCATCAGCACGAAGATCACGGCGCCCGGCGGAAGACGGTCGAGTGCTGTAAGCGTACGGGTCGCCTGGCCTTCGGTCGTCTCGTCGCTGAGATTGAGATAGATGACCGGATCGGGCCATATCTGCGGCTCCTCGGCATTGCCCGCAAGCGCCGGTGAAACGGAAATCTGCTCCGCTTCAGTGGATTGCGGCGTAAACAGCACTTCCCAGTCGCCGCCGCCGATTTCCCGGACCTGATGGTCGAAACCACGCTCGGCCATCACCTTGAACAGCGGGACGGGCCGGAAGGTGGCGTATAGGCGCAGCGCCTCACCGGGCGCAAGCCCGGCCACGGCTTCCATGATGGCCGGAAAGGGTTCGCCGCCGCTCAGCAAAAGCGGCCGGACATCGAGTTCCCTGATCGTTTCCGTCATTGCATCACCTCATCTGTCGGCTGGCGGCGGCAAGGGCCATCCGCCAGAGGTCTTTTCACCATGCCGCTGGCGCTGAGGTCAATGCTCGGAACCGCAGCAGCATTCGCAGCCGGACATATCGTCCTCGGAACCTTCGGCCTGTTCTTCAAGCCGGCCGATATCGAGACGCCAGACTTCCGGACCCTGTTCGAGATATTCCCAGCCGAATTCACCGGGGAAATTGGTGGCGAGCTGGTAAAGCAGCGGACGGGGATCGTGATCGCTGGTGATCTGCAGCGATTGCCCCTCATTCAATGCGCTGAGCGCACCGAAAATACGCGGATGGCGTTCGCGGTGCGGAATGATGCGCACATCGATATTGGTTGCGGTCTGGGCTTCGGACATAAGCTGGCTCCACGGCCGCGGATGAAACTATGTCCGGCGGTGCGGCCGGCCGGCGGACTGGAAAAACCTATCCGCCGGGCGGTCTGGAGACATTGTCGCCGCGCAAACAAACCTGAGATTTGTCAGGTCCGTCTACGAGACAATCAGCCGGCAAGGTTGCGATAGATCGCAGGCAGCGCCGATGGCAGCTTGGCGATCCTGCTGACGATGGCATAACCGTTCTGGCCGAACATGGCCGGAATATAGGATTGTGCCTTGCTGTCGACGGTCACGCCGAAAACGCTGACGCCCGAACGCCTGGCTTCGGAAACCGCGCGGCGGCTGTCCTCGATGGCGAAGCGGCCTTCGTAGTGATCGACATCGTTCGGCTTGCCGTCCGTCAGCAGCAGAAGTAGCTTGCGGCGTTCCGGCCTCTCGTGCAGCTTGGCGCTGGCGTGGCGGATGGCGGGGCCGATGCGGGTGTAGAAACCGGGCTTCAGCGCCGCGATGCGACGCTCGATAGTGTGGCCCATCGGCTCATCGAAATCCTTCACCGTCTCCACCCGCACCCAGGAACGGCGGCGGGAGGTGAAGGTCAGGATGGAGTGACTGTCGCCGCAGGCGGAAAGCCCGAGGGCAAGCACCAGCAGCGCTTCCTTTTCCACATCGAGAACCCGGCGATTGTCGAACCAGGCATCGGTCGATAGCGACACATCGACGAGGATCGTTACGGCAAGATCATGCGCCTGCGGGCGGCTTGCCATATGAATGCGGTCGCTGCCCTGTCCACCGGCGGCAATATCGCTTCTGGCGCGAACCACGGCGTCAAGATCGAGATCATTGCCGTCAAGCTGGGCGCGCAGCATCTCGTGGCGCGGCCGCAGCACCTCGAATTGCCGCCTGACCCGGCGGATGAGGCTTCTGGTGTCCGGGGCGGGTTCCGGTGCCGTCTCGGCGTCTTTCGCCGGACCGGCGATGACCCGGCAATGATCGGCGAGATAGGTACCGCTGCGATAATCCCATTCGGGATAGGTCAGCTCCGCTGTCAGCGGGGTATGGTTCAGTGCTTCAGGCGGCAGGTCGAGATCGAAGCGGAAGCGGGCGGAAGGCCGCCCCTTTCTTTCACCCAGCGTCATATCGTCAAGCTCGTCCGCCGCGCTGCCGTCGGTATCGTCGCTGTCGTCACCCGGCCGGTCGACATTGACCATCTCGGCCATGGCGAGGATTTTTTCGAAACGGTTGAGGATGAAGGGGCTGCGTTCGGTCTGCCGGTTCTCCGTCTTTTCGCGTACGGCGATATGACGGGCGGCCTCCGCCCCCTGCGGCGCGGCGCTCGCGGCGGGCTGGTCTTCGCTTTGCCTGGCCTCGGATGTTTCGCGCAGCAGCGTGTCTGGCCACAGCGGCACCGGCAGCATCGGCAGGTAGCGCGGCGGCGCTTTTTCCGGAAGACCGACGGGCGGCAGATAGCCTTCGATCCCTGCCGCTTCCGCCAGCATGGAAAGCACCCGTTGTTCCACCTGCTGTTCCGTCTGGGGCAGCGGCCGTTTCTGGCGCACCGCGAGCATGGCGGCGCAAAGCCGGCGATAACGGGTCTTCATTCCGGGGAAGGCATGGATGACGGCTTTTGCCAGTTCTGCGGCGCGGTCGAGCCGGGCAAGATCGTTGCCCAACGGGTCGGCCGCCGCCACTGGTTCAAGCGGCATCATCGCCATGGCGGCGGCGAGCCAGAGATAGAGATCGCGGTTGAGGCGGCGGTCGGGAAATAGATCGAGCACCGGCGGCAGCATCAGCGTGGCGTGATCGCGTCCGGGCTGGGCGAGCTTCTCTTCGCCAAGGCCCATGCGCTGGCGCAGCCTCAGCCGGTGCGTGGAGGTGCGGGCGCGGGCCGGGGCGATCTGCACCGCATGTTCACCGCCAAAACCGCGGAAACAGATGGCCAGTACAGCCTGCATATCCTCCAGCTTCACGGCATGATCCGGGAAGCGCAGCCATGTGCCGGTTTCGCCGATCAGCCTGTGCCAGGCGCGGCCGACGGTTTCTTCCAGTTCCAGAAAGTCCAGCATGGTTTATCCTCATGGCATCGGACCGGAATGCGCGGGGCAACCGCACAACCCGGTATGGATATAAAAACGCCTATCGGATGATCGCATCCGCCACTTCATGCAGCGCGGCCTTCACATCCGGCTCGTCGGTCAGCGGTTCGATCATCGCCGCGCGCACGGCCTGGCGAGCGGGAAGGCCGGTATCGATGAGGCTGGCGCAATAAACGAGCAGGCGGGTGGAAACGCCTTCTTCCAGATCGTGGCCCTTCAGGCCGCGCAGGCGGTGGGCAAGATCGACGAGCGGCTCCACATCGCGCGCATCCAGCCCGCTTTCATGCGAAACGACGGCGATTTCCTGCTCCTTGGGCAGAAAGTCGAATTCGATGGCGACGAAGCGCTGGCGGGTGCTGGGTTTCAGGCTCTTTAAAAGGTTCTGGTAGCCGGGGTTATAGGACACGACGAGCATGAAGCCGGAGGGCGCTTCCAGAACCTCGCCGGTGCGCTCCAGCGGCAGGATACGGCGGTCGTCGGTGAGCGGATGCAGCACGACGGCCACATCCTTGCGCGCTTCCACAATCTCATCGAGGTAACATATGCCGCCCTGGCGCACGGATCGCGTCAGCGGGCCGTCCATCCACACGGTTTCGCCGCCTTTCAGCAGGTAACGGCCGGTCAGGTCGGCGGCGGCGAGGTCGTCGTGGCATGAAACGGTGGAAAGCGGCAGGCCGAGTTTCGCCGCCATATGGCTGACGAAACGGGTCTTGCCGCAACCTGTCGGGCCTTTCAGCAGAAGCGGCAATTGCCGCACCCAGGCGCTTTCGAACAGCGTGCATTCATTGCCGAGCGGGGTGTAAAAAGGTGCGTCCGGCAAAGGCTGCGGCGCGGGGCGGAAAATCGTATTCATGGTCATCTCCATGGTTGATGGTAAGGGCCGGCTCTCCGGGGGAAAAGGAGAGCCGGTCCGTTTCTCATTCGGCGGGCTGCACGAGGCGGGCGACGTCACCCTGTTTCTGCTTGCCCGGCACCAGGACTGCCCAGATGAACATGATTGCCGAAATGAGAACTGCGAAACCGGAGCCGAGGCGGATCCAGTAGAAGATCGCCAGCTGGTCCTGCACATCCATGAAGCTTTCGCCCATGACGCGCTGAAGCTGGATCTGCACCACGCCGGCGAAGGTCAGCGCGAAGGTCATCACCGACATGGCCGTGCACATGACCCAGAAGCTCGTCATCGAAAGCCACTGGTTGTAGGGCGCGCGTTTCTTCATTTCCGGCACGGCATAGGCCATCATGGCGAGGTTCAGCATCACATAGGCGCCGAAGAAGGCGAGGTGGCCGTGGGCGGCAGTGAGCTGCGTGCCGTGGCTGTAATAGTTCACCGAAGACAGCGTGTGCAGGAAACCCCAGACGCCGGCGCCGAAGAAGGCCATGACCGAGCAGCCGATCGACCAGAGCAATGCCGCGCGGTTCTCATGCTTGCGGCCGGCCTTCCAGGTCATGACGAAGGTGAAGATGACCATGGTGAAGAAGGGGGCCACCTCCAGCGTCGAGAAGAGCGAGCCGATCCACTGCCAGTAACCCGGCGCGCCGATCCAGTAATAGTGGTGGCCGGTGCCGAGGATGCCTGAGAACAGGGCAAGGCCGACGATGACATAGAGCCATTTTTCCACCACCTCGCGGTCGATGCCGTTGAGCTTGATCATCAGGAAGGCGAGGATCGAGGCCATGATCAGTTCCCACACACCTTCCACCCACAGATGGATGACGTACCACCAGTACATCTTGTCGAGCGCGAGGTTCATGGGGTTATAGAAGGCGAAGAGGAAGAAGATCGCCAGACCCCAGAGACCGAAGAGCAGGATGTTGATAACCGTGGTCTTGCGGCCCTTCAACGCCGTCATGGTGATGTTGAACAGGAACATCAGCACAACGAGGACGATACCGACCTTGATGGCGAAGGGCTGTTCGAGGAATTCGCGGCCCTCGTGGATGCGGAACATATATCCGACCACGGCGACGGCGGCGGCCACCAGGAAGATCCAGAACTGCGCGATGGCGAGTTTGGGGCTGTAAAGCTCCGTTTCCGTTTCTTCCGGCAGAAGATAGAAGGTCGAGCCCATGAAGCCCATCAGCAGCCATACCACAAGGGCGTTGGTGTGGATCATGCGCACGATGTTGAAGGGCAGAAGCTCGGAAAGCGTATTGGGCAGCACGTAGATCGTCGCGGCGACGACGCCGAACAAGATCTGCGCCACGAACAGCCCGATTGCGCCGTAAAAATACAGCATGGCGACTTTTTGCGTCTGGTATTTCATCTCGTCATCTCCTTGCCGTCAACCTCAACCCGCATCGTTCGGCGGCCAGTTCTGCGTCTTGATCCGGCTCGTCCATTCGAGGAAATCGACGAGATCATCGAGTTCCTGTTCGGTGAGATTGAACTGCGGCATCTGGCGGCGGCCTGCGATGCCGGTGGGCTGGGCGGCCATCCAGGCCTTGATGGAATCGCGCGCCGTTTCCTTGTCTTCCACGCCGCCATAGCGCTTCCAGACATTGCCGAGTTCGGGCGCGAAATACGCGCCTTCGCCGAGCAGCGTGTGACAGTTGATGCAGGAATTTTTCTCCCACACATGCTTGCCGCGCGCGACGCTTTCGGTCAGCGTGCTTTCATCCGTCGAGGTGGTGCGCATGTAATAATGGCTATGGGCCGTCAGCCCGACGAATATGGCGAAGAAGAAGATGGAGCCGCCGTAAAAGACGTTTCGCGCTCCTGTTTTGGTCAGGCGTTCTGCCATGCCAATGGTCCTTTCCATCCGGAAGACCGCTTATGCGGACTGGCTTGATCGAACCCTCTTGCCGGGATTTGCCAGCAGGCTTCGGGTCTCACCCCCTTCTAGTCGTTGGCCGCCGGCGTTCTTTGCCATTTGGCAAACAAGTGGAGAGGTGGTGTGGTCCGCTTTTTCAGAGCGACAAAATGCCCTGCAGGAACGCCCGCAAAAGGGATGCGGCGGCAAAGATAGCCGGCCATGCCAGAAGTGCGCTGCGCAGCAGGCCACGCTCTTCGCGAAAGCCGAGAAAATCGTCGATGACGCGTCTGGATTTCAGGAGCGCGAAAAGCAGCATCAGGCAGGCGGCAGCGACCGGCGGCAGAAGCGCCGCTTTCCAAGATGTCACGACGGCCGTACCGGCGAGAACGAGAATGGCGAGTGCTGCAAAACTTCTTGCAAGCTGGCGGGAGGTGCGGTGGATCATGATGTCAAACCAGATAAATAACGGGGAAAATGACGATCCAGACGAGATCGATCACATGCCACAGCGTCGTCACCAGCGTGACGTTCTCGTTTTTCGGGAAGACTGCGACGAGAAACAGCAGCACGGCCACGAAGACGACATGTAGCAGGTGGAAGCCGGTGAGCAGGAAATAGAGCTCGAAGAAAGCGCCATAGGCTGGATCGGAGGCGAAGGCGATTTCGGTGGAGTATTCATAGAGTTTTACGCCGACGAAAGCGAAACCCAGCAGGCCGGCAAGCACAAGTGCCCGCCTTTTGCCCGGCAGCGCGGTGTGGCGGCTGGCCGCAACGGCCGCCTGCCAGCCGCTCGCCAGCAAAATCAGCGTATTGAGACCGGCAAGTTGCGGTTGCAGATGCTGACGCGCGGCAGTGAAGGCCTCGGGATTGAGGGCGAAGGCGATGATGAATGCGCCGGTCAGCGCGCCGAAAGCGGCAAGTTCGCTCCAGACCAGAATCCACAGGAGCAGGTTTCCGCTTTCCTCTTCCGTATTTATCGCCATGGTCTTGTCCGTAATTGTAAAACAGCAAGCCACGCTTAGGCGTCCTCAAACCCCGCTTCTTTGCGGTCGGTCAAAGAAGCGAGCGCGCAAAGTCCTATTGTCATGACAAAGCGCAACTCTGGAAAATGGAGCTTCCAATGAACGACGCACAGGTCGGGCTGATTGTCGCAACCCCCGTTATCATTGGCTTTGCGGTGCTGTTGTACCGTATGGGAGTGCTGCAGCGCATGGGCGCGGTTTCCGCCGTGCTTGCCTCCGTGGCCATTGCTTCGGTGCTGTTCCTGAACCAGTGAGAAGACAGTCGCATGCTTGAACTTGTCGCCGCTTTTTCGCTTTTCGTGGCGCTGCATTCCATTCCCGCCGTACCTGCCGTGCGCGGCCGGCTGATCGCGGCCATCGGCAGGCCCGCCTATTTCGGGACTTATTCCGTCGTCTCGCTTCTGACGCTGGGCTGGGTATTTTATGCCGCGCTGTCGGTCGATTATATTCCGCTCTGGGACGTCGCGCCCTGGCAGGCGCATGTCACGTTTCTCGCTGCCCCAATTGGCCTGTTTTTCGTGCTGGCAGGCCTCTTCAGCGTCAATCCGCTCTCCATTTCCGTCCGGCAGGGGCAGGAGCCCGGGGCAATCGTGCGCATCACGCGGCACCCGGTACTCGTCGGCTTTCTGTTCTGGTCGTTGGGGCATGTCGTTCCGAATGGCGATCTGCGCTCCGTCATCCTGTTCGGCGGCTTTGCACTGTTCTCGATGGGCGGAATGGCCATGACCGAAAAACGTGCGCGGAAAAGACTGGGTAATGCGTGGAACGTGGCGGCTGCCGGAAGCGCTACGATTCCCTTCGCGTCGGCTCTCACAGGCAAAACCCGCATCGCCGTCGATGGGCCGATGCTGCTTGCCGCAGCGCTGACGGGCTTGACGGTGTGGTGGCTGCTGGCCGGCGGCCATGCCATGCTTTTTGGCGCGGACCCCATGGCCTATCTCTGATCGCTTAGGGCGCCTTCACCATATGCGGCTGCCATATCGGCGCCTGTGGCGCGGAGGCGATGCCGAGCTGATCGATGGCGCGGGCGGCAAGCTGGTCGACAATATCGTCGACGCTTTGCGGCCTGTTGTAAAAGGCCGGCACCGGCGGCATGACGATGGCGCCAGCCTCCGTCACCGTGCACATGTTGCGCAGATGGATGAGATGCAGCGGCGTCTCGCGCGTCATCAGCACAAGTTTCCGGCGTTCCTTTAGATGCACATCGGCGGCGCGGGTAAGGAGATTGTCCGAAAGCCCGGTTGCAATGGCGGCAAGTGTGCGCATGGAGCAGGGGGCGACGATCATGCCGGCCGTCGGGAAAGAGCCGCTGGCAATCGCCGCGCCGATATCGTCGACGGCATGATTGACGCCGGCGAGCGAGAGCATCCGTCCCATGACTTGCGCCCCTTCCTCATGCAACACGGTGCGTCTGGCGGATTGCGAAAGGACGAGATGGATTTCGACGCTTTTCATCCCGGCAAGGCGCTCGATAATACGCAGGGCGATGCCGGCGCCCGAAGCGCCGGTGACGCCGACCACGACGCGGCACGCAGTCATGGCCGTTCTCCAAGGCCGAGATCGCGCCACATCAGATCCACTTTCGCGATCACGTCAGGCGTCATGGATAGCACGCGGCCCCATTCGCGCTCCGTCTCCGGCGGTAGCTTGCGGGTGGCGTCCAGTCCCATCTTGCCGCCGAGACCGGCTTTAGGAGAGGCGAAGTCGAGATAGTCGATTGGCGTATCGTCGATGATCGTCGTATCGCGCGAAGCATCGAAACGGGTGGAGAGCGCCCAGATGACATCCGCCCAGTTGCGCACATCAATGTCGGGATCGACCAGAATGATGAGCTTCACATAGCTGAGCTGCGGCAACATCGACCAGAGGCCCATCATCACTCGCTTTGCCTGTCCCGGGTAACGCTTGTCGATGGAGGCGACCATGACGCGGTAGGAACAGGCCTCCGGCGGCATCCACAGATCGACGATTTCCGCAAACTGCTTTTTCACGAGCGGCAGAAAAATCTCGAGCATGGCTTCGCCGAGAACCGAGGGTTCATCCGGTGGCCGGCCGGTATAGGTGGAAAGATAGATCGGATCGCGGCGCATTGTGATTGCCGACAGCGTCATGACCGGGAAGGATTCGACCGAATTATAATAGCCGGTATGGTCGCCATAGGGGCCTTCGGGTGCCGTTTCCGTTGCAGATACGGTGCCTTCCAGCACGATTTCGGCATTGGCGGGCACCGGCATCGGCACCGTCAATGCCTTTGCGATGCGGCTTTTCGAGCCGCGCAGCAGGCCGGAGAAGCCAAGCTCGCTGATATGGTCGGGAAGCGGCATCACGGCGGCGAGAATGGTGGCAGGATCGGCCCCAATGGCGACGGTAACAGGCATATCCAGCCCGCGCGCCCGCCACAACCGGTGGTGATGCGCGCCGCCGCGATGCGCCAGCCAGCGCATGATCACCCTGTCCGGCCCCAATAGCTGCATGCGGTAGATGCCGACATTGATATCGTCGGGATCGTCAGGCGAACGGGTGATGACCAGCGGCCAGGTGATGAGCGGGGCCGGCTCGCCCGGCCAGCACCATTGCACCGGCAGGCAGGCAAGATCGACCGCATCACCCGTCAGTACCTTTTCCTGCACCGGCGTGCGCGAGACGTTGCGTGGCCGCATGGAAAGTGCGGCTTTCAGCAAAGGCAGCTTACCCCATGCCTCGGCTATGGATTTCGGCGGCTGCGGCTCGCGCAGTTCGGCGAGCTTTTGTCCAAGTGCAGGCAGGCCGCCGGTCTCCAGCCCCAACCCCCATTCGATGCGCTGCCGCGTGCCGAACAGATTGGCAAGCAGCGGCATGTCCCGCACCTTGCCCTCATGGTCGACAGGTCGCTCGAACAGCAGCGCGGGTCCGCCATCTGCGAGCACGCGGCGGTGGATTTCGGTGATCTCGTGCACCAGCGAAACCGGCTGGCGAATTCGCCGCAGCTGCCCACGTTCTTCCAGCAGCCGGATGAAACTGCGCAGATCGGCGATGCGGATGGGTCTCGTTTCTGTTGCTTCGTCTCTCATGCCGCCTGTTTGCAGGCGCCAGTGCGGCATGTCCTTGCGCTGCCGCAAATGCGGCTCAGTGAGAACGAAGATAGTCGGCGAGAACCAGGGCGTGGTTGTGTTCGGTATCGTGGGCGGCATAAAGCAGCGTGACCCGGCCCTTTGCCATCAGCTCCTTCATGTGCGCCACGGCATCGGGATTGGCGGAAAGCTCTTCATGATAATGCCGGGTGAATTCCTCAAAGCGAGACGGCATATGGGAGAAGTTCTTGCGCAATTCGTTGCTGGGAGCGATTTCCTTCATCCATAGGGAAAGCTTTGCGTTTTCCTTGCTCATGCCGCGCGGCCACAGCCTGTCCACCAGAATGCGCGCGCCGTCATCGTCGCTGGCGGGTTCGTAAATCCGTTTGACCCTTAAATCGGACACGGGCGGCCTCCTTCGCTTGGCAAGTGAATGATTTATAGCGGCTTTTGTGAGGGCGCACCCGAAAATTTCCCTGTCTTTGCGTTCGCTCAAACCGCCACCCGTGCGCTGCGGTTAGGTTGCCGCCCGCAACTGAGCCGACAGGACCTTTCATGAGACCTTTTCCCGCCGTCATCGCCCGCCCCATGAATTTTCTGCCCATTGCCGTGGTGCAGCGAGCGACGGCGGCGATGCTGGCGCAGATCATGAAGCGGCATCCGGATATGTTCGTCCGGCTCGGTGAACATCGTGGCAAGCGCTACGCCTTTCTGCCCGTCGATCTCCCCTTTGCCTTCACGGTCGAGCCGGCAGGTCCCGCCATCACCGTCAGCCGTAAGGCCCGCTTGCCGAAGGCGGATGCGACGGTCGAGGGACCGCTTTTCATGCTGCTTGCGCTGATGGAGGGGCGGCAGGATGCCGATGCGTTGTTCTTCGCGCGCGATCTCGGCGTCACCGGCGATATGGAGGCGATGCTGGCGCTGCGCAATGCGCTCGATGATAGCGGCATCGATCTGCCGCGCGATCTCGGTGCATTTGCCGGACCTTTCGCGCCGATGGTAACGGGCCTTGCGAACCGCCTGCGCGGCCATGTTCTATCCGAAACGCGGGGAGGTGAGGCATGGAACTGATCTGTCCTGCGGGAACGCCCGCCGCCTTTCGCGAGGCCGTGGATGCCGGGGCCGACGCCGTCTATTGCGGGTTTCGCGATGAAACCAATGCCCGCAATTTCCCCGGCCTCAATTTTTCCCGCGAGGAACTCGCCGAGGCCATCGTTTACGCGAAAAAGCGCGGTGTCCAGACCTTCGTGGCGCTCAATACCTTCATGCGCGCCGGGCATGAGGATATCTGGTATCGCGGTGCGGCCGATGCCGTGAAGGCGGGAGCGGACGCGCTTATCCTTGCCGATTTCGGCCTGATGGCGCATGTGGCGGAACATCATCCGCAGCAGCGGATCCACGTCTCCGTGCAGGCCTCCGCCTCCAATGCGGACGCGGTGAATTTCCTCGTCGATGCCTTCGGCGCGAAACGCGTGGTTTTGCCGCGCACCCTGACTATCCCCGACATCGCCCGGCTGGCGCGGCAAATCCGCTGCGAGATCGAAATCTTCGTGTTCGGCGGTCTCTGCGTCATGGCGGAGGGGCGCTGCTCGCTATCCTCCTACGCCACAGGCAAGTCACCCAACATGAACGGCGTCTGCTCACCGGCAAGCCACGTCCGCTACCGGCAGGATGGGCAGGAGCTGGTGTCGGAACTTGGCGATTATACCATCAACCGTTTTCCGGCCGGCGAGGCGGCGGGTTACCCAACGCTGTGCAAGGGCCGTTTCGAGATTGCCGATGACAGGTCCTATGCCTTCGAGGATCCGGTGTCGCTTGATGTGATGGACCAGATCGATGCCTTGCGCGAGGCGGGCGTCAGCGCACTTAAGATCGAGGGCCGCCAGCGCGGCAAGGCCTATGTGGCGGAAGTGGTTTCCACCCTGCACCGGGCGCTTGCCGCCGGTGCTGAGGAGCGCGGCAGGCTGCTTTCCCGCCTCCGGCTCCTGAGCGAAGGCCAGCGCACCACCTTCGGTGCTTATGAGAAACGCTGGAGATGACGGCGATGGCAAAACCCGCAAAAGCCACATTGGCGCTCGGCCCGGTTCTCTATCTCTGGCAGAGCGAGAAATGGCGCGATTTCTATTTCCGCATCGCCGATGAAGCGCCCGTCAGCCATGTCTATCTCGGTGAAACCGTCTGCTCCAAACGGTTTCATTTCACCGAGCCGCATCTGGCCGACGTGATCGAGCGGCTGGAGAGTGCGGGAAAACAAGTGATCCTCTCGACGCTTTCGCTGGTGACGCTGGAGCGGGAAAGCCGCCACCTGCGCGGCCTGATCGCTGATAGTCCCTATCCGGTCGAGGCGAACGATCTTTCTGCTCTCGGCATGCTGCACGGCACGCCGCATGTCGTCGGGCCGATGGTGAATGTCTATAATGCCGCGACCGCGCGGTTGCTGTCGTCTCGCGGCGCGAGCGCCATATGCCTGCCGCCGGAACTGCCGATGACCTCGGTGGAGCGCATCGTGGCGGAGACGCCTGATGTGGACTTCGAAATCTTCGCCTTCGGCCGCCTGCCGCTCGCCATTTCGGCGCGTTGCGCCCATGCCCGCGCCAAGGGCAATATCAAGGATAATTGCCAGTTCGTCTGCGGCGACGATCCGGATGGATTGCCGGTACGCACGCTCGACCGGCAGTCGTTTCTGGCGCTGAACGGCGTGCAGACGGTGTCGCACACCTGCCAGTCGCTGCTTGGCGAATTGCAGGATCTGGCCGCCGCCGGCATTTCCCGCTTCCGGCTGTCGCCGCAGGACTGCGACATGGTTGCGGTGGCGCAAATCCATGACGATATTCTGGCCGGCAGGCGGGAGGCGGAGGACGGTCTTGCACGTCTCGGGCAAATCTATCCGGACGTGCCCTTTTCCAATGGTTTTCACCACGGGCAGGAAGGGGCGGTCTGGATCGCCCGCGCCCGCAACACGGCGCATGGGGTGAATGCATGACGACGAACGGGCAAAGTGAGCAAATGCTGCCCGCAGCGGCGCCGGGCGGAGCGGATATCGCGGCGGCAATCCATCTGGTGCGCGATATTGTCTTGCAGAGCGCGCTTGATTGCGGCTGCCGCGACAGGGTGCACGAGGCGCTGCGCGAACTCGAGGATTTCGAGCGCCGGCGCAATATCGTCAAGCTTCTGGCCGCCGCCCGCGAGGAGCGTCGCAAGATCGCGCTCCTGACCGAGATGCTCTGCGATTTTGCCGAAGACGACACGGTGGATCAAGGCGTGGTTGAAACCGCAAGCCTGATGTTTCTCGATATCGCCGCCGCCGCTCAGGAGGGCTCGCGGCTCCTGCGGGACGCGCTCTCACTCAAGAAGGGCGAATAATCCCTGTTTTCGGCCCTGTTTGATCCTGCGCAAAGAGCGGGCGCTTGCAAAATGTCATTTCCGGGTTGGTGACGCGCCGGGACCGGAAGACAGGTCTGAGCGGGCGTCACGCGCATCAGGGCGCTTCCGGCGCGAAAGGATCAGGACCATGGCCCATCTCACCCGTCGTCAGGCTCTTTCTGCCCTTTCGGGATTGACGGTCGCGACACTTGCCGCACCGCATGTTGCGAAGGCGGAAACGCCGCTCACCTTTTATGGCCCTCCGGCTGCGCCCTCCGCCGTGCTGGCCCATGCGGTAAAGGGCGGGTTCCTGAAGGATGTCGCACCCGGGGCCGTCTTCAAAGCCTGGAAAACGCCGGATGAAATGCGCGCCGCCGTCGCCTCCGGCTCCATGGGGGCGGTGGTGATGCCGAGCTACGGCGTCGCCAATCTCCACAATCGCGGTCTCGGCCTCGGGCTGTTGAACGTGCTGACCACGGGTCTGCTCTATATCGTTTCGAAAGACGAGACGCTGAACTCCCTGCAAAGCCTTTCCGGCAAGACCCTCGCTTTGCCGTTCAAGAACGACATGCCCGATCTCGTGCTGCGCCGCCTTGTTGCCGAAAACGGCCTCAAGCCCGGCGACATCAAGCTGGAATATGCCGCTTCGCCGCCGGAAGCCGTGCAATTGCTGCTGACGGGACGGGTGGATGCCGCCCTGCTGAGCGAGCCGGCCGCGACCGCCGTGCTCATCAAGGCGAAGTCGTTTTTCATGACCGTCCATCGCACCATCGATATCCAGCGGGAATGGGCGAAGGTGGCCGGCAAGGCTGAAATTCCACAGGCCGGCCTCGCCTTGACATCGCCGGTCCAGCAAAAACTCGGCAGGGCCGGCATCGAGGCTTTGCAGAACGCCATGGAGACGGCGCTCGCCAGCGCCGTAGCCGATCCGAAGATGGCGGCCGATGCGGCCGCCGATGCCTTGGGTTTCCCGCCGGAAATCATCGCCGCCTCCTTTCCGACAAGTCATCTGTGCGCCCTGAAGGCGAGCGCTGCGCGCGCCGATCTCGAGGCGTTTTACGATGAGCTTGCCAGGGCCGACCCGGCAATCATCGGCGGCCGGCGGCCGGATGACGGGTTTTATCTGGTGTAGCAGGCATGAACCGCATTCTCGAAAGTCTTGGCTGGATGGGTCGCTATCTGTGGGCGGGCTGGGCCGGGCTTTCAGGCATTTTCTGTTTTCTCGCCGCCTGGCAGGCCGGGCATGAGATTTATGGCTCCTTCATCCTGCCTTCGCCGGGGGAGACCTTCGCGGCAATGGGGCTTCTGGCGGCGCGGCCGGATTTCTTCGCCATCCTGTCGCAGAGCGTCGTCAGGGCCCTGACCGGCTTTGCCATCGCCGCCGGCATCGGCACGGTGGCGGGCGTGCTGGCGGGTTATTCCTTCGCGGCCATGCGGTTGATGAAGCCTGTCGTTACCGTTCTGCTCGGCGTGCCGCCCATCGGCTGGATCGTCCTTGCGCTCATCTGGTTCGGCTCGTCGGGGGGCACGGCTGTCATGACCGTCATCATCGCCTCAGCTCCCGTGTCTTTCGCCGGTGCGCTGGAAGGTGTCGCCAAGCGGGACCGTCAGCTGGAGGTGATGGCGCAGGCCTTCGGTGCTCCATGGATTTACCGGCTGCGCACCGTAACCATGCCGCATGTGCTCTCCTACCTCTTCCCGGCCTGGACGACGACGGCGGGAAGCGCGTGGAAAGTAACCGTCATGGCCGAGCTCCTTTCGAATTCCGGCGGCATTGGCGGCGAACTGGCCACCGCACGCGCGCTGTTCGACATCGCACAGGTCAGCGCCTGGCTCACCATCACCCTCGCGCTGGCGCTGCTGACCGATTACGGCCTGCTGCATCTGCTGCGCGAGGCGCTGGAACGCTGGCGCGCCGCCGGGTTGCCATGGGGTGTCAAACGATGAGCGACCGTTCCATCCTGCGTTTCGAACATGTCGGCCATGCCTTTCTCGGCCGCAGCCTGTTCGAGAATTTCGATCTCGGCATAGCGCCCGGGGAAACCGTGGCGCTGCTCGGCCCCTCCGGCAGCGGCAAGACGACGATTTTGCAGATCGCGGCTGGTATCATCGATCCTGTTCGCGGCCGCGTGCACCGCCATTATCGCCGGCAGGGGCTGGTGTTTCAGGAGCCGAGGCTGCTGCCGTGGATGACGCTTATCGACAACATCGCCTACGGCCTTGCGGCGGCCGGCATGCCGAAACGGGAACGGCGCGAAAGGGCGGGCCGTTTTGCGCTGGAGGTCGGTCTGGAGGCGGCGGATTTCGGCAAATATCCGGTGGAACTCTCCGGCGGCATGCGCCAGCGCGCCGGCGTGGCGCGGGCGCTCGCCGTGGAACCGGACATGCTGTTTCTGGATGAGCCCTTCAGCGCCGTCGATGTCGGCCTGCGCCGTCATTTGCAGGAGCTTCTGGTGAGCGCCGCCCGCCGGCGCGGTTTTTCTACCCTTCTCGTCACCCATGATCTTCATGAGGCGTTGCTGGTGGCCGACAGGCTGATCGTGCTCTCCGGCGTCGATGGCCGTGTCATTGCCGGGCATAAGCCCGCAGGTTCGCCGGGCCGGCGCATGGCGCGTGCGGTTTTCGACGAAGCGGAACGCCTGTCCGGGAGCCCGGCCTTCGCCGAACTGTTTTCGGCAAAGGAGCGGGTGCGATGAGGCAGCCCCCCATCCTTTCCGAAGCCCTGCGGCTGTTTTTCCCTCTGGCCGCCCTGCATGGCGCAGGCTGGCCCTTCCTGTGGATCGTCATCGGTGGTTATGCCCTGCCTTTCGCCGATGCAGTGCCTGCATCGCAATGGCACGCCCATGAAATGATCTTCGGCACGTATGGCATGGCGCTTGCCGGTTTCCTTGGCTCGGCGGTGCCGGAATGGACGAATACGAAGCCGGCGCAGGGACGAACGTTGCTTCATCTCGCCGGTCTCTGGCTGCCGGGCCGCCTTATCGGCTTTCTCGGGATGGAGGCATGGAACCTGTTTGCAGGTTTTTTCGATCTCGCCTTTCTGCTCGCGCTCTGCGTTCTCATCGGCAGGGCGATGCTGGCGCGGCGCACGGCGAAGCACCTGGCATTCCTTATCTGGCTTCTTCTGTTTACGGCGGCTGAAGCGGGTGTGCGTTATGCCTGGTGGAGCGGCGATCTCGAACTTGCATCCCGCTTTCTGGAAGCGGCGCTGTGCATTTTCACCGTGCTGTTTTCACTTTCCGCCGCACGTATCAATGTGGTCGTCATCAATCTGGCGCTCGATCCGGGTGGCGAGACCACGCCTTACCGGCCGCATCCCGGCCGCCAGCATATGGCAGGCGCCATGGTGACGCTTTACATGGCGGCGAAACTTTTCTTTCCGCAGAGCGATGTCTGCGTCTGGCTTTCGCTCGCGGCCGGCGCCGCCTTTTTCGACCGACTGGCCGAATGGTTCATCGGGCGTGCCGTCTTCAAGACCGAGGTGCTGTTGCTTGGCCTCGGCAACGCCTTTGCAGGCGCGGGTTTTCTGGCGCTCGGCGCGACACGGCTCGGTTTTCCCGTCACGCCCGCCGCAGGGCTGCATCTGCTGTCGGTCGGGGCGTTGGGATGCGCCGTCATGGCCGTTTTCATCATTGCCGGGCTGCGGCACACGGGCCGCAATCTGACGCATCTGCCATGGCAGGCGCATGCGGCCGCCCTTCTGATGGTGATGGCCGGTCTGGTCCGCATCCTGCCGGAATTCGATTTTGCCGCGACATTATCGCCCTATCACCATGGCCTCAGCGCCGCTTTGTGGGCGGCGAGCTTCGGGGTCTGGTTGCAGGGCTTTCTGCCTTTCATGCGCGCGCCTGGCATCGATGAGGCGGGGGCATGCGGATGATGGAGACCTTGTCCAGCCGCGACGACATCACTGTTCCGACGAGTTTGTTTATTTTTTCGGCAAAAGCACAATGTGAAATCAGTGGCTTAGAGGAGGGATATTGATGAATGTTAGTTTTGATAAATAATCAATAAAATCAAATGGTTGAACATATTTTCTTTTTGGTCGATTATCACTCCAACCGAATAGGGAAACGCGAATATGCCTAAAATAGTCGCGCCTCAACACGCAGATGAAAAGCCGAGCCGGACGAAGGAACTTGTGACCTTCGCCGTTCTGGCCTTCGGAATCTGGCCCATTCTGGCGGTCGGATTTGTCGGAGCCTATGGCTTTATCGTCTGGATGTTCCAGATCATTTACGGCCCGCCGGGGCCGCCCGGCCATTGAGGGCGAGATGATGATGGAAGTCTCTCTCAGCCGGCGCGATTTTTTGCGCGGCGGGCAAAAAAATAGACCACGCATCTGTCCCCCCGGGGTCGCGTTGAGCGACCTCGCCGCGTGCAGCGGTTGCGCAAAATGCGTCGAGGCCTGTCCCACCGGCATAATCGCCATGGCGGACGGTTTGCCTTCCGTGGATTTCTCCGCCGGGGAATGCACCTTTTGCGGCAAATGTGCGGAGGCCTGTCCCGAGCCTGTCTTTGCCGCCCCCGCGGCGCAGCGCTTCGGTCATGTCATGGCGATCGGTGAGGGGTGTCTCGCCTTCGGCAATATCGATTGTCAGGCCTGCCGCGATGCCTGTCCGACCGAGGCCATCCGGTTTCGGCCCCGCCGTGGCGGCCCCTTCGTTCCGGAACTGCTGGAAGATGCCTGCACCGGTTGCGGGGCCTGCGTGTCCGTCTGTCCCGCCAGTGTGATCGAGATCAAAGAGAGAGCCACGGAGATGCAATATGCCTGAAAATACAGGCCGGTATCATGTTTCAAGCGCCGTGGTGGCGGTGATGCCGCAGATGCGGGACGCCGTGCTGGCAACGCTTTTAACGCTCGACAATGTCGAGGTCCACGGCGAGGGCAACGGCAAGATCGTCATCGTCATAGACGGCACGAGCACCGGCATGCTGGGCGATACGCTCACTTATATTTCGACACTCGACGGTGTGATTGCCGCCAACATGGTTTTCGAACACGTCGACACAGAGGAGACAAGCGGCGATGAGCAGCGAACTGACGCGGCGTGATCTATTGAAGGCCCATGCCGCCGGCATTGCGGCGGCAACGGCGGGCATTGCGCTGCCGGCCGTCGCCCAGCCGGTGCCGGGTGGTGTTTCCGCATTGCAGATCAAGTGGTCCAAGGCGCCCTGTCGTTTCTGCGGCACGGGCTGCGGTGTCATGGTCGGCGTCAAGGAAGGCAAGGTCGTCGCCACCCATGGCGACATGCAGGCGGAGGTCAATCGCGGCCTCAACTGCATCAAGGGCTATTTCCTCTCCAAGATCATGTATGGCAAGGACCGCCTGCAAACCCCGCTTCTGCGCAAAAAAGGCGGTGTCTACGCCAAGGACGGCGAGTTCGAGCCGGTGAGCTGGGATGAGGCCTTCGACGTGATGGCGCAGCAGTGCAAGCGGGTGCTGAGGGAGAAGGGACCGACCGCCGTCGGCATGTTCGGCTCCGGCCAGTGGACGATCTTCGAGGGCTATGCGGCGACCAAGCTGATGCGCGCCGGCTTCCGCTCCAACAATCTCGATCCCAATGCTCGCCACTGCATGGCGTCCGCCGCTTACGCCTTCATGCGCACCTTCGGCATGGACGAGCCGATGGGCTGTTACGATGATTTCGAACATGCCGATGCCTTCGTGCTCTGGGGTTCGAATATGGCGGAGATGCATCCCATTCTGTGGACGCGCATTGCCGACCGGCGTCTGGGCTTCGACCATGTGAAGGTGGCGGTGCTTTCGACCTTCACCCATCGCAGCATGGACCTTGCCGATATTCCGATGGTCTTCAAGCCGGGCACGGATCTCGTCATCCTCAATTATATCGCCAACCACATCATCAAGACCGGGCGCGTCAACGAAGACTTCGTGAAGAACCACACGAAATTCGTGCGCGGTGTCACCGATATCGGTTATGGCCTGCGGCCCGACAATCCGGCGGAGATGAATGCCGCCAATTCCGCCGATCCGACCAAGACCGAAGCGATCGATTTCGAGACCTTCAAGGAATTCGTCTCCGAATATACGCTGGAAAAGACCGCCGCCATGACCGGCGTGGAGGCCGGTTTCCTGGAGGAGCTGGCCGAGCTTTATGCGGACCCGAACCGCAAGGTCATGTCGCTGTGGACCATGGGGTTCAACCAGCATGTGCGCGGCGTCTGGGCCAACCAGATGGTCTACAACATCCATCTTTTGACCGGAAAGATTTCCGAGCCGGGCAATAGCCCGTTCTCGCTCACCGGCCAGCCATCGGCCTGCGGCACGGCGCGCGAGGTGGGCACCTTCGCCCATCGCCTGCCGGCCGACATGACGGTGACCAACCCGGAACACCGCAAACATGCCGAGGAAATCTGGCGCATCCCGCACGGCATCATCCCGGAAAAGCCGGGTTATCACGCCGTGCAGCAGGACCGCATGCTGCATGACGGCAAGCTGAATTTCTACTGGGTGCAGGTCAATAATAACGTCCAAGCCGGTCCCAACACCAAGAACGAGACCTATCAGGGCTATCGCAACCCGGAAAATTTCATCGTTGTTTCGGATGCCTATCCGACCATCACGGCCATGAGCGCCGACCTCATCCTGCCCGCCGCCATGTGGGTGGAGAAGGAGGGGGCCTATGGCAATGCCGAGCGGCGCACCCATGTCTGGCACCAGCTTGTCGAGGCCTCGGGCGAGGCGCGTTCCGACCTCTGGCAGCTGGTGGAGTTCTCCAAGCGCTTCACCACGGATGAGGTGTGGCCGGCGGAGATACTGGACGCCAATCCCGCCTATCGCGGCAAGACGCTGTACGAGGTGCTCTTCAAGGACAGCGATGTCGGCAAGTTCCCGCTGAGCGAGATCAACGGCGAATACGAGAATCAGGAAGCAAAACACTTCGGTTTCTATCTGCAAAAGGGTCTCTTCGAGGAATATGCCGCTTTCGGGCGCGGCCACGGCCATGATCTGGCGCCTTACGATGCCTATCACGAGGTGCGTGGCATGCGCTGGCCGGTGGTGGATGGCAAGGAAACGCTGTGGCGTTACCGCGAAGGTTACGACCCCTATGTCAAACCGGGCGAGGGCGTGAAGTTCTACGGCAACAAGGACGGCAAGGCGGTCATCATCGCCGTGCCCTACGAGCCGCCGGCGGAATCCCCGGATGCGGAATTCGATACCTGGCTGGTGACGGGCCGTGTGCTGGAGCACTGGCATTCCGGCTCCATGACCATGCGTGTGCCAGAACTCTACAAGGCTTTCCCGGGCGCCCGCTGTTTCATGAATGCCGACGATGCGCGCAAGCGAGGGCTCAATCAGGGCGCGGAAATCCGCATCGTTTCGCGCCGTGGCGAAATACGCTCCCGCGTGGAAACGCGCGGCCGCAACCGCATGCCGCCCGGCGTCATCTTCGTTCCCTGGTTCGATGCCAGCCAGCTCATCAACAAGGTGACGCTCGACGCAACCGATCCCATCTCCAAGCAGACGGATTTCAAGAAATGCGCAGTCAAGATAGAGCCGGTCGCATGATCAGGAAACACGGATGGATGATCGCCGCTTTCGTTGTTGCGACGGTGGCGACGGGGGCCGTTGCGCAGATGGTGCCGGAATTGTCCGGCCCGCGCGGTGACGCCATGCAGACCGAGCCCGCCAAACCCCTGCCGAAATGGGTGATCGACGATTTCAGGCGCATGCGAGCCTATCCCGAACAACCGCCGGTCATCCCGCATTCGATCGACGGTTACCAGCTTTCGGTCAACGCCAACCGCTGTCTCTCCTGTCACAAGCGCGAATTCACGCAGGATTCCGGCGCGCCGATGATCAGCGTCACCCATTACATGACGCGCGAAGGCCAGATGCTGGCGGATGTTTCGCCACGCCGTTATTTCTGCACGGCCTGCCATGTGCCGCAGGCCGACACACGGCCGCTCGTGCCCAACACGTTTCAGGACATGAGCGAGATGGGCGTCAAACCGGCGGGTAGCGAATGATGATCGCCCGTGTGAAAAAACTTCTCGTCTGGCTCTGGGCGGTTCTGACGACACCGGCCGGCACCCTCAGCCTTGCCTTCCTCACGCTCGGCGGTTTCGTCGGCGGGGTCATGTTCTGGGGCGCCTTCAACACCGCGCTCGAAATGACCAACAAGGAAGCCTTCTGCATTTCCTGCCACGAGATGCGCGCCAATGTTTATGAGGAACTGACGCGGACGGTGCATTTTTCCAACCGTTCCGGCGTGCGCGCCTCTTGTCCGGATTGCCATGTGCCGCATGAATGGACGGACAAGATCGCCCGCAAGATGCAGGCCTCGAAGGAGGTCTGGGGCAAGATTTTCGGCACCATCGATACGCGCAAGAAGTTCCTCGACAAGCGGCTGGAGCTTGCCCAGCACGAATGGTCGCGCCTGAAGGCCAATGACAGTCTGGAATGCCGCAACTGCCATTCCTCCGCCGCGATGGACTTTACCAAACAGACGCAGCGTGCCGCGGATATCCATTCCAAATATCTGCTGACGGGCAAGGCTACCTGCATCGATTGCCATAAAGGCATCGCCCATGAATTGCCCAATATGGAAGGCATAGACCCCGGCTGGAAAATGCCGCCGGCACTCAACGACCAGCCGGGGCCGACGGCCTCTGCCGTCGACGACCTGCGGCGTGCGATGACGGATGCGCACCGGAACGTGTTCTGACTATTGCGGAGACGGGGCCTTTGTCGGGCCGCAATCAGGCCCGGCCGGCTTCTTCGATGAAGCGGCGCACCAGCGGCAGATGCCGCCTTTCGGCAAGGCAGATCGCATATTCGTCGATGAGTTCACTGGCGTCGCGCAGCGACACGAAGGAAAGGCGCGCATCATGGCCGAATTCCAGATCGGCCACCACGCCGCATCCGACCCCGTTGGCGATGGCCTCGCGCACGCCCTCGCGGGAGGAAATCTCGATTACCGGCTGGATGGAAATGCCGTGATCGGCAAGGTTCTTTTCGAAGATTTCGCGGGTGCGGGATCCCCGCTCGCGCATGACGAAGGATAAGCCTTCCAGTTCGGCCATGAAGACACCCTCACGTTCCGCTAGCGGGTGGGTGGTGGGCACGCACAGGCCAAGCCGCATGCTAAGAAATTTGACGCCATAAAGACGCGGATCGTCCGGTTCGCGGGCGGTGATGGCGACGTCGGCGCGGTAGTCGATGATCTGCTCCACCACCCGCGCTGAATTGTCGACCGAAAGGGAGAAGGTGAGCTGCGGCCGCTCGGCCTTCAGTCGCGAAAGGATCGGCAGCGGCAGGACGGGACCGTCCGCGGCGACCCGCAAATGTCCGCCCGCAAAACCCGTATCGCCGCGCAGGAAGGCCTTGGCCTCGTTCTCCGCCTGAAACAGGCGCGCGGTAATTTCGAATAGGCGTTCGCCCTGCGGGCTGAGGCTCACCCCGCGCGGTTTTCGTTCCAGAAGGTTGACGCCGCTGATGGCTTCCAGCTCCCGCACATGGGCCGAAAGGGTCGATTGGCTGATCGCCATGTCCCGCGCGGCCTGAGAAAAGCCACCCGATTGCGCGACGATGTGGAAGGCCTTCAGCTGCGTGGTCGACATGGGATCCTGTTCTGCCGCCGGCCGACATGAAAGGCGCCGGTGCGATTGGACTATCGGCGAAAATGCTGACAATTCCATGACGTTAGCGGGACAACTTCATTAACCTCGCGACAAAACCGATGGGCGACATCGGAAATCGCTATGGCGCGTTTACGATTTGTTAGGAATTCGTCATCGGGGCGTTAGTCCCGGCCTCTAATCGTGCCGCCCATGGCCCCTTCGGCCACCCCGTTTCACGTTAAAAAGGCCAAAGAGATGACGACCACCCAAAACTCGATCGCCAATCCCATCGAAACCTCTTCCGACTGGCTGCTGACCATTCCACGCCTGTCGCAAAATCAGAGCATTCTCGTTTCGCCGAACGGTACCGGCATGGCGACCTCCTACAGCCTCGTCTACGACGTTTATTTCCCGAAAAACGGTTCCACCGGCTGGATGCCCCTGCTGCAGACCGACCTTACCAACCTCAGCGACGGCGATATTTTCGGCAAGGCAAGCGGTGACAGCTATGGCCTCGGCATCAGCAGCGATTATCGCGGCACGGCCAAGCTGGACGCCTGGAACCGTATCGGTCTGACCATTGAAACGGACGCAAGCGGCGCGGTTTCGATGAAGAAGTACATTAACGGCGAATTTATCGCCGACCAGAAGATTGCCGCATCCAGCGCTGGCCGCTTCGCCATCGACATGTCCAAGGGCTTCCTGATCCTCTCCGATGAGGACGGCGAGACCTCGCCCGGCTATCTCAGCAATTTCCTGTTCCTCAAACAGGTTCTGACAAGCGAGGAAATGTCCTATCTCGGCGAGGCCAAGGCCTCCGGCATTTTGCCGGTCGAGATGAAGCCCGAGGCCGAAAAGGTCGGTGTCCTCGAAGTCGGTTTTGCCCAGGGTTCGGCCGCGCCGGTCATGGGTTCCGGCAAAGTTACCGGCAGCGGCACAACACTTGAATTCAAGACTCCGGCCCAGGCCGGCATTCTCGCCATCGGTGAAAAACCCGCCGTCGATCCGGTCGCTGTCGTCAAGACCTCCGCCATCAAGGACATGATGGTGACGCCGGATGCGGCCAATGCGACGATTGACCTGTCGAAGCATTTCTCCGGTGAAAAGCTCACCTTCACCGTCCAGAACAGCAAGAACGAGACGGTCAGCGCGGTGCTGAAGGACGGCAACAAGCTGGTGCTCGATTTTGCGGCTCTCGGCCATTCCGATATCCGCGTGACGGCCACCGACAGCGCCGGCAAGAGCATCACGGATGATTTCCGCGTGCGCGTCGCCGGTCCGAACGCCTATACCATTGCCGTCTTCCCCGACACGCAGGACTATACCTCCAATGACGGCATCAAGCACCTGTTCGGCCAGATGACGCAATGGCTGGTCGACAATCGCGATAGCCACAAAATCGTCTTCATGAGCCATGTCGGTGATATCACCCAGAATAATAGACCCACCGAATGGGACATAGCCGAACCGGCGCTGCGCAAGCTCGACGGCAAGGTGCCTTACGCGCTGCTGCCCGGCAACCACGATCAGGCGAATGGCGGAACCGCCGCCGACCATAGCTCGGTCGAACTGGACCGGCGCTTCTCCGCGGAAAAGCAGGCCGCAACCAACCCCGGTGTCTTCGGCGGCGCCTACGATCAGGAACAGGCTGCTGCGCGCAACACCTACAGCACCTTTACCGCGCCTGACGGCACCAAATGGCTGTCGATCTCGCTCGAATTCGGCCCGCGCGACGACGTGATCCGCTGGGCGGGCGATGTCATCGAGAAATTCCCCGATCACCGCGTCATGCTCGCCACCCATTCGCTGACGAGCTATGCGACGCGTCAGGACAATCTGGCCCTGCCGCTTTACGACGAAGGCGCGGGTTACGACTATGGCATGCGCACCGATCAGCGCGGCGCGAATGACGGCGAATATGTCGCCCGTGCTTTGCTTGCACGTTACCCCAACATCGTCATGACCTTCTCCGGTCATATTTTCGGCGACGGCGCGGAAACGGACATCACCTATAACCAGTATGGCGAGCCCGTCTTCCAGTTCCTGGTCAACTACCAGAACGGCGTATCGAAGGAGATCACCGGCAACGGCGTCGAATCCCGCGGCAATAATGGCGGCAACGGCGCGATGCGCCTGATCACCATCGATCCGGACAATAACCGCATCACCACCGAAACCTATTTCACCGCCTTCGACGATTATCTCGACGGTTACCGCACCAAGCCGGAACTCGACCGCGATGGTCTCACCGGTTATTATCGCGGCCATCAGGAAGTGTTCGAGAATGTCTACGTCGGCAAGGGCAAGGCGCGCGCCATGGCCGAAGCCGGGGATGATATCGTCGCCGATGCCGCCGCCGGCGCGTCTTCCGCCAGTGTAGCCCTGTCCGGCGCGAAATCCCTGCGGGCAGGCGAGATTCAAAGCTTCGTCTGGACCGACAAGAATGGCGATATCGTTGCCGAAGGCAAGGAAGCAGTGGCCGATCTTGCTCTCGGCAAGCACAAGCTGACGCTGACCGCCACGGATGTGAACGGTATCAAGACCAGCGATAAGATCGATGTTCTGGTGCGCGGCGACCGCACCCTGCTCATTGAAAACTTCAACGATGGCAAGGCCGAGGGCTGGGCCACCGATTTCGGCGCTGCCGATGGCAATACCGGCCGCTTCCTGCTGAAGGGCACGGTGTTTTCCCGTCCGACAGCGACCGCCGGTCTTGCCGCCCCCGAGGCAGCACTTTTCGACCAGAGCGATGCTACCGGCAACAAGCTCGTTTATATCGGCGCTCAGTCGGCGACATGGAGCGACTACGTATTCGAGGCGACGCTGACGCAGCTCGATAACGATGCGATGGGCGTCTACTTCTACTATAAGGACGCGAACAACTATTACCGCTTCGCCATGGACGGCGAAACGAACCGCCGCCAGCTCGTCAAGCTCGCCGACGGCAAAGCGACCCTGCTTGCCGAGGTCAACGAAGGCACGCCTTACAATATGGAGCTTCCGCTGACCGTTGCTGTGGTCGGCGGCGCCATCAACGTCTTCCTCGGCGACAAGAACGTCTTCGGCGGCCCTGTCACGGATGCGAACGCTCCGCTTTCCGGCGGCACTGTCGGCGTCTATTCCAGCGGCCAGCGGGCGTCGGTCTTTGACGATATCGTCGTCACCAGGGCCGTCACGACCGCGAAAGCGGGCATCGACCAGAGAGCCTATGACATCGATGGCGATGGCAAGGCGTCCGTCACGCTCGACGCATCGGGTTCTTTCGGATCCGAGCAACTGACCGGCTTTGTCTGGACGGACCTCAAGGGCAATGTCGTCGCAACCGGCAAGAAGGTTGATGTCGCTCTCGATACGGGCGTTAACAAGCTGCTGCTTAAGGTTACGGCTGCCAATGGTTCCGTCTCGACGGATCGCATCGACGTCACGGTCGTGGACCGGACGAAAATCCTCGTCGCCGAGGATTTTTCGTCGGCCGAGGCGATGGCTCGCTTCAAGATCGTCGATGAGGGCGAATTCGGCGGTATCGGAGCGGATGGCAAGACCTCCGAATGGCTGATCTCCAACGGCAAGCTGCTCCAGACGACGGAACTTGCAAGTCGTGAACTGACCTGGACCGGTGCAACCGCTCCCGACTATTACAAGCGCGGATGGAGCCCGATGGGCGACGGCGTCAACGTGCTGCGTCTCGGCACCTACGCCCTGTTCAACGATCCGGCGGCGCTTGCATGGACGGATTACGCCATCGAGGCGACGTTCCAGACACCGGACAAGGACGGCCTCGGTTTCCTGTTCCGCTACAAGGACAGCAAAAACTACTACAAGCTGGAACTGGATGCCGACGGCATTCTCGACCGTAAACCCGGCAATGGCGCCGGCAGCATCTTCAACCTCGTGCGTATGAAGAACGGCATCGAGGAAATTCTGGCCCAGGTTCCAGGCAAATACGAGCCGGGTCAGGCGATGAAGCTTCGCGCCGAAATCGTCGGCGACAAGATCACCGCCTTCCTCAATGACGAGGCGCTGTTTGCCTATCCGATCGGTGACCGGGGATTCGATGCAGGCACCTTCGGCCTTTATTCCTGGGGCAATGCCGGCCTGACCTTCGATAATCTCACCGTTGTCGATCTTAAATCCGGTCTCGACGCAGGCAATACCCTGACCGGCACGGCCGGCCACGACATGCTCGTCGGCACGGCAGCCGCCGAGACTATCCTCGGCCACGGCGGCAATGACGAGCTTCAGGGTTTCGGCGGCAACGACCGTCTGGATGGCGGCGAGGGTGACGATGCGCTCTCGGGCGGTACGGGCAATGACGCGTTGTCCGGCGGCGCCGGCAATGACGAACTGTGGGGCGATGCCGGCAACGACATGATCTCCGGCGGCCTCGGCGACGATTTCATCGAGGGCGGCAAGGGCAATGACCTCTTGATCGGGGGCGATGGTTCGGACAGATATCGTTATGGACGCGGCGACGGTTCCGACGAGATCCTGGAAACCGCCTCGGCCTCCGGCGCGGTTGACCGGCTCTCGCTGCACGATATCGCCCGAAGCGAAGCGGTGCTGCGCAAATACGGCCAGTCCGTGGAAATCGAGCTGGCGGATGGCGAGAAGCTGACTTTGCGCAATCAGCTCGCCGATGGCGGCATCGAAAGGCTGTCTTTCGCAGATGGCAAGGTTTTGAACCGCGACGACATCGTCAAGGCTCTCGTCAATCGCGGCCCGGCGGCAGCGAATGACCGGCTGGCGGCGGTGAACGAGGACGCGCCGTCCTTCGTCATCTCCTTCGCCACCCTGCTCGGCAACGACCGCGACGCCGATCTCGACGGCCTGACGGTCACCGGCGTCTCGGGGTCGGTCGGCGGCACGGCGGTGCTGGAGGAAAACGGCATCCGCTTTACGCTTTCGGCCGATTTTAACGGCGAGGCGAGCTTCCGCTACAGCATCGCCGATGGCCGCGGCGGCTCCAGCGAAGCGACGGCCGCCTTCACGGTCAAGCCGGTCAATGATGCGCCCGTGGTCGCGTCGGTCGCTGTCGTCACGGATGAGGACAAGGCCGTCAGCGGCAAGCTCGTCGCCACCGATATAGACGGCGACAGGCTCACTTTTGCCCTGAAGGGCGATGCCATCAACGGCGCCGCCCGGATCGATGCGGAAACCGGCGAGTGGACCTATACGCCCAATGAGAATGTCAACGGAATCGGCAGCTTCACCGTCGTCGTTTCCGACGGCAAGGGCGGGGTGACGGAGAGCATCGTCACCGTCACCATCAAGCCGGTCAACGACGCGCCGGTCGCGGTTGCCGACACGGTCGCCGTGGGCGAGAAGGATCGCGGCGTCTTCGATCTCGTGGCCAATGACACCGATGTCGAAGGTGACCGCCTGACTCTGGTCGGCGTTACGGTGACGGCCGTGGCCGGTCTTGCCCTGACGAAGGAGCAGGCGGCGGCAGCCTTCTCCGTGGTGGACGGCAAGCTCGTGGTCGATCCCTCTTCCGCCTTTGCTAAGCTGGAAGATTATGAGCAGGCAACCGTCTCGCTCACTTATACCGTGCGCGACGCCAATGGCGGTGAATCGACGGGCGCCACCACCGTCACCGTGGATGGTTATACCGAATATAACATTGTCGAAGGCGGCGATGGCGATGACGTACTGATCGCAACCGGCGGCAAGGATATGATCGAAGGCGGCGCCGGCGATGACAGGCTGTCTGCCGGCGGCGGTAATGACATGGTGGATGCCGGCGACGGCAATGACCGGGTTATCGCCGGCGACGGCCACGACGATGTCTATGGCGGCGAAGGCAATGACGTGCTGATGGGCGGTGCAGGTATCGACGTGCTTTACGGCGGCGGCGGCAATGACGAGCTGAGCGGCGGGTCCGGCAACGACGTGCTGGCCGGCGGCTCGGGCAACGATGTGCTGACCGGCGGCAGCGGCGCGGATACCTTCGTCTTTACGGCCGGCACCGGTCGGGATGTGATGACGGACTTCCAGGGCGGGGCAGACGGCAAGGATGTCGTCATGCTCTCCAAGGATGTCTTCGCCGACTATCAGTCGCTGATCGCCTCCGGCGCCTTCACCGACGGTGAAAACGGCGCGCAGATCGCCTTCAAGGACGGCTCGACCGTCACCTTCGATGGCGTGAAGACCGAGCAGTTCGTCATCGACGACTTCCGCTTCGCCTGAACCATGAAGGCGCATCCTCCGGGATGCGCCTTTTTCTCGTTCGCGGGTGGTTGCGACAGGCGTGTCATCGCTGGTTGCCGCCGCCACGATCTCAACGGATAGTAAAATGCGTTATCGTTCCGCCAATAATAATGTTCGCGAGATCAAAGGCGTTTTCGCCGGCTGCGCCGGTGCTTTCATCGGCATCGGTCTGATGAGCGCTCTGGTCAATATTCTTTATCTCACGGGCTCGCTGTTCATGATGGAGGTCTATGACCGCGTCCTGCCGAGCCGCAGCCTGCCGACACTGGTGGCGCTGTTCGCCATCGTGGTGGTGCTTTATGCGTTTCAGGGGCTTTTCGATGCGGTGCGCGGGCGTTTGCTGGTGCGCATCGCCGATCGGCTCGATCAGCTTTTGTCCTTCCGGGTTTACGATGCGGTGATCGGCCTGCAATTGCGCATGCCGGTGAGCGGCCGTCAGGCGCAGCCGCTTCGCGATCTCGACACGATCCGCTCTTTCCTGTCGGGCAGCGGGCCGACCGCACTGTTCGACCTGCCCTGGCTGCCCTTTTACATTGCCATCTGCTTCGCATTCCATTTCTGGCTCGGCGTCACGGCGCTTGCCGGGGCCGCCGTCCTCACCGTGTTCACGCTGATGACGGAGCTGGTCTCCAAACGTCCCGTGGAAGAGGCCGCACAACATGCTTCCCGGCGCAACAGGCTGATCGAAGCCACCCGCCGCAACGCCGATATCATCGCCGTCATGGGCATGGGCGCGCCGCTACGGGATCGCTGGCAGGCGGACAATCGCGCTTATGTGCGTGAGCAGCGCTCCGCAAGCGATATCGCTTCCGGCTTCGGCGTGGCGAGCAAAGTGCTGCGCATGGTTCTGCAATCCGGCATTCTGGCCGTCGGGGCCTGGTTGGTCATCAACGAGCAGGCGACGCCCGGGATCATCATTGCCGGTTCCATCCTGTCCGCGCGGGCGCTTGCGCCGGTCGATCTCGCCATCGCCAACTGGAAAGGTTTCATCGCCGCCCGGCAAAGCCGCCGCCGGCTTGAAAAAACTTTGGCGTTACTGCCGGAGACCGCGATGCGCATGGACCTGCCCGCGCCGCAGGCGCTGCTGTCGGTCGAGCGCGTCAGCGCCATTCCACCGGAGACGGCGGAGCCGGTTCTGCAGGATATCGCCTTCACGCTTTCGGCCGGCAGCGGCCTTGGCGTGATCGGGGCGAGCGGTTCCGGCAAGAGTTCGCTGGCGCGCCTGCTTGTCGGCCTGTGGCGGCCGCTCAAAGGCTCCGTCCGGCTGGACGGTGCGACGCTGGGCCAATGGCCGGCCGAGGCGCTGGCGCGCCACATCGGTTATATGCCGCAGGCGATCGAATTGCTGGACGGCACCATTGCCGAAAACATCGCCTCCTTCGACCGGCAGGCGAGTTCGGACAAGATCATCGCGGCGGCGCGCGCGGCGCGCATTCACGATCTCGTCGTCAGCCTGCCGGATGGTTATTCCACCGAAGTGGGCGAGACGGGGCGGCAACTATCGGCGGGGCAAAAGCAGAGGATCGCCCTTGCGCGGGCGCTCTATGGCGACCCCTTCCTCGTCGTGCTCGACGAGCCGAATTCCAACCTGGATTCCGAAGGTGAGGATGCGCTGACGGCGGCGATCCTCGGCATTCGCGAGCGCGGCGGCGTAGCCGTCATCATCGCCCACCGCCCGAGCGCGCTTCTGGCCGTGGACAAGGTGCTGATGCTCGCCGATGGCCGCCAGCAGGCTTTCGGTTCGAAGGAGGAGGTTCTCGCCAAGGTGCTACGGCCGGTCGGCGGTGCGGCGGGTGCCCTCAAGGTCGTGCAGGCCGTGGAAACAGGAAAGGCATGAAGATGGACGAATGGCAGACACTCAAACGCTCGATCCGCGGCCACCTTCTCGTTGGCGGGCTCGGCTTTCTCACGCTGACGGGCCTGCTTGGCGGCTGGGCGGTTGGCACCGAGATCGTCGGCGCGGTCATCGCGCAGGGTTCGCTGGTGGTGGAAACCAGCCTGAAAAAGGTCCAGCATCCGGTCGGCGGCGTCGTCAGCGAATTGATGGTGCGCGATGGCGACCGGGTGAAGGCCGGGGATGTCGTCATGCGCATCGATGCGACGATGACGCGGGCCAATCTCGCCATCATCGTCAAAAGCCTCGATCAATTCATCGCCCGCAAGGCGCGGCTGGAGAGCGAGCGCGACCGGGCCGGCAAGGTGGTGTTCCCGCAGGCCTTGCTCGACCGGAGCGGCGATGCCGAGATCGTCGCGATGCTGGACGCAGAACAGCGTCTTTTCGAAACCCGCAGGGCCGTTCGCGAAAGCAAGAAACGCCAGCTCGAACAGCGCGTGCAGCAGCTTCGCGATGAGATCGCCGGCATGGAGGCCGAGCGCGCGGCGAATTTCCGCGAGCAGGGCATGGTCGATGAGGAGCTGATCCGCTTTCGCTCCCTGCATGAAAGAGGCCTGATGGAAAAGAGCCGGCTCAGCACGCTGGAGCGTCAGGCCACGGATATTGACGGCGATATCGGCCGGCTGATGGCGGGCATTGCCGGGGTCGAGGCGAAGATCAGCGAAACCGCGCTGCAAATCCTTCAGATCGACGAGCAATGGTCGGAGGAGGTCGGTTCCGATCTGCGTGAGATGGACGCCCGCATCGGCGAATATGTCGAACGACGGGTGGCGGCCGAAGACCAGTTGAAACGTGTCGATATTCTCGCGCCGCAGGATGGCGTGGTGCATCAATTGGCCGTGCACACCGTCGGCGGCGTCATCGCGCCGGGCGAACAGATCATGATGATCGTGCCGGAGGTGGACAAGCTGGTGGTGGAGGCCAAGGTTGCGCCGCAGGATATCGACCAGATCTATTACGGCCAGGCGACAAACCTGCGCTTTTCCGCCTTCAATCAAAAAACGACGCCGGAAATCACCGGAACGGTGGAGCGCATTTCAGCGGACGTGACGGTGGATCAAAAAACAGGCGCCAGCTATTACGTCGTGCGCGTCGCCACCTCGCCGGAGCAGATAAAGCGGCTGGGCGAATTCAATCTGATGCCCGGCATGCCGGTGGAGGCCTTCATCACGACAGGGGAAAGAAGCGTGCTTTCCTATTTCCTCAAACCGCTGCTGGATCAGGCCAGTCGCTCCTTCCGCGAGGTTTGAGCTTCCGGCCTGCCGGTTGCCTAGGCCCGCCCTGCGCTACAGGGCGGGCCGAAATGAGTCTTGCGGCAGGCCCAAACGCCCTTCGAAGCGGCCTTCCAATTGAAGCAAAAGAAAACGCCGTGCATCCTAACGCACGGCGTTTTCTTTTATCGAACCGGACCGCGATCTTCCGCGGCCCGGAGCTTTTGCGAGAGATCAGCCGATCTTCACATTGTCATCGCGCTTGATGGCGATGAGGGCCGAGCGCGGCAGCTTGCCTTCGCCATCCGGGAAGGGGGCGTCGGGGTGCTGGATGCCGACGAAGTGGGTGCGCTTGTCGCCGGACCATGTCTGGCCGGTGACTTCGGAACCCTTCGGGGCGGTCAGGAAGCGCTCGATACGGCCGGTGGCCGGGTCACCCGCCAGCATCTGGTTGTTGCCCTGGCCGGCGAAGTTGCCTTCATTGCTGTCTTCGCCATCGGTCTGGATCCAGAGGAGACCGGTCGAGTCGAACATCATGCCATCAGGCGAGTTGAACATGTTGCCTTCGTTGATGTTCGAGGAGCCGGCAAAGGCGTCCTTGTGAACCGAAGGGTTGCCGGCCATGCAGAACAGGTCCCACTTGAACTTGCCGTCCGCATGGTCGTCATTTTCCGGATACCAGCGCACGATCTGGCCGTATTCGTTCTTTTCGCGCGGGTTGGCGGCATTGATGGCCATGGCGTCGCCGCCGGCATTGGCGCGCAGCTTACCATCCTTCATTTCGCCGCGGCGGCTGTTATTGGTCAGCGCGCAATAGGCTTCGATGGCGACCGGGTTGATGGCGACCCATTCCGGGCGGTCCATGGTCGTCGCGCCCACCTTGGAAGCGGCCTGACGGGTGAAGACGCAGATTTCATCGATCTTCATGCCGGTGGTCTCAGGTGTGAGAGCCACCCACTCGCCGGTGCCGTCATCGGCGAATTTGGCGACGTGAAGCGTGCCTTCGTCGAGCAGCTTCGAGGTGTCGCCGCCCGGCACGTAAATGCCGTTGGAGACGAATTTGTAGAGGAACTCGCCACGCTCGTCGTCACCCATGTAAACGACGACACGGCCGTCACGGGCAATCACCACGGCGGCGTTTTCGTGCTTGATGCGGCCAAGCGCAGTGCGCTTGATCGGGGTGGAGGAGGCATCCGAAGGATCGATCTCGACCACGTAGCCGGCGCGGCGCGGCTCGTTGGGGTTCTTGGCAACGTCGAAACGCGCGTCGAACTTCTCATAGGCGTAACGGGTCTCGGCGACGATGCCGTAGCGCTTGTAATCGTCAGGCAGCTTGAAGGCAGCGTCGGTGGTGCCGAAATAGCCGTTGAAGTTTTCTTCGCAGGTGAGATAGGTGCCCCAGGGCGTGCGGCCGGCGCCGCAATTGTTGAAGGTCCCGAGACAGTCGATGCCCTTCGGGTCAGCGGCGGTCTTGACGAGATCGGAGCCGGCGGCCGGGCCGGAAAGCTTCATTGGCGTGTTGTGGTGGATACGGCGGTTGAACGGGCTGTCGAGAACGATTTCCCAGCCTTCGGTGCCTTCCGCGACTTCCATGACGGTGACGCCCTGCATGTTCTGCAGGATTTTCACGTCGTCGGCGGTCTTCGGGTTGCCCTTTTCGGCGTGCGGCAGGTTGGTTTCCGGGTTCACATATTCATGATTGACGGCGATCAGCTGATGAGCGCCGACCATGAACAGTTCCATGCCGTCGGTGTTTTCGCCGAAGACCTTGTCGGAGTTTTCAACGCTGACGCCCTTGGCGGGATCGAGATCGGGAACGTTGGAGAACAGCGGCTGGCCCCATTTGGCGACCGGCTTCCAGCTGTAGCCTTCCGGCACATGGATGGTGTGGTCGGTGGCGGCGGCGACCGGCTTGAAGGGGAAACGACCGGCGGCAGCTTCCTGCGCCTCGGCGGAGGTGCTGGTCATCAGATTGCCGAGCGTGCCCATGGCGGCCGCGGCCGAACCGAAGGCAAGCACGCCGCCAAGAAAGCCGCGGCGGGAAATCGCGGTTTCGACCACGCGGTCGAAATCGGTTTCGGCCGGCGGCGGGTTCTGCAGTTCGTCCCACTCGTCCCAGGACAATTTGCTTGTATCGATGTCGGTCATAGTCTGTCTCCACCGTTGCTTGTTTGGAATCATTCCAGCAAGGTGCCTACCGTCTCAATATTTCATGCGAATGACGGGAAGGGCAGTGGAACTGGTCATTTTCCCTTCGACGAGGCCGCTTTCTTCGTTAGCGCCCGATCATGATGCGGGTGACGAGAAAGCCGTCGAAGCGGCAGAAACGGAAGGGAATCTCCGTTCCCCTGAGCCATTCACCGCCTATGTCGGCGGTCAGCCGCAGCGAGGCAGAGCCGTTGTCGTCTAAGCCGGACAGTTCGGCCGCGTCGAAAAAGAAAAAACGTTTCACTGTCGGATAAAGCGCCTTGAACAGGCTTTCCTTGGCCGAAAAGATCAAGCCGGTCATGAAGGGATCGATGTCATTCCCGAGCCTGTGGCGTTCGCCTGCCGTCAGGGCCTGCGCGGCGATATCGCGGGCCTCCTCCCCGGTCAGGAGCCTTTCGATGTCGATGCCGATGCCGCAGAACCGCTCGAAAGAGCCGGCAAGGGCAATCGCCCGTTCATGGCTATGTGAAATCGCGCCGATCACGCCTTCTGGCCAGATCGGCGCGCGGTCTTCACCCATGCCGGGAAAGGTGGAGTGGCCGGTGAGGCGGCGGATGGCCTCGGCCGCGCATCTGCGCCCGGCGATGAATTCTGCCCTGCGTCTGGGCAGGGCGTGTAAAAGCTGCGGCGGCAAGGGAGGGACCTCGCCGCCGCAACCCTCATCGGCGCTGTAACGAAGGGTGAGGCAATGGCAATCGCAGCTGTCGTCCGGCCAAGGCCAGATGGCCTCCGGTGGATCGCCGGAGACGACTTCGCGATGAAACGCCGTTGCAATGGCCATGTCCGTCACCCTCATCCAGCGGCCTAGATCATGATGTGAGCGGGCTGGCGATACCGCTCACGCTTTTCGCCATCCCGCTCCCGTTCAGGCCGCAAGCGTCGCGCCGCCATCGACCACGATCTGCTGCATCGTCACATGGCCGGCCTGATCGGAGGCGAGAAACAGCACCGTATCGGCTATATCGTCCGGCCTCGCGATCTTGCCGAGTGGGATGCCGAGCTTGAACTGCTCGGGCAGGCCGGCGACCAGCCGGTCTCTGCCGGCGGGATCGTTCAGCATGCCGGCCAGCATCGGCGTATCGGTGGAGCCGGGGGAGACGACATTGCAGCGCACGCCATAGGGCGCAAGCTCAAGGGCGGCGCAATGGCTGAGGCTGACCAGCGCCGCCTTGGAGGCGCAATAGGCCATCATGCCGATGCGCGGCACGACGGCGGCGTTGGAGCCGACGTTCACGATGGCGCCTCGCCTCTGCCGCTTGAAGGTGCCGCTCCATTGCCGCATCATATAGAACGGCCCGGCGGCGTTGACATCCATGCAGGCTTTCCAGTCCGCCGGCGTCAGGCTCTCGCTGTCGCCGAGCCGTAAAATGCCGGCGGCATTGACCAGAATATCGAGCCCGTCCCATTCGCTCTCTATCGCCTTGCAGACCGTCTCCACCGCCGTCGCGTCGGTGATGTCGAGCGCGATCTGGCGGAAGGGGGCCCCCACTGTGTCGGCCAGAAGGTCGAGGCCGATGACCTCGGCCCCTTCCTCGATGAAACGTTCGGCGATGCGGCGGCCGATGCCCTGGGCCGTGCCCGTCACCAGCACGCGCTGCCCGGTAAATCTCTGTTGCGTCATCTTGTCCGTCCGCTCAGGCTGCGAGCCGCTTTTCTTCGATCAGCGCCCACCAGGCGGAAAGTGTCGGCACACGCGCAAGCTCATCGAAGCCGACGGTGACACCGCGCTCCTTCAATTCGCCGGCGAGCTTCATCACCTGCAGCGAATCCAGCCCGTAGAAGATGAGGTTTTCATCGGGGTCGATGTCGCTTTCATCCTCCACCATCTGCAGGACGCGGGCTTTCAGCCATTCGCGGGTGCCGGTGGCCTCGCTTGCGCCGACAAGGCTTGCGGTGTCGATCACCACGCCGCAGCGCGTCGCCACATATTGCAGCGCCATGCGGTGCTCGGCCTCGGAAAAATCGGCGACGCCGTCACCGATCATGAAGGGCTGAATATCCTTCATGAAGGCTTCCACCGCCGTCATCATGCAGCCGATATGGGCGTAAACCCCGCCGACGATGATCTGGTCTCGGCCCCAGCCTTTCATGCGCTCAGCAAGATCGGAGCGCTGGAAGGCGCTGTAGCGCCATTTGGTCAACACCACGTCGTCGGGCGTCGGCGCGAGCTTGTCGACCACCTTCTGCAATTCCGGATCGACGACGGTGAGACCCGGTCCCCACATGTCGTTCAGGAGCGCGCGGTCGCCCGGCGGCTGGTTATGCGGCTGGGCGGTATAGATGACCGGCACGCCGTTCTCTACGGCCCATGCCTTCACCTTGGCGAGATTGTCGATGAGGGTGGTCATCAGCTTGCCGTCGGCCTCGTAGAACCGCAGGAAATAACGCTGCATGTCGTGAATGAGCAGTACGGCGCGTTTCGCATCGGGCTGCCATTTTGTCTTGTTGGCCGGAAAGCTCGCGGCGACCGGCATCGGATAGTCGGAAATGGTGGGGATCGTCATGATGACCTCGGTTTTGTGCTGCGCCGGCTTGGGCGGCGCGTAATCTTTGGAATGGGGACGCCCTTTTGAGCGTCCCTTTCGATTGGCGCTGCGTGTCAGGCGCTGATGGCGACGGGGGCTGTCAACAAGTCGCGAAGGCGCTTCTTGTCGATCTTGCCGACGGCGGTGAGCGGCATGGCCTCGATGAAGCGCACGCGGTCCGGCAGCTTGTAATCCGCGACGCCGAGACCGGCGAGATGCTGGCGGATCGCCGGCGCCTTAAGCGCGGGATTGCGGGATACGACGAAGACGCAGCTTTTTTCGCCGAGAAGTTCGTCCTGCATCGCCACAAGCGCCGCGTGCGTCACATCCGGATGCCGCAGGATCAGGTTTTCCACCTCTTCCGAAGCGACCTTTTCGCCGCCGCGATTGATCTGGTCCTTCACCCGGCCAACGACCCGCAGATAACCTTCGGGCGTGCGCTGCACGACGTCGCCGGAATAATAGAAACCATCCTTGTCGAAGACCCGGGCGCTGTGTTCGGGCGCGCGGTAATAGCCCCGGAACGTGTAGGGGCCACGGGTCGCCAGCATGCCGGCTTCGCCCTCGGGCACGTCGTTGCCGTCCTCGTCGACGATGCGGATTTCGTCATCCGGGCTGATCGGCCGGCCTTGCGTGGTGAAGACGATATGGTCGGGGTCCCCGAAGCGGGTATAGTTCACCAGACCTTCCGCCATGCCGAACACCTGCTGCAGGTCGCAGCCCAGCACCTCCGGCACCTGGCGGGCGAGCGCTTCGGCGAAGCTTGCGCCCCCGACTTGCAGGAGTTTGAGGGATTTCAGCCGTTCGCGATGGGCGGGAGCCGCCTGCAGCCACAGCGCCACCGCCGGCGGCACCAGCGGCACGATGTCGACGCCGTGTTTTTCGATCAGATCGAAGCAGGCAAGCGGCTCCGGATTGGCGGCCATGACCACGGCACCGCCGGCGTGGAACACGCCGAGCGCGCCGGGTGAGCTCATCGGGTAATTATGCGCCACCGGAATGGCGCAGAGGAAGCGGGTCTGCGGCGAAAGTTCGCAAATCTCCGCGCTGGCCCGGGCGCTGTAGTCGTAGTCGTTATGCGTCCGGGGGATCAGTTTCGGCGTTCCGGTGCTGCCGCCGGAAAGCTGGAACAGCGCCACCTCATCGGCCGCCGAAGGGGCGTAAGCCGGTGGATTTTCGGCCGGGGCGGCCAGCTTCTGCTCCAGGCTGCGCTGCGGATCGGTTTCGCCGAGCAGCAGGGTCACGGCAAGCTTTGGAGAGGCCGCCTTCAGCGCCTCCACAAATGCGTCATCGGCGAAAAGCTCGTGGCTGCGCGAGGCGATCACCAGCTTCGGCGCGATCTGCTCCGCATAGGAGGTCATTTCCAGCCGGCGATGGCTGAAAAGCGCGTTGACGGGGGCGGCGCCGATTTTGATGAGCGCGAAAAAGACGAGATAGAACTCGGCTATGTTCGGCAATTGCACCAGCGCCGTATCACCCCTGCCGATGCCTGCGGCGGAGAGATGTCCGGCCAGATTGGAGGATTGCCGGTCGAGATCGGCATAGCTGAAACGACGGTCGCCGCAGATCAGCGCAGTCGCATCCGGCCGGCGCTCCACCTGTTCGGCGAGAATGCCGCTCAGCGGCCGGTCGATCCAGTAGCCGCGTTCGCGGTATCGGCGAACGAAATCCTCGGGCCAGCGTTGGAATTCGATTGTCATGGTTTGTCCCTGGAAAAATTAGGCCGCAAGACCGCAGGCGTTCAGCATGGTCTTGAGCTTGGTCTGCACCTCGGCCCATTCGGATTCGGGCTCCGAGGCCTCCACGATGCCCGCGCCGGCGAAGAGCCGCACGGTTTCCCGCTGCACGGTGCCGCAACGGATCGTCACCACCCATTCGCCATTCCCTTGCGAATCCGTCCAGCCGACCATGCCGGTGAAGAGGCCGCGCTCGAAAGGCTCGACGAAGCGGATGAGGCGATGGGCGCGCTCGGTGGGGAAGCCGCAGACGGCTGGCGTCGGGTGCAGCAGGCAGGCAAGCTGCAGCGCATTGGTTTCCGGATCGGCGAGACGGCCTTCGATGCGGGTCGAAAGATGCCAGAGTGCCGCCGTGTTGATGAGGGAGGGTTTTTCGGGAACATCGAGTTCCGCGCAGACCGGCGAAAGCAGCGAGCGGATATCCTCGATGACGAGGCTATGCTCGTAATGATCCTTTTCCGAGGCCGAGAGCCGATCCGCATTGGCCTTGTCCGCCGCCGGATCGACCATGCGTTTTGCCGATCCCGCCAGTGGGTTCGAGATGATTTTCTCGCCCTGCTTGCGAATCAGGAGTTCCGGGCTGACGCCGATCAGGTCGCCGCCATCGGGCAGCGGAATGCGGAACTGGTAACCTTCGCGGTTCTGTTTGGCGAGGCTCGCCAGCAATCTTTCGACATTGACCTCGGAGGCGAAAGTCAGTTCACGCATGACGGAAAGCACCGCCTTGCGGACTTCGGAATGGCGGAAATTGACGATGGCATGTTCGACGGCATGCTTGAAACCGCTCTCGTCCGGCAGGCTGTTCTGGCCGACAAGTGCGGGCATGGCCGAATCGGCGACGATCGGTTCTGCATCCTTGGAATTCCATTCATAGTTGTATGGAATATACAGGCATGAAGGTTCGCTGACATCGAAGGGGATCGCGCCGATGGCGATGGGGTTCTCCTGTCCCTCCCGCTGCGCACGCTCGAACGCGCCGGCCAGTGCCTGCTGCAGCGGGCTGGCAATGTCTTCGCCGCCCCGGGCGGGAATCGCTATCTTTTCGCGAATGCCCTTGGCGCGCAATTGCCCGCTGCCGGAAGTAAACAGAAATTCTCTATTAAATTCAGTAATTTCGTCGGATTCGACGTCATTCGTCCTGAGTGCTCCCGTTTTCATGGGATGCCTCCTGTGCGAGTGGTTGACGATGGCTTATACTTGAGTATGCTAATCATGTTTTGTCAACCGGTTCAAATTCACATGCTAAATTTAACCCCCATGCAGGTGGCCTATTGGGTCGGCCGCGAGGCGGATGGAATACTCGGGAAAGTTACGCCGCATCTCTACCTCGAATTCGACGGGCAGGCGGTGGATGCGGAAAAACTGGCCGTTGCCGTGGAAAGGCTCTGCCGGCGTCACCCCATGCTGAGCCTCAGGATCGATGCTGAAGGCCATCAGTCCGTCGATCCTGCCTGCCGGCCGCTCCGCCTCGATGTGGAGGACATGGCTGCGCTCGATTCGGAGGTGCTTGCACGCCGTCTTGAGGCGAAGCGCGAGGAATGGAGCCATCGCCGGGCCGATCTACGCATTGCCGCACCGGCGGCGATCTCGCTCAGCCTGTTGCCGGAGGGACGTTGCCGTCTGCATGTGGACACAGACATGCTGGCCGTCGATCCGGCCAGCGTGCGGATCGTGATGGAAGACCTTGCCCGCTTTTACGAGACGGCGTCAGGCGCAGACGAAACCCGGACTTTCGAACCGGTAACTCCGTCGTTTTTCGACTGGGCGGAACGTCTCATGTCCGATCCGGACTTGCGGGGCTTGCGCGAAAGGGACCGCCTGTGGTGGCGACAACGGCTTGCCTATGTTCCGGACGCTCCGCCGCTGCCGTTTCTGTCCGATGACCCCTCGCGCGCCGTTCACACGGACCGGCTCGCCACGCTGCTTTCTGCGGCGGAGCGCAGCAGCCTGGAGCGGACAGCGCGGCGTTTTTCCGTGACGACGTCGACCCTTCTGCTCGGTGTTTTCGCACTGGCGCTGTCGCAGGCGTCGGGGGCGGAAAAATTCCGGCTTTCCGTGCCGGGTTTCTGGCGCGCGCCGCTGGTGGAAAGGGTCGATGAGATCGTCGGCGAATTTTCCAACGTGCTCGTGCTCGGCGTCGATATCAGGTCTGAAGAAACGCTCGAGGCGCTGCTTGGCAGGCTGTTCGATGAGATGAACGGGCTTCTCGCGCACCAGTCCTATCCGGGCGTTAGCGTCATGCGTGATCTCTCCCGCCAGCGCGGTGGTTTGCAGACCTCGCCGGTGGTTTTCACCGCAGGCGTCGATCTTCCGGGTGGGGAGCTGTTTTCGGAACGGGTCGGGCGGGTGTTCGGTCCGATGGTCCACACCGTCTCGCAGGGGCCGGGGGTGGCGCTGGATGCGCAGGTGGCGGCGGTGGATGGCGGGTTGCTGATCAACTGGGATGTGCGGCTCGATGCGCTGCCGGAGCGCTGGCTGCGCGCCTTGTTCGAAACCTACGTCGCTCTTCTTCGCCGGATCGCGGAAAGCCCCGATCTCGCTTGCGAAAGCGTGGAGCGTTTGGTCGCGCAGCGGTCGGAAACGGCAGCCGAGGCAAAAGGAAAACCCATGGAACGTCCTCTCTCACCCCTGCAACAGGCCTATCTGCTCGGGCGCGGCACCCATCTGCCGCTGAGCGGCGTGGCGATGCAGGAGTTCCGCGAATATCGCGGCGATATCGACCCGGAACTGCTGCGGTCGCGGCTTGCCGCGATGGTCGCGAGACATGAAAGCCTGCGCACCCGCATCGATGAGCGACGGCTGGTGCAGATGGTCTGCGATGAGCCGAAGATCAATCTCGATCTCGTCGATCTTTCGGCCCTGTCTCTTCCGCAAGCCGAGGCAAGGATCGACGCGGTGCGACGGGATTTTTCCCATGCACATTTCGATCTCGCAACCTCGCCATGGCAGGTCACGGTGTTTCTTATGCCGGATGCAGGGCCGACGGGACACAAGGTCGTGGTCTTCCTGCGTTTCGACGCGCTTATCCTTGATGGGCGGGCCATTGCCAGCCTCGCGGCGGAACTCTTCGACGGTGTCGTGCCGCCGGAAGCCGCCGCAACGGTCGAAACGCCGAAGGAGGATATCTCGGCGGCCCGTGCCGGGGATGCCGCCTATTGGGCTGAAAAGTTGAAAGATGCCGAGGTGCCCTCGCAACTGCCGTGGAAAGCACCGCTCGAAACCATTCCCACCTCGCGTTACAGCCGCCAGAGCCTGACTGTCGAAAAACAGCGTTTCACCGCCTTTTCACGCACCGGCGCGAAAGAGCGGCTGTTCAAGAATTCGGCGCTGACGGCCGTTATCCTCGATGTGCTCTCGCTCTGGCTCAACGAAGGCGCGCTCGTCGTCGGCATTCCCGTCGCGCCGCAGGTGGAAGGCGCCTTCGCCAACCGCTCCAGCTTCATCGCCGTCCAATGGGATGCGGCCAAGAATAGCTTTGCGGAGCGGGCGGCAGGCCTCCAGACGGATGTGCTGGAAGGGCTGAACCATCTCGCCTTTTCGGGTATCGATCTCAATCGTGTGCTTCTCAATGCCAATCCGGGCGGGCTGGCCTTGCCGGTGGTGATCACCAACGGTCTGACCTGGCCGACGCTTTCATCCGAATCGACGATGCAATGGACCGGCGGGCTTACCCAGACGCCGCAGGTGGCGCTGGATTTCCGCTTTTCGCAGAATCCGCAGGGCGATCTCATCCTCGATATCGACTATGCCGAGCAGGCGATCGATGCGGCGACGGTGGCGGATATTCTCGCCGCCATCGAGCGTGCGATTGCCGGGATCGCCAATAGCGGCGCTTTCTCCTTCAACACACGCGATATTGTCGACCTGTCCCACTACCGGCTGAACGGCGACGAAGGAAACTTCGTCTGCCCGCCATTTCTGGAACGGATCGCCGGCCATCTTTTCGAGGGCGACCCGTCGCGCACGGCGCTCGTCAGCGGCAAGCGGCGTATTGCCTATGGCGAACTCGGTCAGATGGTGGCAGGGGCGATGGCGGGCCTCAAGGCGCGCGGCATCGGCCGGGGCGATGTCGTGGCCGTGTGCCTGCCACGCAGCCCGGAACATACGGCCATCACGCTCGCCGCAGCGCTGATGGGTGCGGTCTGGGTGCCGGTCGATGCCGGCTCGCCGGAAGATCGCCTGCGCTATCTGCTGACCAACTGCCGCCCGGCCGTCATCGTCGCCCGCAGCGTTCCGCAGGGTTTCGACGCTGTCGATCCGGCGGAGCTTCTGTCCGCGCCCGCACCGGCTGGCGCACCCGTTACCATGGCGGAGGTGGCGGCGCTTTCCAAAAGCGAGGAGCCTGCCTATTATCTCTACACTTCCGGCACGACGGGCAAACCGAAATGCGTCGTGCTTTCCAACCGCGCCACGGCCAATGTCATCGGCAGCACGCTTGCGGAATGGGCGGTGACGGATGGCGATGTGTTCATCTCCGTCACGCCGCTGCATCACGACATGTCCGTCTTCGATGTTTTCGGCGCGCTCGTCGCGGGAGCGACCCTGGTGCTGCCGGAACCGGGAGAGGAAAAGGATGCGGTGCGCTGGAACGAGCTGGTGGCCGAACATGGCGTCACGCTCTGGTGCTCGGTGCCGGCCATCCTCGAAATGCTTCTCTCCTGCCGCCGTGGCGACCAGCTTGCCTCGCTGCGGCTCGTCGCGCAGGGCGGCGATTACATCAAGCCGATGATCATCGAAGAGCTTCGCAGATTGAAGCCCGGCCTGCGGTTGATATCGCTTGGCGGGCCGACTGAAACGACGATCTGGAGCATCTGGCACGAGATCGTAGCCGAAGACGTGGCAGCCGTGCCCTATGGCCACCCGCTGCCCGCCAATCGTTATTTCGTCCTCAACGATCAGGGCGGCCATTGCCCGGCCGGTGTCGTCGGCCGCATCCATACGGCCGGCGTGAATGTCGCTATCGGCTATCTCGAAGATGGCGCGATTACCCAGACGGATTTCGTGACGGTTGCCGATCCGGAAGGAAACCCCGTGCGCGCCTTCCGCACCGGAGACCGGGGCCGTTACCGGCCGGATGGCAAGATCATGTTTGCCAGCCGCGTCAATGGTTACGTCAAGGTGCGCGGCGTGCGCGTTTCGCTGCCGGATGTGGAAAACGAGCTTATCCGTCATCCTTCCATCCAGCGCGTTCTGGTGGTGGATTACGGCGTCGAACAAAAGGGCGAGGCGGCCATCGGCGTGCTGTACGTCGTTGCACCGGGCCCTGAACTCTCGACCGCCGATCTGCGCAATTTTGCCCGCCAGCATCTGCCGGAATCGCATGTGCCCGGCCGGTTTCTCAAGGTTGACGATCTGTCGCTTTCGGCCAATGGCAAGCCGGATCGCCGTCGCGCCCGCGAATTGCTGACAGGTGCTGCGGAACCGGCAAAAATCTCCGCCCCTGCGGCTCCCGCCGTCGATCAGGGCGACCGCCGGGTGCTGGATATCTATCTCGGCGTGCTGGGTAAAAAACCGGCGAATGTGGATGCGAACAGCGACCTGCTGGCGCTCGGTCTTCTGCCTTCGCATCTGAAAACCGTCTCGGCTGAAATCCGCACTGCCTTCGGCGTGGAGCTCACACCGCAGCAGCTTTTGCGGTGCCGCAATGCCAGACAGGTGACTTCGCTCCTGGCCGCCCGGGCGGCGTGAACCCAATCATTTCGGGCGGCACTTCGCGCCCGATAACGGAAATTGTGCAAGGAAAAACAGATGGCGCATATCGATCCTGCCGGCGGCTGGCTTCCACTGACGCAGCCGCAACTCGATTTCTGGGAGGAGTTTTCCTTCCATCCCGACGAGCCGGTTTCCACCGTCGCCCATTACATCGATCTTTCCGGTGCGGTGAATGAAAGCGCGCTCCTTCAGGCGATCAAACGCACCGTGCGCGATTCCGAAGTCCTGTCGATCCGTTTCCGTATCGGCGACGATGACGAGACGCCGCAGCAATGCTGCGACCCGAGCCATGCCCCGGTGGTGGAGCTTGTCGATCTCCGCGGCGATTCCGCTCCCCTGGAGGAGGCGCTGCGGCGCATGAACGCGGATGTGGAAGCAAGGCTCGATCTCAGAACCGACAGGCTTTCGGCGCAGCTGCTCTACCGTATCGCCGACGATCGTTATCTCTGGTACATCCGCGCCCATCATATCGTCGTGGATGGTTATGGCCTGACGCTGGTTGAGCAGCGCTGCGGCCAGCTTTACGGGCACTATTGCGGCAAGGGTGAAGCGGGTCCGGATTTCCACCCCTTCGGCGATTTCCTTGCCGAAGAGGATGCCTACAAACAAAGCCGGCGTTTTGAAAAGGACCGCGATTTCTGGGCGGCCTATCTTGCCGCACCCGCCGATCTGCCGGTGCTGGACAAGGATTGCGAGGACTATGGCGGCGGCGGTCTGCATACGGACGCGGCCTTGCCGCAGGGTTTCAGCACGCGGTTGCAACAGGTGGCGGGCGCAATGGAGATCGGCTGGCCGGACCTTCTGGTGCTGCTATCCGGCCTCTATCTCCACCGTGTCCTGCCGCGGCCGGATCGCAATGTGCTGACATTGTGGCTGCCCTTCATGAGCCGCTGGGGCAGCGTCGGCGCGCATATGCCGGCCATGCTCGTCAATATTTTGCCCTTCCATCTCACCATCGAGCCGGGCGAGAGCCTCGGCGCATTTCTGACGCGCAACGCCGCCGATCTGCGAAAGCAGCGCCTGCATGGCCGCTACCGCATCGAGCAGATCGCCGCCGACCGGGAAATCCCGAAGGGCCGGCGCTTCTTCTTCTCGCCGCTCATCAATGTCCTGCCCTTCAGCGCGCCGGTCTTTGCCGGGCTTACCGTTATCAGGCACATCCTCGCCAACGGTCCCGGCGACGGGTTCAACCTGACCTTCCGTGGCGAAGATGACGGCAGCGAGTTGAACCTGCATATCGATGCGGATTCGGCGCTGACGCAAGCGGAGGATTTCGCCCGTTACCGCGAGGAGTTGCCATTGTTCCTCGATGCGATGCTGCGCGAAGAGGCGCTGACGCTTGTGGCGGCAGAGGCGTCCACGGCATTCCGTCTGGCGGTTTGAGGGGAAGGCCGATAACGCTTACCCAATACTCTACGTCATCCTCGGCCTTGTGCCGAGGATCTAATCACGTCCAATAAGTCGAGGCGCTGCAGATGCTCGGGACAGGCCCGAGCATGACGGAGGTGGGCTTTCAGGATTTTGCCAACAAATTGAACCCGGCTCCGCTAAGGCGAAGCCGGGTTTTCCCTGCCCAAGTCCAGCTCAGGCGAGCGTTGTCAGCACGCGGCTCGAAGCGCCGGCTTCGGCAAAGCGGCTGAAGACGCCGCTGGTGGTGTTGCGCAGCCGCTCGACGTCCTGCGGGCCGTAGCGGTCCGAACGGTAGCTCATCAGCACGCGAATGGAACGCTCGCCGCCGATCGTCTCTTCCATCACCTCGAATTGCAGCCCCAGCATGGATTCATGCTTGTCGGGGTCGATCTGGCGGAACTCCACCGGCTTGCCATCCGGCCCGGCAAGGGTGCCGTTCAGCTTGTTCTTGGCGTGGATCTGGATGAAGACCTCGAACAGATGGTCGCGGCCGGGCGTCATGCCCAGCGCTTCCTCGACGAGATCGATCGGGATTTCGCTATGTTCCAGCGAGCCGTTGATGGTGTTCTTCACCGAAGAAATCAGGTCGCCGACGGTCATTGTCTCGCCGAAACGCACGCGATGGGCGACAACCGTGGTGAAATAGCCGATCGTATCGAAATAACCGCTATCGGTGCGGCCCGAAGCCGAGGTGCCGACCACGAGATCGCGCAGCCCGCCGAGATGGCGCAGCGATGCGGCGATGGCGGCATAGACCACGTTGAACAGCGAGGCGCTGTTCTGCTTGGCAATGGCGTAAAGCCCGTCGCTGACATGTTTTTCGAGCTTGAACTCGATCCAGCCGCCTGCAGGTGCTTCGTCCTGCGATGCCTCGTGCGGCGTGCCGTCCTGTCCGTTGAGGGTAAGGCCTTTCGGCGCATCCCGCAGCATATCGGTCCAATAGGCAAGGTGGCCGGCATTGACGCCTGACGCGACCTGTTTTCTCGCAAATTCATGGAAGGGCGCCGGCTTGGTGGCAAAGACCGGAGCCTTGCCCGCCGCCCTTGCCCGATAGGCTTCGGTCAGCTCGTCCATCATCAGGTTCACCGACCATTCGTCGAGCACGATGTGATGGAAGAGGAAGGAAAGCACCTGGCGGCCGCTCTGCGCATCCTTAAGGAAGCGCAGCCGCATCGGCAGTTCATGCGCAAGATCGAACCGCCAGCCGGCCTCCGCGTGCCGGTCCACACCTTTGCTTTCTTCGCTGGTCCAGAACCATTTGTAACCGGGCAGGTCATGCATCGGCACGATCTTCTGCAGAACCGTATCGTCTTCGACGTAGAAATGGGTCCGCAGGCCGGGATGGCGCTCGATGATATCGAGGAAGGCGCATTCGAAGGCATTCTCATCCACCGGATCGAGGAAATCGAGCGCGAAGGGAATGTTGAAGATTTCGCCGAAACCGAAGGCGGCATAGGCCTTCCAGAGCGACATCTGCGCCAGCGAAAGCGGTGCGGTGAGCGAGCCGCTCGCGGTCGCCTGCGCCTGCGCGGGTGCTGCGGTTTCGAGCCGGGTCGCCTGTTTTGCGAGCGAGGCGGCGGTCGGATAGCTGAACAGGTCGTTGAAGCGCAGCTCGATGCCGTGATTGCTGAGAAGTCGTCCGATGATGCGCGTCGCAATCAGCGAATGGCCGCCGAAATCGAAGAAATCGTCATCCGGCCCCATGTCGGGCGAGACGAGCGCTTCACGGAATTCCGCAAGGATCGTTGCGACGGTGTCGTCGTCGTTCTCACCGGAAGCAGCGGGCGAAAGGGCTGCCTGCTGCGGTGCTGTCGCGGCATTTTGAGGGACGATGCCGGAAAAATCCGCACCGCCTTCGAGATGGCTGACGAAGCGCTCCAGCAGGAAGGCTGTCGCATGCGGCGAGGTCTCCCTGCCGCCCGTCAGTTCGAGGCGGATGTCGCCGGCGGCTGTCGGACCGGCGGCAAGCGTCAGGCCGAGACCGGATTGCAGGGAGGGCAGGGGCAGGTGCTCAAACTGGAGCCCATGCTCCGATATGGCCTGAACGGGTGTCGCAAGCGCCTGCAGCGTGAAGGTGGCGGTTCCGCCTTCATTGTCATTTCGCTGCTCCAGACCGGACAGCACGGCTTTTTCAGCCTGTTCGGGCGTTTGGTCGCGGGAGACCGCTACCCGTGCCGCAGCCTCAGCTGACATCGGCATCGAAGCGCCGACGCCGGGCTGCAGGCGCAGGGTTACTGTCTCGGGACCGCCGTTTTTCGCCAGGAAAAGGGCAAAACGCGATCCGGCGCGGGCCAGAAGCGCATTCGCTGCCGTGGAGCTGTTGAGGCCGAGCAGGGTGGCGGGAAGATCGACGCCGTGGCTGTGGCTCGCCGGCCTGTCGATCCCGTTTTGCCGCAGCGCCACGACGGTCGAGCCGGAGGCCGGACGTTGCAGCCAGCCGAGCGGAAGCGGGTCGACACTGTTACTTTCGACCACGCGCGGCGAAAGCGGTTTCGGTGTCTCACCGGCATAGGCCGCCGTAATGCCTTCCAGCAGGATTTGCGGCGAGAGGACTTCGCCAAGCAGGCCGTGGACCAGAAATGCCAGCAGGATTTCTCCTTCGCTTAAGAGCACGACGGCCTGAAACGGCGGGTCGGTCTCGGCATCGAAGGGCCTTGCCTGCAGGTCGTGCAGCAAGGTCAGGGCCTCGCCTGCCGATGGAACATGCAGCAGCTGCACGATGGATGCGGACGGGGCCTCGATGCTCTTGGCAAGCGTGCCGTCCTCGCCGAAGGCAAAGCGTGCACGAAGTTCGGGCCAGACCTCGCAAACCGTCTTCAGCGCCGAGGTCAGACGCAGCAGATCGCACTCTTCACCGATGCGATAGGCGTGAAGGGCGCGGAAGACCTGATCGGGATCCTGAAACTGCTCGAACCAGACCCGTTCTTCGTATTGGCTCGGCGGGGCTGCATCTCCCCTGTCGAAAGTTTCTTCGATGCGACGTGCGAGCATACGCGTATTGTCTGCTGCCATGGTCCTCTCCTTGGAAATATTCGGGAATCGCGCTCCGGCGCGAAAAGTGCTGTGTCGTGGGATCAATGTCCCGCGCGCGACCGTTCGATGAGCGCCTGCCAGGCGGCAAGCGTGGGCCGCCGGGCCAGATCGTCATAATCGAGCCGTGTCCCGGCAAGCTGGGAAAGCGGCGGCATCAGCCGCATGAGGGCAAGCGAATGAAGCCCGCGACCGAACAGGTTGTCCCCCGGTTCGATGTCGCGCACTTCATCGTCGAGAACCCTGGCGATAAGGGCCTTGAGTTCCGTCATCATCGTTTCCGCCTCCGGCATGGCGTCCGCCGCGATTGCCGGTTCATTCATCGAAATGATCGTGAACGCCGCTGGCGCCGCGCCGCCAGTAACCGGAAGCGCGAGTCCATTTGGGGTTGGCGCCGAATTCTTCGACCAGAAGGGCGCGAACCTCCTTTGCAGCCTTCGATTCGCAGGCAACCCAGCTGAAGAAATCGCCCTTCGGCAGGTCGAGCTTGCGCAGCGCGCCCGCCAGCGCGTTGTGGTCGGTTCCGTTTTCCGTCTTCTGCGTCACCCAGACGATAGACGCATCCGCCTTCGTCTTGAGTTCAAGACGGTCGGCATCCGTCTCTACCTCGATCAGCGCCACGACGCGGGTGCCCTCAGGCATTTCCTCCAGCCGCCGCGCCAGCGCGGGAAGGCCGGTATCGTCGGCGATCAGCAGATGCCAGTCGTAGGTAAAGGGAACGGTGAAAGAGCCGCGCGGGCCGGCGATCCATGCCCTGTCACCCGCTTTGGCGGCTTTCGCCCAGTTGCTGGCGGGGCCGTCGTGATGGGTGGCGAAATCGATGGCGAGTTCGCCCTTTTCGGCGTCGAAGCTGCGCGGCGTGTAGTCGCGCGCCAGCGGGCGCGGCGCGCCTTCCGGGAATTCAATGCCGTTCGGGCCGATCACCGGCAGGCTCGGTTCGGTTTCGCCGGGCTGGGCAAAGAACATCTTGACGTGGTCGTCGAAACCGAGGCTCGCAAAGCCCTCCACTTCCGGCCCGGTCAGGACGATGCGGACCATGGACCGGCTGAGCTTTTCGACGCGCGCGACATTGAGCGCGCGCAGCGCGACGGCGTGGCGATGGCGTTTGGGAGTGCGGTCCGGAATAGGGGAATCTATGGTTTCTGGCATGCTCATGCTGTTGTCTTTCCTGGGATATCGCCGACGGGTTCGGCGGTCTCGCTGTCCCGGATCGGCGTGCCGGACGGATCGCGCGTTGGGAATCTCATCCGGCGCGATATTCCGGCGTCGTTGCGTCAAGATGCGCGAACCATAACAGGCGGTTTCGGCCCCGGCAATATAACTTTCTCCAAAAACTCAAGTTTATACCCGGCACATAAATCGTGCCGGGATTGGCTTTGGATAACGCCGTTCAGCGGCGGCCTGCCCAGCTTTCCACTTCATTCAATGTGTGCAGGGCGCTCGGAATGGAAGGTGTCGTGACCCTGGTGGAATCGAGGAAAACGATCCTTTTCTCGCGCGCCGGTTTTACGAAACGCTCCCAGCCGGGAATGATCTTTTCAAGGGCGGCGCGCGTTCCGGCCTCGCCGCGGGCGGGGCTGGTATAGCTGTTCATCACCACCAGCAGATCGGGATTGAGCTTGCCGAAGGCATCGGCGCTCAGCGGCATCATCAGGGTCGAGCCCATGCCGCCCGAAGAGGCGGCGTTGTCGATCTTCAGGCGGGTATAACCCAGATCTTCCAATGCCTGCACGGCGCCGGACATGTCGCCCACCGCATTGATCTGGTCGGTCAGCAGGATCGCGAGATAGGTCTTGCCCTTGATATCGTCGCCCAGCGTCTTTTTGACGGCGGCGAGCTTCGTGTCATAGGTCTTCCGGCGCTCGGCAAAGACATCGCTTCGCCCGACCAGGGCGGCAAGGTTTTCTTCGACGCTGAAACCGTAGGCATGGCCGGTGCTGACCTTTTGCAGATAGACGGGGGCGACGGTGGAGAGCTGTTCGGCCTTGCCGCCATCCATTTCCGTGGCGACGATCAGGTCCGGTTGCAGCGCCCGCAGTTTTTCAAGGTCGATCTGGCCGACCGCGCCAAAACCCTTCGGTTTCGTGCGGCCTTCACCGAGAACGGTGTCGACGAAGTCGACGGCGGTGGCGAATTTGCCGTCGCTGTTGCGGCCATAGGCGCCGACCACATTGGCGTCGAGATCCATCAGCGGCACGCCGAGCAGCGGCTCGTGCATGACGACGATGCGTTGCGGCTTTTCCGGAACGGAGACGGTGCGGCCGGCGGCATCGGTCACGCTGCGCTCGGCGGCGAGGCTGGTTCCGGCGGCCAGAAGTGCGGCGATGAGGATGGCAATTCGCATGGCATTCCCTTTATTCGATGTCTTCAGTGGCTATTGGTTCTGCGCAGCGCCTGAAGGCGCAGCGTGAGGATGAAAAGCGGCACGCCGATCAGCGTCAGCGCAAGACCGATCGGCATCGGCGTATCGGCCACCAGCCCGCGCGACAGCGTATCGGCGGTGACGACCAGAATGCCGCCGGTAAGCCCCGACAGGAAAAGCCTGGCGCGACCGACGGCGGGCGAAACGAAGGTGGCGAGATGCGGGGCGATAACGCCGAGGAAGGTGAGCGGGCCGACGGCGGTAACCGAGGAGGCGCTGAGGATGACCGCAAAAACAATGACGAGCGGGCGCGAATGCCTGACGGTTTCACCGAGCGCCATGGCCATTTCATTGCCGAGATCGAAGACCGCGAGCGCCCGGCCGATGAGAAAAATGCTCACAAGGCTTGCGGCGAAGAGGGGGGCGAAAACGAGGATGGTCGACCAGCTGGCCTGAAACAGCGAACCCGCCATCCAGTCGGCCAGCGACAGCGAGGTTTCGGCCGGCGTGTAAAGCAGAAGCACGGAGGAAACGGAGGAAAGCGCCGATTCAATTGCGATGCCCATCAGCAATATGGCAAGGCCGCTCGAGCGTTCCCGTCCGACGAGGGCGATGAGAAGGAAGGCGACGGCCAGACCGCCGCCGACGGCCGCAAGCGCCACCAGCGTCTTGGGTGCGGCCGGCACCAGCACCAGAAGCAGCATGATGGTGGTCATCGACCCCTGGCTCAGACCGAACAGGCCGGGATCGGCGAGTGGATTGCGGGCGACGGATTGCAGCATGGCGCCTGCCAGCGCCACACTCCAGCCGGCCATGAAACCGATGAGGATGCGCGGCAGCCGCACCGTCCACAGCGCATAGGCCTGATCGTCGCCGAGATGCCCGCCCACCAAGCCGCGCAGGAGATCGACGAGGCCCGTTTCGGTATTGCCGAGGCTGACGGACAGGGCGGCGAGCGCCAGCGCCAGCACAAGCAGCGCAAGGCCGGCCTTCAGATTGCCGATGCCGATCTGCAGGCCGCTCGGCAGCCGCAGCACCGCTTTGCCGTCGGTGGCGAAATGCCGTTTCATGAAAGCCCCCTTCATGACAGCCCCCTCGCCGAAGGCGACAGATAGAAGCGCTTGACGATGACGATGAAGACGAGGCCGCCAAGCAGATCCATGAACAGCCCGGTATTGACCACATAGGGCGCAAACAGGGTTTGCGCGCCAAGATCGGCCAGCACGCAGAGACCCGCGCCGACAAGCGCGGAGGCCGGCAGGGCAAGCGTGAAATTCACCCCGACCAGCGGCCGGATCATATGCGGCACGATGAGGCCGACGAAGCCGATGGGGCCGCAGATCGCCACCGCCGAACCCGAGGCCAGCATGGTGGCGAAGAGCGCGATCCGGGAAATGCGCGTGACATTCACACCGGCGGAGGCGGCCTTTTCCGCGCCCAGCAGAACCAGCGTCAGCGGCCGGGCGACCGCCCACAATAGGACGAGCGCAATTGCGCCGATCCACCAGAAATCGAACAGGCGCTCGGCATAGACGTGGTTGATATTGCCGCCCACCCAGCTGAGGAACTCGGCGCGGCGTGTGGGGTTGGAGAGAAGCAGGGCGTTGGTCACGCCGATCAGCAGCATGGAAACCAGCGCGCCGGAAAGGATGAGCGACAGGCCGCGCGGATCGTTCGCCCGCCCGGCGAGACGCGCGACGACGAAGCAGGCGGCAAAACCGAAGCCGGCGCCTGCGAGCGCGGCAAGGCCCTGTACTTCCGGAGAGAAATCGAACACCAGCGCGCCGGCAATCACAAAAAGCGTCGCACCGGCATTCAGCCCCAGGGTGGAGGGCGAGGCGAGGGGATTGCGCGCAAGCCCCTGCAGCACGCAACCGCTGACGGCCGTAGTCGCCCCCACATAGATGGCAATCAGCGCGCGTGGGATTTGCTGATAGAGAAGCACCGACTGCTCATAGCTGTCGGCCTCGCCGCGCCAGAGCGTCGCCAGGATTTCGGCAGGCGGCATGTCGCCGGACATTACCAGCAGATTGATGGCGAGGATGGCGGCCAGCAGCAGCGCGGCGGCGAAAATCAGCGTTATTTTCGGGGTCATGCCGGAATGGCCTGTTCCTGCCGCTCCAGCCGGGGCACGCAGATGAGCCGCCCCTGCCGGGAGAAGATATCGGCTTCGAGATCGAAGACCTCGGCGACATTTTCGGGCGTGACCGTTCTTTCCACCGGCCCGGACGCCAGAACCCGCCCGGCTTTCAGCATGATGACATCATCGGCGAAGGTGGAGGCAAGGTTGAGATCGTGCAGCACGACGATGACGGTCTTGCCATGCCTGTCCGTCAGTTCGCGCACGAGGCCGAGAACGGCATATTGATATTTCATGTCGAGATGATTGACCGGCTCGTCCATCAGGATCACGTCCGTATCCTGCGCCAGCACCATGGCGATGAAGGCGCGCTGGCGCTGGCCGCCGGAAAGCGTGTTGACCTGCGCTTTCGCCTTGTCTTCCAGCCCGACGGTCTTCAGCGCCTCGGCAAAAAGCGCGCGGTCGCGTTCGGTGGGGCCGCCCGCAAGACCGTAGCGGGCGTAACCGGCAAGCTCGATCAGCTCACCGAGCGTCATATAGTCAGGGCAATGGCACTCCTGCGGCAGATAGGCGATGCGCCGCGCCAGTTCGCGGCGTCCGATCTCGCTGATCGAACGCTCACCGAGCCTTATCGCCCCCGATGACAAAGGCACGAAACCCATGATGGTCTTCAACAGCGTCGACTTGCCGCAGCCATTGGGGCCGACCAGCGCGGTGACGCGGCCGTTCTGGAAACGGGCGGAAAGCCCCCGCAGGACGGGAACATGTCCATAGCTGGCGTGAAGGTCCGTGGCGTCAAGCACCGGATACAACTCCTGTTATTCATGCGCCCATGCGTCGAGACGCCGCACGGTCGTTATAAGTATTTGAATTTAAATATCGAACCCGTGGAAAAAGCATTTCTTTCCGGCAGGCGCGACGGTGTGGTCTTGAAGCGACACTAAACTATAGTAAAACTCTCCACAAATCGAAATTTGCCGATTCAACGTGCGGATTTCTTGCCGGTTATTTCAGTCGAGGTGCATCATGTCAGTCGCAGCCAAGCTTCATGTCGGCATGTCGCTGGCCCCAACCTGGCTCAGCGGCGAGGCATGGCGGCGCGCGGACAGCGATATAAACGGGGTGTTTTCCAGCGATTATTTTGTCGATCTGGCGCAGCGTGCGGAAGCCGCGCATGTGGATTTCGTGTTTCGGCCGGATACGCTTTTTCTGCGCACCGAGGGGCTGGAGACCGGCGGCGGATTTGCCAGCATGGACCCGACCATGCTTCTTGCGGCCATTGCGCGGGAAACCAGCCATGTCGGGCTGTTGTCCACCGTTTCGACCACATTTCTGCCGCCCTATGTGGTGGCCCGCCAGATCCAGTCGCTGAACTGGCTGAGCAATGGCAGGGCGGGGTGGAATATCGTCACGGCGCTTGAGGGGCACGAAAATTTCGGCCTGAAAGAGATGCCTTCGCCGCAGGAGCGTTACGAGCGCGCCGCCGAATTCACGCAGGTGGTGAAGGCGCTATGGTCGAGTTTTCCGAATGAAGCTCTCAAACTCGACCGGGAAAGCGGGCGGTTCGCCGATTCCTCACTGGTGCATCCGGTGGCGCATGAGGGCAGGCACTTCAGCGTCAAAGGCCCGCTCAACCTGCCGTCCCATGCCAGCCGCATTCCGCTGGTGCAGGCGGGCGCCTCTCCCGAGGGCCGTGATTTCGCCTCGTCGGTGGCCGATGCTGTCTTTGCCTCGACGCCGGATATGCAGGCGGCCATCGAACTCAGGGCGGATTTGCGGCGGCGTGCCGAGGGCCACGGCCGCAACCCCGACGGCGTGAAGCTGATGCCGGGCCTCAGCCTCTATCTCGCGGAGACCGGCAGGGAGGCGCTGGAACTCTTCGCGGAGACCCATGCCCGCGCCAACCGCGCCCGCGCCTTTGCCTCCATTCGCGATATGACGGGTCTTGATCTCACGGACTGGCCGCTCACGCGGATCGTTACCGCCTCCGACCTGCCGCCGCCGCCGGAGACACCGAGAAGCCGCACCCATGCCGGCCTGCTGCGCCGGCTGATCGAGCGGGAGACGCTGAGTGTTGCGGAATTATTGCGACGTCCGGAAGTGATGGGGTCGGGCCATTGGCAGATCATCGGCACCGTTGAAGATGCCCTTGAGGCCATCCGCGAATGGGCGGCTGCCGGTGCGATCGACGGTTTCGTCGCGGTGCCCGGCGGTTCGGTGGCGTCCATGCGGCTGGTGCTGGAGCGGCTGTTGCCGAAGCTCGCCGATGCCGGGCTTTTCCGCACGGCCTATTCCGGCCGCACCTTTGCGGAGCATCTGGCCGAATAGGCTTATGCGCCGCCGGATTCGGCCGTCGCCTGTCCGGCGGCTTCGATCAGTCGGGAAAAATGCCGTTCGGTCTCGGCGGTGGCAACGAAGGATACGGTGGTGACGACACAACAGAGTTCGCCCTGGGCGTCGAAAACCGGCGCCGCCTTGCCGGTCAGGGCGGAGAACAGATGTTCGTTGAGTTCCGCGCCACCCGCTTCGCGGATGGTTTCCAGAATGCCGGCATCGGGACGGGAGCCGCGAAAGGCGGCCGGTTGCAGCCTGCGCACGGCGGTTATCCTGTCCGGCGGCAGGTAGGCCTGAAAAACCAGCCCGCAGGCGCTGTTGTCCAGCGGCAGAACATCGCCGAGCGCCACGGTGCTGATGGAAAAGCTGGCGCTTCTCGCCCACCGCACCACGGTCGGGCCGCGTTCGGTCCAGATCGCCACGCCGCAGCTGGCGCCGATCCTGGAGGCAAGCGCATTCATCTGGCGGCCGGCGGTTTCGACCGGATTGATTCGCCTGAGCGCGCTGATGCCTATTCCGAGCGCCGCGGGTCCGAGATCGTAACTGCCGCTTGCGGGGTCCTGTATCACCAGCCCCTCCCGCACGAGGCTTTGCATGTAGCGATGCGCGGTGGAGCGGCCGGTGCCGGCGCGTTTGGCCAGTTCGCCAAGTGCCAGCGCGCTGTCCGATCTGGCGAGAAGATTGAGGAAACGCGCCGCGATCGATACCGACTGAATGAGGGCCGAGCGCTTTTCGCCCTCGTTTTCCGGCAGATTGTCCGAATCGTCATCCATGGCGTTCAAGCGCGTTCCCCCCGTTTTGTTGAGCATGCCTAACGCATCGGGCCGGAAATCGGAATCGATTTCTGCGGACGGAACTATGCTGTTCCCTTTCGAAACGCTGCGGGTGAGCAAGCGGCGGTCGGTAAACTTTGTTGTAAATATGGCACATCCCGTTACGGAAGCCTTTTTGTCCGCAATACAGAACGCATTCTCTATTGCGAAACGGATAACGCTTCCGTTACTTGAATATGACTTTAATACTCATGTTTATTAGGGGTGTGTGATGGGGTTTAGCTCTAACGGTCGTTTGATGAGCGGGGTCAGCGCTCTGACGCTGGCGACATTGTTTGTGACGCCGGTTCTCGGTCAGGATCAGCAGGCGGCGACGGCGGGCACCACCGTCCTGAAGCCGATCGTCGTGACCGGTGAAAAAGTGGCGCGCGACATGAAGAACACGGCGTCGTCCGTTTCGGTCATATCCGGGGATAAAATCAAGAAAGAAAAGACCGGCGACCCGACCGTATCGGAAGCGATCAAGGATATTCCGAACGTCGTTTACACCGACAATGTCAGCGCCCCGATCATTCGCGGACAGGATACGCAGGGACCGAATACCGGCTCCATCGCCTTCTTCACCGGCACGGTGCCGCGCGCGACGATCAATGTCGACGGCCATTATCTCGGTTATAACGAGTTCATCTATGGCGCGAGCTCCATCTGGGATGTCGAAAGCATCGAGGTGTTCCGCGGCCCGCAGACCACCTCGCAGGGCGCCAACGCCATTGCCGGCGCGATCCTCGTCAACACCAAGGACCCGACCTTTACGCCCGAAGCCAGCTATCAGGCGGAAATCGGCAATTATCACCAGAAGCGCGGTTCCTTCGCCTTTTCCGGTCCGCTGATCGAGGATGAGCTGGCGGCACGCATGGCGATCGATTATTCCGGCCGCGATACCTTCATCGACTACATCAATTCCGCCTTCGCCCATGAGGGAACGGACCAGAACTTCAAGGAATTCAACGGTCGCTTCAAGCTTCTGTGGGAACCGTCGGAAATTCCCGGCCTCTCGACCAAGCTGACCTATTCCTACAACGCCTCTAACCGGCCGAGCCAGGAAGCGGCGTCGCGCCCCTTCGAGGATCTCAACCACGTCACCACGACGATGCCGAATTTCAGCCAGTACACCAATACCGGCATTCTCGACATCAACTACGATTTCGAAAACGGCGTGAAACTGTTCAACCAGACGCAGTTCTCCTCGTCCATCGCCAAGCGCCGGGTCGGCATTGCGAATACGGGTGATGCCGATATCGACCTGAAGAACACGTCCCATGAAACACGCGTGACCTTCGGTGATCAGGAAGACGTGCTGAGCGGTGTCGCGGGTATTTATTACGCACATACGAAAGCCGACGAGGTGCTTTATCTGCGTGGAACCTCGCGTTTCAACGATACCAAGGACAATCTCGGTCTTTTCAGCGAGTTGAGCTATCGCCTGACCGATCAATGGACCCTGACCGGCGGCCTGCGCTACCAGCAGGACCAGATTCAGCGCAACGGTTATCGCACATTGAGCGCGACCTCCAGAAGCTCGGTCAATTATGACGAAACCTTCTCGGAAATCCTGCCCAAGGCGTCGCTGGCCTACGCCATCAATGACGACTGGACGGTGGGCGGTCTGATCAGCCGCGGTTACAATCCCGGCGGCGTCGCATTCGACCTGACGACCAGCAAATGGCGCACCTTCGACAAGGAAACCATCTGGAACTACGAGCTGTTCACCCGCGCCAGCCTGCTGGACGATACGCTGACGGTAAACGGCAACCTGTTCTACATGGACATGAAGAACGCCCAGTTTAACGTACCGGTCGTTGTCTCCACGGGCATCAGCGAATCCTACACCGTCAATGCCGAGGAGGCCCATGCCTACGGTCTGGAAATCGGCGTGGATTATCAGGTCCTCGACAATCTGACACTGAAGGCCAGCGCCGGTCTGCTGAAGACGAAAATCGACGAGATTTCCAGCAATGCCGCCTATGTCGGCAAGGAATTCGCCAAGTCGCCGGGTTACAGCTTCACCGTCGGCGCTAGCTGGGACGTGACTGATAAATTCACCGTTTCGGGGCAGGTGCGCCATCTCGACGGTTATTATTCGGATACGGATAACAAGGCCGTTTATGCAATCGATCCCTATACGATCGCGGATGTGCGGGCGAGCTACAAGTTCCAGGAGGAGCTTGAATTCTACGCCTACGTCAAGAACGTCTTCGATGAGCGCGCACCGACGCTGATGAAGGAAAACCGTGGCATTGGCGGCATCGAGGCGAGCATGACCGAACCGCGCATGTTTGGCGTCGGTATTCGCGGCACGTTCTGAGCGATTGCCGGATTTGAAAAGCAAAAGGCCTTCGAAGCGATCTTCGAAGGCCTTTCTGTTTCAGGGGACTGTTCCCGATGATACGATTTGAGCTTGCCGCAGAGGGCCGGCTCACATTTGCCGGGGCGTTATGCACTCTCCCTCCGTCATTCCGGCCTTGAGCCGGAATCCAGCCAGCCCAAGTCCTTGGGCTGAAAGGAGTCTTCCCGCCACGCGGACGCGCGTCGGCTGGATTCCGGCTCAAGGCCGGAATGACGGTGAGAAGAAATGTCGCCGTTTACTATGACCGACGCCGTCCCCGCTCCGGTCCATAAGCCTCAGAAAAATGCCTGAATGCCCGTCTGCGCCCGGCCGAGGATCAGCGCGTGGACGTCGTGCGTGCCCTCATAGGTGTTGACCGTCTCGAGGTTCTGGGCGTGGCGCATGACGTGATATTCGATCTGGATGCCGTTGCCGCCATGCATGTCGCGGGCCTGGCGGGCGATATCCAGCGCTTTGCCGCAATTGTTGCGCTTGATGATGGAGATCATTTCCGGCGCCATCTTATGGTCGTCCATCAGTTGGCCGACGCGGAGCGATGCCTGAAGGCCGAGCGCGATTTCGGTCTGCATGTCGGCGAGCTTCTTCTGGTAAAGCTGCATGCCGGCGAGCGGCTTGCCGAACTGCTTGCGGTCGAGACCATATTGCCGGGCGCGGAACCAGCAATCTTCCGCCGCACCCATGACACCCCAGGAAATGCCGTAACGGGCGCGGTTGAGGCAGCCGAACGGGCCTTTAAGGCCGGAAACATTGGGCAGCAGCGCGTCTTCGCCCACTTCCACACCGTCCAGAACGATCTCGCCGGTGATGGAGGCGCGCAGCGACAGCTTGCCGCCGATCTTGGGAGCGGAGAGGCCCTTCATGCCCTTTTCCAGTACGAAGCCCCTGATCTGGTTGTCATGGGCTTCCGATTTCGCCCAGACGACGAAGACATCGGCGATTGGCGCATTGGAAATCCACATTTTCGAACCGCGCAGGCGATAGCCGCCGGCGATCTTTTCAGCGCGGGTCTTCATGCCGCCGGGATCGGAACCGGCATCCGGCTCGGTGAGGCCGAAACAGCCGATCAACTCGCCAGAGACGAGGCCGGGCAGGTATTTCTTCTTCTGCTCGTCCGAGCCATAGGCGAAGATCGGATGGATGACGAGCGAGGACTGCACGCTCATCATCGAGCGGTAACCGCTGTCGATCCGCTCTACCTCGCGGGCGACGAGGCCGTAAGCCACATAGCTGGCATTGGCCGCGCCATATTCTTCCGGCAGGGTGACGCCGAGCAGGCCGGTGCGGCCCATCAGGCGAAACAGTTCCGGTTCGGTTGTTTCGGAGAGATAGGCCTCGGAGACACGCGGCAAGAGTTCCGATTTGCCGAAGGCGGCGGCGGCGTCGCGGATCATCCGCTCGTCGTCGTTCAGTTGGTCTTCGAGCAGAAAAGGGTCCTGCCAATTGAATGCTGCGTGTTCGCTCACGTGATGCCTCCGGATTTGCTGGCCGGACTATTGGTATTCGAGCCAGTCGGCACAAGCCATGTTTACTCATTTTTGCATTACATATAGTAATGGCTCATGACATCTCTCAGCCGCAAACTCCTGCCCTCCACCAGTGCGCTCGCCGCCTTCGATTCCGTGGCCCGGCTCGGCAGCTTTTCCGCGGCCGCCGATGAGCTCGCCCTGACGCAGGGGGCGATCAGCCGGCAGGTTATGTCACTGGAAGAACAGCTTGGCGTGCGCCTGTTCGAACGCGGCGCACGCGGCGTGGCGCTGACGACAGAGGGCCGCGCCTATGCAAAATCGATTGCCTCCGCCCTTGGCGAGATACGCTCCGCGTCGCTGCAGATCATGACCAAAACGCATGGCAATACGCTGAACCTCGCCATGCTGCCCACCTTCGGCACCCGCTGGCTTCTGCCGCGTATCCCGGATTTCGTGGCGAACCACCCCGAAATCACCATCAATTTCGCCACCCGCATCGGGCAATTCGATTTTGAGCGCGAGCAGCTCGATATGGCGATCCATATCGGTCAGGCCGACTGGCCGGGGGCGGAAAGCACCTTTCTGATGCATGAAATGGTCGCGCCGGTGTGTAGCCCGCAATTCCTCAGCGCCCATCCCGTGGAAAAGGGAGAGGATATCGCCGCCCTGCCGCTGCTGCACATGGCCTCGCGGCCGGGCGCATGGGGTCACTGGTTCGAAAGCCTCGGCCTGTCGCTCGCCTTGCCGCAGGGCATGCGCTTCGAGCAATTTTCCAGCGTGGCGCAGGCCTGCATCGCCGGGCTCGGCGTGGCGCTGATGCCGCTTTTCCTGATCGATAACGAACTGAAATCGAAGCAACTGGTAAAGGCCTTCGATCATCAGGCCAGAAGCCCCAGCTCCTATTATGCCGTGGCGCCGCTTTCGCGCGCCAATCACGTGCCGGTCGTGCTGTTTCGTGACTGGCTGGTGCGGCAGGTTGAGGCCTATCATGCCGCCCGTAATGCGCCCCTTTCATAAAGCCGTGGCAGAGACGGTTTAACGGATGCTGACCCTCGCGGCGATAAATGCCGGCAGGGGGAGGGAAAATCGCGGCAAGCCGGGCTATGAAATCGGTCATGAAACCAAAAAGGAAGCGCGGCCGGCCTGCGCATGAGGATATTCTGACGCCCGCTGAATGGCGGACCGTTCATGCCGCCCAGCACGGCATGACGAACCGAAAGATCGCCAGCCGCCGCGGCATCAGCCTTTATGCCGTCAAGTTTCACATCGCCAATGCGCTCGGGAAGCTTGGTCTCGAGAACAGGAAAATGCTTTTGCGCTGGTTCGCCGTGCCGGTCGACAGCGCCTTGGGAAAACAGGGGAACCCGATGAATAAAAATATCGCGCTCGGCGCCATTGGCCAGATCTCCCGTTCCGTCAGCGATCTGCCTGCGGCCGAGGCATGGTATCGGGATGTGCTCGGGCTAACCCATCTCTATACATTCGGCGATCTGGCGTTTTTCGATTGCGGCGGCACGCGCCTCTTCCTTTCGGTCGATGGGCGAAGGCCGACAAATGCGGTCATCTATTTCAGGGTGGATGATATCGGCGCCGCTTATGAAGGGCTGTTGTCACGCAACGTCGAATTTAAAAGTCCTCCGCATCTCATTCATCGTCATGGCGATGGAACCGAGGAGTGGATGGCCTTTTTCAAGGACCCGGATGGTGGCATTTTGGCAATCATGTCGCAGGTCAGGCCGCAGCAATGATCCCATCCGGCCGGTAGCCGCTTGGCGCTCCCGGCTACAATCTTTCCGGTTTCCGGGGATAGCCCTGATTTTTGTCACCGCCGGACTCGACAGGGCGGCCTTGCTCGATTATCGTGATTAAACGTTTAATCAGCCCTTCCGGACCATCATGGCGTCGTCACGGCCTGCCACCAATCTGAGCGCGATAGCAGCGGCACTCGGCGTGTCGGCGGCAACCGTGTCCAATGCGCTGTCGGGCAAGGGCCGCGTTTCGCCGGAGCTGGTGGAGCGCATCCGCAAGACCGCAAGCGAGCTGGGCTATGTGCCGAGTTCGGCGGGCAGGGCGCTGCGCACCGGCAGAAGCGGGGTTCTGGGGCTGGTACTGCCGGATATTGCCAATCCTCTCTTTCCGCAGATCGCGCAGGCCATCGAAAAGGCGGCCGTCACTGCCGGTTACGGCGTGCTGATCGCCGACTCGCGCGGCGAGATCGCCATGCAGACGGATGCGATCAACCGGCTGATCGAGCGCGGTGTGGATGGCATGGTCATCGTTCCCCGCCGCGGCACGCGCATTGCCGATGTCGATTGTCCCGTCGCGGTGATCGACAGCCCCTCGACGCCCGGCAACACGGTCGCCGCCGACCATTGGGATGGCGGCCGGCAGGTGGGCGAATATCTGGCGGGGCTTGGCCATCGCAAGGTGGTGCTGGTGGGCAAGAACCGCGATTCCAACGTGCAGAACGACCGTCTCGGCGGCATTCGCGATGGTCTTGGTAAGGCATGCGTGACGCAGACGCTCTGGGTGGACGCCATTGAACAGGCGGGCGGCGCGGGTTGCCGGCTTGGTCTTGCAGAAAAGGTTGCCGAAGGTTTCACCGCCTTTGCCGCCGTATCCGATCTGCATGCGCTGCGCGTGCTCACAGAATTGCAGCGCGAGGGCATCGAGGTGCCGGAAGAGGCCAGTGTCACCGGCTTCGACGATCTCATCTTTTCCGCCGTGGTCACCCCGCCCTTGACGACCATGCGCATGGATATGGGCCGTATCGCCGATCTCGCCGTCGGCGCGCTGCTGCGCGCAATCGACGGGGCGGGCGAAAACGGCGTCGCCGTCGATGTGACGGCGGACATCTCGAAAGTACCGATGGCGCTGATCATGCGCGGCTCCACCGGCAAGGCAAAGCATGATGCGATTGAAGCCAAAAAAACGACAGCAGGAGAACTCACACCATGAAAAAAATCATTCTTGCATCGGGCGCCGCCCTGATGCTGACGATGGGCGCCGCGCAGGCGCAGGACAAGACGCTGACGATCTCGGTCTATGCCTTCGCGCAGGACGAATTCAAGGAACTGGTCTATACGCCGTTCGAAAAGCAATGCGGCTGCAAGCTGGTCGTCGAGACCGGCAACAGCGTCGAGCGTCTGGCCAAGATGGAGGCCAACAAGGCCAATCCGGTGGTCGATCTCGCCATCGTTTCCATGGCGGATGCGCTGTCGGCCACCCGCAAGGACCTGATCCAGAAGATCGACGCTTCCAAGGTTCCGAATATCGAAAAGCTCTATGACATCGCCAAGGATCCGAATGGCGACGGCATGAGCGTCGGCGTCAATTTCTACGCCACCTCCATCGTTTACCGCACCGACAAGATGAAGATCGACAGCTGGGCCGATCTTTTGAAGGACGGCATTGTCGATCACGTCGCCTTCCCGAATGTCACCACCAATCAGGGCCCGCCGGCGCTTTATATGCTCGGCAAGGCCATCGGCAAGGATACGCCCGATCTTTCCGGCGCCATCGAGGCCGTGGGCGAAAAGAAGGACGACATCGTCACTTTCTACGTCAAATCCTCGCAGCTCGTACAGCTCATGCAGCAGGAAGAAATCTGGGCAGCGCCCATCGGCCGCTTCTCCTGGGCGCCTTTCACCAAGCTTGACCTGCCGCTTGCCTGGGCAACACCCAAGGAAGGCCAGACCGGCGGCATGAATGTGCTCGTGGTGCCGAAGGGCACGAAGAACGAAGATCTGGCATTGCAGTTCATGGATTTCTGGCTCTCGACCGACGTTCAGAAGGCGCTGGCCGAAAAGCTGGTGGACAGCCCGACCAACAGGGAAGTCAAGGTTTCCGACGAGGTGGCGAACAACATCACCTATGGCGATGAAACCGCAAAAAGCCTGCAGCTCATCCCTTCGGACGTGACGCTCGATAACCGCGACAAGTGGCTGTCAGAGTGGAACTCCAAGGTCGGTCAGTAAGTCCTTCACCGTTTGGAATGGGGCACCTAAACGTCCGTCAGGGCGGCTCCATTCCCGGAAAAGCGGTTCGGTCGTCCCCTGACCGCTTTTCCACCTTCCAATTTCGCAGGCCGGTGCGTCCGGCTGCCGTAACAACCGGCCCTCAGGCCGTTCAGGGAATAAACCCATGTTTCAGAACCGGGCCGAAGCGCTGGCGCTTGCCTTGCCCGCCGCAATTTTCGCGGCGGCGGTCTTTCTTGTGCCGGTCTTCATCCTGCTGTCGGAGGGCTTTCGCACCGCCGATGGATGGACATTGTCGGCTTACGCCGATTTCTTCACCGATCCGCTGAACCAGACGGTTTTCCTGCGCACCCTGAAGCTCGGCGCGCTTGTCACCATCGTCTCGGCGGTGGTGGGCTATGCGGCGGCCTTCGCCATCGTCAACCTGTCGCAGGGGGCGAAGGGGCACGTCGTCAATCTGGTCGTGCTGCCGCTGATGATTTCGCCCGTCGCCCGCACCTATGCCTGGATCGTCATTCTGGGCAGAACCGGTATCGTCAACCAGGCGCTGCAGGCGGTCGGGCTGAGTGACGCGCCGATACGCATCCTGTTTTCCGAAACGGCCGTCTTCATCGGTCTTCTGCAATTGTTTCTGCCGCTGATGATCATCTCCCTCATCAGCGCGCTGGAGAATATGCCGAAGGATACCATCGCCGCCGCGCGCGTTCTCGGAGCAAGCTGGTTTCAAGTGTTCTGGAAGGTCATCCTGCCGCTCACCAAGGAAGGGCTGGTCGTCGGCGGCACGTTGGTCTTTACCGGTTCGCTGACGGCCTATATCACGCCCGCGATTCTCGGCGGCTCGAAGGTGCTGATGCTGGAAACCCTGCTTTACCAGCAGGTGACGGTTTCCAACAATTTCGTCTCCGCCAGCGTCATCGCCTTCATCCTGATCGTCATGAGCTTTGCCGCCAATATCCTGCTGAAGCGCATCGCCACCGCAAGGAACAAGAAATGACCCGGCAGCTCTTCATTCCGCTCACGCTTCTGCTTGTCGTCGGTTTCCTGATCGGGCCGTTCCTCATCATCGTCGCGGCCTCGTTTTCGGCCGGCGATACGCTCGCCTTTCCGCCGCAGGGTTTTTCGCTGAAATGGATCGCCAAGGTCTTCACGGTCGAGAGCTTCCGCGAAAGCTTTGCCATGTCGATGTTCCTCGCCATCGGCGGCACGTTTGCGGCGCTCATCCTCGGCATTCCCGCTTCTTACGCCATGTCGCGCTACAAGCTGCCTTTTGCCGAGACGGTGCGCACCATCGTTTCGGCGCCGATCATCGTGCCCGGCATCATTGTGGGTCTCGCGCTGCTGCGTTATTTCGTCGTGCCCTTCGGCATCGGCATCACGCTTGCTTTGTTTCTCGCCCACACCGCGCTCATTCTGCCCTATGCCGTGCGGGTGGTGTCGGCCAGCCTCAACAATCTGCGTTCTGATATCGAGGAGGCGGCGGTGCTGCTTGGCTCGTCGCGGGTCGGGGCGTTTTTCCGAGTGGTGCTGCCGAATATTCGCGGTGGCATTCTCTCAGCCTTCATTCTCGGTTTCGTGACGAGCTTCAACCAGGTGCCGGTATCGCTGTTCCTGTCGGGGCCCGGCGTTCGCACGCTGCCCATCGACATGCTGGGCTACATGGAAATCGTCTTCGATCCTTCCGTGGCCGCACTCTCCTCGCTGCTCGCCTTCCTTTCCATCGGCATCGTCTTCATGGCCGAACGTTTTCTGGGGTTCTCCCGTTATGTCTGACGCAAACTACCTTTCGCTCCAAAAAGTCTCGCTCGCCTATGGTGGCAATGTCGCCGTCAAGGATCTCGATCTCGATATCCGCAAGGGCGAGCTGCTCGCGCTTCTTGGGCCTTCCGGCTGCGGCAAGACCACGACGATGCGCGCCATTGCGGGTCTGATGCCGGTGGCCGGCGGACGCATCGATCTCGATGACGCAGACATTACCCGGGTGGCCGCGAACAAGCGCGCCGTCGGGCTGGTGTTCCAGTCCTATGCGCTCTTCCCGCATCTGACGGTCTATGAAAACGTCGCCTTCGGCCTGAAGCTCAAGGGCATGAGCGGCAAGGCGCTGGAAGACAAGGTCGCCTCCGGCCTGAAATCGGTGGGCTTGTCCAGCTTCGCCTCGCGCAAGCCGGCGGAACTATCAGGCGGCCAGCAGCAGCGCGTGGCGCTGGCGCGCTCCATGGTCATGGAACCGAAGGTGCTCTTGCTCGATGAGCCGCTCTCCAACCTCGATGCGCGTCTCAGGCTCGAAATGCGCACCGAATTGCAGCGCGTGCAGAAGGAGACCGGCGTGACGATGATCTTCGTCACCCATGACCAGATCGAGGCCCTGGCGCTCGCCGACCGCATTGTCGTCATGAAGGGCGGCAAGATTGAGCAGATCGGCACGCCGGAAGATATCTACAACGCGCCGGTTTCGTCCTTCGTGGCGGATTTCGTCGGTTTCGAAAACATCTTCGCGCTGGAAGGCGGCGCGTTGAAAACCGCAAACGGCACGACACCGCTTCCCGGACCAGTCCTTTCAGCATCCGGACTGGCCTGGCGGCCGCGCATGGTCACCCTCGGTTCAGGTCCTTTCCAGGGAACCGTGCGCGGCACATCCTTTGCCGGCAACAGCCGCGAATATCTGCTCGATACGCCGCTCGGCCCCATCAAGGCGGAAACGGACGCTGCCCTGACCTCCCACGCAATCGGCGATACGCTCGCCTTCGACCTGCCGGTCGAAAAGGCGGCAAGCCTCAAGGTGTTCAACTGACCATGGGTGTGTGGATCGATACCGATATGGGCTTTGACGACATCGCCGCCATCATGGTGGTGCAATCGTCGGGCCTTGCCATTGACGGCATTTCGCTGGTCTTCGGCAACACAACGCTTCAGGCGGTCTGCTGCAATGCGGCGGGTGCCGTTGCCGCCTTCGGCTGGTCGATGCCGATTCATCAGGGCCGCGCCGTGCCGGTGCTGGGTGCGCTCGAAACCGCGCAATGCATTCTGGGCGATAACGGCATTCCGACCGTCGGCCAAAGCCTGCCGGATGCGCTGGCTGTGCCGAACAGCGATGCCTTTGCCGCGCTCTGCAACTGGCTGGAGGGGGCCGGCGAGAAGCGCATTCTCGCACTCGGACCGCTCACCAATATTGCCGCGCTGTGCCTTGCCCGGCCCGATCTTGCCGCCAGAATTTCCGATCTGACCTGGATGGGTGGCGGCGTGACCAGCGGCAACCACACGGCCTCGGCCGAATTCAACGCCTTTGCCGATCCGGAAGCGCTGGCCATCGTGCTCTCCCACGGCCTGCCGTTGCGCATGGTCGATCTGGATGCCTGCCGCAAAGTCACCGCCTCGCCGGCCGATGTGCTGCCGATCCGCAATGCCGGTGGTAAAAACGCCGGGCTGATTGCCGATCTGCTGGAAGGTTTCATCGGCATCGCCACCAGCCGTGGCAGAGCCGCCATGGCGCTTTATGATCCCGTGGCCGCCGTCGCCTTTACCTCAGGTCTCATCGGTTGGCGTCATGCGCGGATCGATGTCGAGCTTCAGGCGACGCTGACGCGTGGGCGAACTGTGGTCGAGACGCGCGCTCAGAAAGCGAAAGCCTTCAACGCGCATTTCGCCGAAACGGTGGATGCCGAGGGTGCGAAGACGGCAATTCTCGAGGCGCTGCGCCGGGAGGCCGCCCGATGAGCGCGAACTTTCCGACACGCGAGCCTGCCGATCTCACCGATGATGCGCTGCGCAGCCGCGCGGTCGCCGCCGCACGCGGCGATGCGCCTTTCGATGTCCTCATCACCGGTGGAACATTGGTGGATGTGGTGACGGGAGAGCTTCGCGCCGCCGATATCGGCATCGTCGGCGCTCTGATCGCCAGCGTGCACGAGCGGGCAAGCCGCAGCGACGCTGCACGGATCATCGATGCGGCAGGCGCCTATGTCTCGCCCGGCCTCATCGACACACATATGCATATCGAAAGCTCGATGGTCACACCGGCCGCCTATGCGGCGGCGGTGGTTGCCCGTGGCGTCACCACCATCGTCTGGGACCCCCATGAATTCGGCAATGTGCATGGTGTGGAAGGGGTGCGCTGGGCGGCGAAATCCATCGAAAACCTGCCCTTGCGCGCCATTCTGCTCGCGCCTTCCTGCGTGCCTTCCGCACCCGGGCTGGAGCGCGGTGGGGCGGATTTCGACGCTGCCATTCTTGCCGATATCCTGTCATGGCCTCAGGTTGGCGGCGTTGCGGAAATCATGAATATGCGCGGTGTCATCGAGCGCGATCCGCGCATGAGCGGTATCGTGCAGGCCGGGCTTGCCTCGGAAAAGCTGGTCTGCGGCCATGCACGCGGCCTGAAGGGCGCCGATCTCAACGCTTTCATGGCGGCGGGCGTTTCTTCCGATCACGAGTTGGTCTCGGGCGAAGACCTGATGGCGAAACTGCGGGCAGGGCTGACCATCGAGCTGCGCGGCTCGCACGATCACCTGCTGCCGGAATTCGTGGAAGCGCTGAATACGCTCGGCCATCTGCCGCAGACGGTGACGCTCTGCACTGACGACGTGTTCCCGGATGACCTGCTGCAGGGCGGTGGGCTTGACGATGTGGTGCGCCGGCTTGTCCGTTATGGCCTGAAGCCCGAATGGGCGCTGCGCGCCGCAACGCTCAATGCCGCGCAAAGGCTCGGCCGTGCCGATCTCGGCCTCATCGCCGCCGGCCGCCGCGCCGATATCGTCGTCTTTGAGGATCTGAGCGGTTTTGCCGCCCGCCACGTTCTTGCCTCGGGCAGGGCGGTTGCGGAAGGCGGGCATATGCTCGTCGACGTTCCGGCCTGCGATGCGACGGCGCTCGAAGGCTCGATGAAGCTGCCGCTGCGCGCAGCCGATGATTTCCGGGTTGCCTGCGAAGGCGCGAAGGTGCGCCTCGCCACCATCGACCGCCCGCGCTTCACGCAATGGGGCGAGGCTGAAGCCGAGGTGAAGGATGGTTTTGTCGTTCCGCCCGAAGGTGCGACGATGATTTCCGTCACCCATCGCCACGGCAAGGCCGAGCCGATCACCAGAACCGGCTTTCTCACCGGCTGGGGAAACTGGAACGGCGCCTTCGCCACCACCGTCTCGCATGACAGCCACAACCTCACTGTCTTCGGCGGCAATGAAGACGACATGGCGCTCGCCGCCAATGCGGTGATAAAGGCAGGCGGCGGCATGGCTGTCGCTTCCGAAGGCAGGGTGACCGCGCTGCTTTCGCTCCCACTCTCCGGCCTCGTTTCCGATGCCCCGCTTGAAGACGTGGCAAGGGCCTTCGAAGAATTGCGCGAAGCCGTCGGCAGGGTGGTGGAATGGCAGCCGCCCTATCTCGTCTTCAAGGCCTGCTTCGGCGCCACGCTCGCCTGCAATATCGGCCCGCACCAGACGGATATGGGCATTGCCGATGTGTTGACGGGCAAGGTGATGGAAAGCCCGGTGATCGCTGTTCTCTAATAGCGGCGGCCCGCATCCGCGGGCTGCGGTTTATTCGACCCCGGGCACATCAGGCGTCTGTGTTTCGCGCGCGGCAATGCGCGCCGCCAACACGAAATTCTTCACCACCGGCGATGTCGTTCCGCGCCGATAGGCGAGCGATATGGAAAGCCGCGGTGGCGGGCCGCTGGAGGGTAATAGGACGATGTTCTGCATTTTGACCTGCGCGACGGATTCCGGAAGGAGGGAAACCCCGAGTTCGGCCGCGACCAGCGACAATATCGAGGCGATTTGCGGTGCCGCCGGCCCGAGGCGCGGCGTGAAACCGGCCTCCTGGCAGGCTTTTATCGATGCATCGTGAAGGCTGGTGCCGACGTTGCGTGGCGTCAGAATGAACGGGTCGTCGCGCAATTCCATCAGGTCTATGGCGGTGCCGCGCCGCGAGAGCGGATGGGATGCCGGCAGGGCGACCAGAAGCGGTTCGTCTGTGAGCACTTCCTCGAGCAATGTATCGGGATCGGATTGAGAAGGGCGCAAAAGCGCCACGTCCAGCCGATCTTCGAGGAGAGCCGGCGTCAACGCCAGGGCTGCTGCCTCCATCACCTGAAGTTCCACGTCGGGATATTGGCGTCTGTAGGTGCGGATGCAGGCCGGAACCAGAGGATTGAGCGCCGCCGTGCCGGTAACGCCTATTCTGAGAATGCCGGTTTCGCCGGCCGCCGCCCTGCGTGCGAGCCGGACACCTTCGCCCACCTGATGCGGAATATGGGCCACCGCAGCACGAAAGGCATGGCCCGCCGGTGTCAGTTCCGCGCCATGCGCGAGACGCCGGAACAGCCGCACGCCGATTTCCTGTTCCAGAACCTTTATCTGCTGGCTGAGCGGCGGCTGCGCGATTCCCAGATGTTCTGCCGCCCGCGTAAAACTGCCTTCATTGGCGATGGCCAGAAAATAGCGGATGTGCCTGAGTTCCATGATATTAGATCCAGATATGATGGGAACGCCTTCCATATATTAGAATGAAAGATGGAGCTGCGCTATAGCTGGGAGCGAAAAGGACAAACCCGATGCGCCAGCTCAAAAAACAGGATTTCACCCCGCCGATCGTCATGACGGAGGAGCCGCCGGATGTGCTCTGGATACGGCAGGGAAGCCGCCAGTTTCGCCGGGCGAGCTGGGCGCTTTTCCTTGCGGGCTTCGCCAGCTTTTCGCTGATCTATTGCGTACAGCCGCTCTTGCCGGAATTTCCGGCGGAATTCGGCATCAACCCTGCAACCGCATCGCTCGCTTTGTCGCTGACGACGGGAACGCTTGCCTTCGCCATTCTTCTCAGCGGCGCCTTCGCCCAGCTCTTCACCCGCCGAAATCTGATGTTCGTTTCGATGATGCTGGCCGCCATCGCCAATATCATCGCAGCAAGCACGCAAGGCTGGGCATGGCTGCTTGCTGCCCGCGCGCTGGAAGGCTTCGTGCTCGGCGGCGTTCCGGCCGTCGCCATGGCCTATCTTGCCGAGGAGATCGAACCTTCCAGCCTCGGCAAGGCGATGGGGCTTTATGTCGGCGGCACGGCCTTCGGCTCCATGGCGGGACGTGTCGGCATGGGGCTGGTGTCCGCCTATACCTCCTGGCAGGTGGCAATGTATGCGCTGGGGGTGGTCTGCATCCTCGCGGCCATCGGCTTCCTGCTGCTGCTTCCGCCCTCGCGGAATTTCCGGCCGCAGCACATGCCGCTTAAAAATCATCTGAGAATATGGGCGCAACATCTTGGAAACCCGGAACTTCGGCGGTTCTATTTTCTGGGCGCGATGCTGACGAGCGTTTTCACCACCGTTTTCAACTATTGTGCCTTTCGCCTCGTTGCGCCGCCTTACGAATTGGGCCGCACGGCCGTCAGCATGATTTTTCTGACCTTCGCCCTGGGTATCGTCGCGTCCTCCTATGGCGGGGCGCTGGTCGACCGGTTCAGCCGGCGGATCATGCTGGTGGTTGCCTTTTCCACCATTCTTGCCGGTATCCTGCTCACATTCGCCTCAAGCATCATCCTCATCGTGGCGGGGATTGCGGCGATAACCATCGGATTTTTCATCGGGCATTCGGCTGCCAGCAGCGGAGTGGGCGCCAATGCGGGCGCCGCTAAAAGCCATGCTTCCGCGCTTTATCTGCTGTTTTATTATTGCGGAGCGAGCATCACCGGCTGGGTCGGCGGCTGGTTCTGGATCCATGCCGGCTGGCCCGGCATCATGGCGATTACCGCCGGCTGCGCGCTTGCCGGAATTTTAGCCAGCCTCGCTCGCCCGGGCGCGCGGCGCGCCTGAGCGGCCATCGCGCCGGGCGGGGCGTCACTCCGCCGCCAGTTCTTGCTCCACCAGCGTCGCCCAGAACGCCACGCCCGGCACGATGGCCGCATCGTTGAAGTCGTAGGAGGTATTGTGGTGCAGCGCGCCATCCACCGCCGGGCCGTTGCCCAGCCAGACATAGCAGCCGGGTGCTTCACCAGCGAAGAAGGCGAAATCGTCGCCGGCGGTCGAGGGCGGGAAGGCGTTGCGGGTCCTGTTGCCGAAGACGGTTCTTGCGGCGCGCAGCGCCCGTTTCGTTGCATCCGCCTCGTTGATGACGGGTGGAATCCGGCGGATGAATTCGTAATGCGCCTCGATGCCGAACATCGCCGCCGTGCCCTTTGCCAGCCTGCCGATTTCCGCTTCGAGCTGGTCGCGCACGTCAGCCGCATAAGCACGCGCCGTGCCGCCGATTTCGACGAGATCGGGAATGACGTTGAGCGCCTTCGGGTCGCCCGCCTGCACCGAACAGGCGCTGACCACGGCGGGTTGCAGCGGATCGACGACGCGGCCGACGATGGTTTGCAGCGAGGCGAGGAAGGTGCCCGCCGCCGTCACCGGATCGCGGCCGAGATGCGGCTTGGCGCCGTGGGTGCCGATGCCTTTGAACGTCACGCGCCAGCTGTCGGAAGAGGCGAGCTGCGGGCCTTCCACCACCGCCATTTCGTCGATGCCGAGCCCTGGCATATTATGCAGGCCATAGACCGCATCGCAGGGAAACAGGGTGAAAAGCCCGTCCTCCACCATTTTTTTCGCGCCGCCGCGGCCTTCTTCGGCGGGCTGGAAAATGAAATGCACGGTGCCGGAAAAATCGCGGGTCTTTGCAAGGTAACGCGCAGCGCCCAACAGCATGGCGGTGTGGCCGTCATGGCCGCAGGCATGCATCTTGCCGGGAAATTTCGATTTATAGGGCCGGTCTGGCACTTCCGGCATGGCAAGCGCATCCATGTCGGCGCGCAGGCCGATGCTGCGGGTGCCGTTGCCCACCTGCAGCGTGGCGACCACGCCGGTGCCGCCGAGACCGCGATGCACCTTCAGCCCGGCACGCTCGAGAAGATCGGCGACGATGGCGCTGGTTCTTTCCTCTTCGAAGCCCAGTTCGGGATGCGCGTGCAGGTCGTGGCGAAGCTCCGTCAGGAATGGCAGGTCCTCGCCGATGCGGTCCAGCAGTCTCATGGGCAGCTTGTCCTTGAATATGGGAAAAACCCGCGTCATAGGTGGGTTCATCCGAATGCCTGTTGCTTTTTTCTCTTCTAGAGCATTTCCAGCAAAAGTGTGTAGCGGTTTTGCGTTCGGAAATGCGTAAAACAAAGAGCTAGGGTATTTCCGTGTTTCGGAGAAAAACGGAAATACCCTAGCGGAAAAAGCCAATGAAATGAACCCGCAGCGTCTCTGTGGTTGCTAAAATGACTAATCTGCCGAACGGGATTGGCGTGGCCGAAAACCATCTCCGCCTTGCGCCATCCCGGTTCTGAAAGGAAAAACCGATGCCGTCATCCGCATCGCCTGCCGCCCATTCCCCCGCCGCGCCGCATGAGTTCTGGCAGGAGATCCATCCGCGCCGCAGCTTCGAAACGGCCGGCCCGCATTCCGCCTTCTTTCCGGCGGAGCTGGATGACGGAAGGCAGATATGTCTGCCGATAAGGCCGCTGGCGGATGGCGAACATGCGCTCGCCTCGCTCATCGTCAATCAGGCCTCTTTCGAGGTGCTCGAGGCGCTGGCGGCCGACCTTGCCGCACAGCTTCTTCCCTTCAAGCCCGATGTCGTCATCGGCCTGCCGACGCTGGGACTGACGCTCGCCGCCGCCGTCGCCCGGCATCTTGGCCATTCCCGTTACGTGCCGCTCGGCACCTCGCGCAAATTCTGGTATCTGGAGGAATTGTCGGTGCCGATGTCCTCCATCACCACAAGGCAGGAAAAACGGCTCTATATCGATCCGCGCATGCTGCCGCTCATCGAGAACAGGCGCGTGGCGCTGGTGGATGACGTGATCTCCAGCGGCAGCTCCATCATAGCGGGTCTTTCTCTTCTCGCCGCCTCCGGCATTCGGCCCGCCGTCATCGGCGCGGCCATGCTGCAATCGGATCGCTGGCGGGAAAAAATCGCGGCTTTCGGGCCGGAATGGCCGGAGCGGGTGAGGGGTGTTTTTTCAACGCCGCTGCTCACCAAAGCGGAAGGCGGCTGGCGCGCCTGACGAAGCGCAAATTCCGGCAAAAGGCAAGTGGTGATAATTTCACCGCTGCCTAATTTGTGTCTTGCGAAGCTCGAAGAGATCGTCCTAAGATCGCCTCCGACAGACAATAGCGGTCGGCGAACAATGCGCCGGTTTGCTTTCGCGCGGTGTCATCCCGGCGTCTGCCTGCCCCCGTTTTGTTCTTTCCGATGACTGGAATTTCTTCCCATGCACGCAGTGTTCGACGGTCATAATGATGTGCTGCTTCGGTTGTGGCGCAACAGCAAGGCCGGTGCCGATCCGGTGGCCGAATTCAGGAACGGCACACGGGAAGGCCATATAGACGGCCCGCGTGCAAGGGCAGGCGGTCTCGGCGGCGGCATCTGCGCGATCTATATTCCCTCCGGCGATCTCATTCTTCAGGAACCGGATGAAAGCGGCCACTACAACACGCCGCTCGCCTCCCCACTGGAGCGCCAGCCTTCGCTCGATATCGCCATGGAAAAGGCGGCGATTGCGCTGAGGCTCGACCGCGCCGGCGCGTGGCGGCTTTGCCGCTCCACGGCCGATATTCGCAAGGCCTTTGCCGAGGATATCTTCGCCGCCGTGCTGCATATGGAAGGCTGCGAGGCGATCGGGGCCGATCTCGACGCGCTGGAGGTGTTTTACGCCGCCGGCCTGCGCTCGCTCGGCCCGGTCTGGAGCCGGCACAATATCTTCGGTCATGGCGTTCCGTTCTCTTATCCCATGTCTCCCGATACGGCGCCCGGCCTCACCGACGCCGGTTTTGCGCTGGTGAAGGAATGCAACAGGCTCGGCATTCTCATCGATCTCGCGCATATCACCGAAAAAGGCTTCTGGGATGTGGCGAAGACCACCAACCAGCCGCTGATCGCCAGCCATTCCAATGCGCATGCGCTTACCCCCGTGGCCCGCAATCTCACCGACAGGCAGATGGATGCCATCAAGGAAAGCGGCGGGCTGGTGGGTCTCAATTACGCCGTGACCATGCTGCGCGCGGATGCGCGCGACATTGCCGATACGCCGCTTTCCGACATGGTGCGCCATATCGATTACATGGTGGAGCGCATGGGCATCGATTGCGTGGCGCTGGGATCGGACTTCGACGGCGCGACGATACCCGTCGGCGTTGCCGATGCGAGCGGCAATCACAATCTGGTTGCGGCGCTGAAATCGGCGGGCTACGGTGATGGAGAACTTGCTAAAATATGCCGGGAAAACTGGCTGCGTGTTTTGTCTGAGGCCTGGCACGAGGCGGCCTGAGAAGAGCTGAAGCGAACCAAATCAAGCTTATAACAAAAGGGGAGATCCTATGATCAAATCGCTCAACAAATCCATGCGCATTCTGAGCACCAGCGCCGCTTTGTCGCTGATGATGCTGGCGGCGCCCCATGCGTTTGCCGCAACGCCGGCCGATACGCTGGTCGAAGGTTTCGCCATCGACGACATCATCACGCTCGATCCGGGCGAGGCATTCGAGCTGTCCGCAGCTGAAGTTACCGGCAACACCTACAGCAAGCTGGTTTCCATCGATCTCAACGACACGTCCAAGGTGATCGGCGATCTGGCCGAAAGCTGGACGACCTCCGAGGACGGTCTCACCTATACGTTCAAGCTGAAATCCGGCCTGAAATTCGCCTCCGGCAATCCGGTCACGGCCGATGATGTGGCTTTCTCCTTCGAACGCGCCGTGAAGCTCGACAAGTCGCCGGCATTCCTGCTGACGCAGTTCGGCCTCAGCGGTAACAACGTCACCGAAAAGGCGAAGGCTGCGGATGCGAACACCTTCGTTCTGACGGTCGACAAGCCCTATGCGCCGAGCTTCGTGCTGAACGTGCTGACCGCAACCGTCGCTTCGGTGGTCGACAAGAAATTCGTGACGGAAAAGGCCAAGTCGGTCACGCCGAGCGCCGATTACAAATACGATACCGATTTCGGCAACGAGTTCCTGAAGACCGGTTATGCCGGTTCCGGCCCTTACAAGATCCTCGGCTGGAAGGCCAACGAAGCCGTCATCCTCGAGGCCAACCCGAATTATTACGGCGAGAAGCCGAAGCTGAAGCGTGTGGTCTATCGCCACATGAAGGAAAGCTCCGGCCAGCGCCTGGCGCTTGAGAACGGCGACATCGACGTTGCCCGCAACCTCGAACCGGGCGACATGGAAGCCGTTTCCAAGAAGGAAGGCCTTGCCGTTACCTCCGCGCCGAAGGGCACCGTCTATTATTTCAGCCTCAACCAGAAGAACGAGAACCTGAAGAAGCCCGAGGTCATCGAAGCCTTCAAATATCTCGTCGATTACGACGCCATCGGCGCGACGATCATCAAGGGTATCGGCGAAGTTCACCAGACCTTCCTGCCGAAGGGCCAGCTCGGCGCGCTTGACGAGAACCCCTACAAGCTCGACGTCGCCAAGGCGAAGGAGCTTCTCGCCAAGGCCGGCCTGAAGGACGGCTTCACCGTGTCCATGGATGTGCGCAACACCCAGCCGGTAACCGGCATTGCCGAAAGCGTGCAGCAGACGCTGGCGCAGGCCGGCATCAAGCTGGAAATCATCCCAGGCGACGGCAAGCAGACGCTGACCAAATATCGCGCCCGCACGCATGATATCTATATCGGTCAGTGGGGTTCGGACTATTTCGACCCGAACTCGAATGCGGAAACCTTCACCATCAACTACGACAATTCCGACGAGGGCAAGAACAAGACGCTCGCCTGGCGCAATGCCTGGGACGTTCCTGATCTGACCAAGGAAACCCAGTCGGCGCTTCTGGAGAAGGACAGCGCCAAGCGCGCCGCCATCTATGAAAACCTGCAGAAGGAAGTTCTGGCGAAGGGTCCCTTCGTCATCATCTTCCAGCAGACGGAAGTGGCGGGATATTCCGCCAAGCTTAAGGGCCTGAAGCTCGGACCGAGCTTCGACACCAACTTCGTCTACACCATTTCCAAGGAATGATCCGGAAGGATCGGTCTCTTGAGCATGGTTGAAACCAACAGCAGGGCGAGGCACGGCAAACGCCGTGCCAATGCCCGCGTGAAAGCCGTTCTCGGCTTCGCCGTCACCGTCATCACCACCTTTCTGGGGCTGATGGCGGTCACATTCTTCATTGGCCGCGTCGTGCCGATCGATCCCGCACTGGCGATCGTCGGCGACCGTGCGCCTGCGCATGTGGTCGAGCGGGTGCGCGAGCAGCTCGGCCTCAACCTGCCGCTCTGGCAGCAGTTCTTCCTTTATCTGAAACAGGCGCTATCGGGCGATTTCGGCACCTCCGTCCTCACCACCAATCCGGTAATGGAGGATATCAAGCGGGTGTTCCCGGCCACCATCGAGCTTGCCACGCTCGGCACCATCATTGGCGCCGTCTTCGGCATTCCGCTCGGCGTTCTTGCCGCCGTCAAGCGCGGCAGCTTTGCCGACCAGGTGGTGCGCGTCATCGGCCTCATCGGTTATTCCGTGCCGATCTTCTGGCTCGGCCTCCTGGCGCTGCTGGTGTTTTACGCCCGGCTGCAATGGGTGGCTTATCCCGGCCGCATGGATATCGTTTATGAATTCACCTTCACGCCGGTCACGGGCTTCTTCCTGCTCGACGCGATCTGGCAGCGGCAATGGGACGTGTTGTGGGATCTCTTCCGCCACATCATCCTGCCAGCCTCTCTGCTCGGCTATTTTTCGCTGGCCTATATCAGCCGCATGACGCGCTCCTTCATGCTGAACGAGCTTAGCCAGGAATATATCGTCGCGGCCCGCGCCAAGGGGCTTTCGGAAACACGCATCATCTGGTTCCACGCGCTGCGCAACGCCGCCGTGCCGCTGGTGACCGTGATTGCACTCTCCTATGCCGGTCTGCTCGAAGGTTCGGTGCTCACCGAAACCATCTTCGCCTGGCCGGGGCTCGGCCTCTACATCACCAATTCCCTGCAGAATGCGGATATGAATGCCGTTCTCGGCGGCACGATCGTGATTGGCGCCATCTTCGTCGGCATCAATCTCTTCTCCGATCTGCTTTACCGGACGCTCGATCCAAGGACGCGCAGCCGATGACCCTTTCGACCGATACGATCAAACCCTATAGCCGCGAATGGCTGCTCTCCGACCGGCCGGCCTCGCGCAAGCAGGCGCGGCTTGGCCGTGCCTATGTCATCTGGCGGCGCTTTTCGGAAAACCGGCTGGCGCTGCTTGGGCTGGCCATCATCATCGCGCTGCTGTTCGTGGCGCTGTTTGCCGATGTTCTGGCGCCGCATAACCCGGTGCAGGGCGATTTGCGCAATGCCCGGCTGTTGCCGCCCGGCACGGAAGGTTATCTGCTCGGCACCGACGATCAGGGCCGCGATATTCTCTCGCGCCTCATTCACGGGTCGCGGCTGACGCTTTTCGTCGTGCTTCTGGTCGCCATCATCGCAGCCCCCGTCGGCCTCATCGTCGGCACGGTTTCCGGTTATGCCGGCGGCTGGGTGGATGCGGTGCTGATGCGCATCACCGATATCTTTCTTGCCTTTCCCAAGCTCGTTCTGGCGCTGGCGCTGGTCGCGGCCCTCGGGCCGGGCATCGAAAACGCGGTGCTCGCCATCGCGCTCACCTCATGGCCGCCCTATGCGCGCATCGCGCGCGCCGAAACCATGACCTTCCGCAATTCCGATTTCATCGCGGCGGTCAAACTCATGGGCGCGTCGCCCTTCCGCATCGTTCTGAAACACGTCATGCCGCTCTGCCTGTCGTCGCTCATCGTGCGTGTGACGCTGGATATGGCAGGTATCATCCTCACTGCCGCAGGCCTCGGCTTTCTCGGTCTCGGCGCACAGCCGCCGCTGCCGGAATGGGGCGCGATGATCGCTTCCGGCCGCCGCTTCATCCTCGACCAATGGTGGGTCGCGGCCATGCCCGGCGTGGCGATCCTCATCGTCAGCCTCGGTTTCAACCTGCTGGGCGACGGTCTGCGCGATGCGCTGGACCCCAAGGAGGCGGGCCAATGAGTGCGCCGCTTCTGACCGTTCAGAACCTGCGCGTGTCCTTTCCCACCCGCACCGGGCTGGTGGAGGCGGTGCGCGGCGTGTCCTTCACGCTCGGTCGCGAGCGTCTCGGCATCGTCGGCGAATCCGGCTCGGGCAAATCGCAGACCGGCCGTGCCATCATGGGGCTGACCCCGAAAAACGCGCGCATCGAGGCCGATGCGCTGCGCTTCGGCGATATCGATCTGCTCAAGGCGTCTGCAAAAGAGCGGCGGATCATGCGCGGCAAGCGCATGGCCATGATCCTGCAGGACCCGAAATATTCGCTGAACCCGGTCATGACCATCGGCCGCCAGATCATGGAAACCCTGCGCACCCATGAAAAGATCGGCGGCGGCGAGGCGCGCCAGCGCACGCTCGCCATGCTCGAAGCCGTGCAGATTCGCGATCCCGAGCGCGTTTTCGATCTTTACCCGCACGAGGTTTCGGGCGGCATGGGCCAGCGTGTCATGATCGCCATGATGCTGGTCTGCGGCCCGGAGCTTCTGATCGCCGATGAGCCGACTTCGGCGCTCGATGTGACGGTGCAACTGGAAGTGCTCGACATCCTCGACAAGCTGGTGCGCGACCGTGGCATGGGGCTGATCTTCGTCAGCCACGATCTGCGGCTCGTATCGTCTTTCTGCGACCGTGTTCTCGTCATGTATGCGGGCAAGGTGGTGGAAGAGCTGTCTTCCGCCAATCTGAAGGAAGCGAAACATCCCTATACGCAGGGCCTGCTGAACTGCCTGCCGGAAATCGGCGGCCACCGGCATCCGCTGCCGGTTCTGGAACGCAAGCCGGAGTGGCGCGCATGAGTTCAGTTCTTTCCGTCCGCGACATGGTGGTCGATTTCGACGGTTATATCGCGCTCGACCGCGTCAGCATCGATGTGGCCGAGGGTGAATCCTTCGGCATCGTCGGCGAGTCCGGTTCCGGCAAATCGACGCTGCTGCGCGCCATCGCCGGCCTCAACCATTTCGATGAAGGCTCCCTGACGGTGGCCGGGCGCTCCTATGCCGGCAAACGCCGCGACAAGAGCTTCTATAGCGACGTGCAGATGGTGTTTCAGGACCCCTATGGCTCGCTGCACCCGCGCCAGACGGTGGATGCGCTGCTGCTCGAACCGCTGGTCATCCACGGTCTGGATAATCGCGAGCAGCGCATTGCCCGCGCGCTGGACGAGGTGGGGCTCGGCTCCGGCTTCCGCTTCCGGTATTCGCACCAGCTTTCCGGCGGCCAGCGCCAGCGCATCGCCATTGCGCGTGCGCTGATCGTCGAGCCGAAAATCCTGCTGCTGGATGAGCCGACTTCGGCGCTCGACGCCTCCATTCAGGCGGAAATCCTCAACCTGCTGGAACAGGCCCGCAAGGACCGTAACCTCACCTTCGTTATGGTCAGCCACGATCTCGGCGTCATCAGCCACATGTGCGATCGTCTGGCGGTGATGAAAAGCGGCAAGGTGGTGGAAATGCTGGAAGCCGAGGCCCTGGAAAGCCGGGAATTCAGCGCGGATTATACAAGGCAGCTGCTGGTAGCGAGCGAGGGCTTCAAGCGCGCTTGAGGTGCCGCTATAATCGGGTCAAATGTCATCTTCCGTCATTCCGGCCTTGAGCCGGAATCCAGCGACCGCGCGTCTGCGTGGTCAGAGACTCTATTGCGATCAAGGACTTGATCGCGCTGGATGCCGGGTCAAGCCCGGCATGACGGACGGTTTCGGCCAAAACAAGGTATCCAGACCATGCAACTGCGCGCATTGATGTATTTCGACGAACTGGTCCGCACCAATTCCATGCGCGCCGCGGCGGAAAACCTGAATGTCGCGCCGACAGCGGTGAGCCGGCAGATCGAGAACCTCGAATATTATTTCGGCTCGCCACTGGTGGAGCGTTCCAGCCGCGGCGTGAAGCTGACGGCGGCAGGCGAGCTGCTCGCCGCCCGCGCCGGCAAGACGCTGCGGGAACTCGACCATGTGCACCAGCTCATTGACGACCTAAAGGGCCTGCAGCGCGGCCGCGTCACGGTCTATGCCAATGGCGCGACGGTGGCGAACCTTCTGGCGCCGGTGCTGGCGAAGTTCAGCCTGAAATACCCAAAACTGCGCTTCGAGGTGCATATCACCAGCGCCCGGCAGGCAATGGAGGCACTGGGTGCGGCGGAAGCCGATCTGGTCGTCAGCCTGTTCGCGCCGAAGGTTTCCGGTGTGAAAGTGCGCTCTCGCACCCGCATCAGCTACGACGCCATCTTTCCGGCCGGTCATGCGCTCGCCGCCCAGCCGGAAGTCTCGCTCAAAGAGCTGGCCAGCCTGCCGCTCGCCTTGCCGGACAAGAGTTTCGCTGCGCGTCAGGCCTTCGATACGCTGTTTGCCGATGCGGGCATCGAGCTTGATCCCGTCTTCATTACCAGCTCTTTGGAAATGCTGAAGGAACTGGTGCTGGGCCATGCTGCCGCCACGCTTTTGCCGGCGCTCTCGGTGGCGCGGGAAATCCGCAGCGGGCAGATGGTCGCCGTTCCGCTCTCCGGCAAGAGGGGTATCCATACCCAGATCGATCTCTGCGTTGCGCCCGACCGGCAATTGTCCTTCGCCGCCTCCAAGCTCGCCGATTTCATCGAGCGCTTCATGCGCGAGGCGACGGCGGGATAAGCGGGACGGTTTGGTCTTTCCGCCCGGAAGGTTGATTTCCATCCGCATTTCCGTGTAGCCATTTCAGCTACACGGAGCACACAAAAATCGAGATTGTGTGTGCGCCTGCAACATGACACTCTTTTTGCAACGGGCGGTCTTCCGAGGGCAAAAATGCCCCGGCCGCCAGACAGGGGACAATGATGCCACGCACTTATCTTTCGCAGGCGGCAACGCTTTCGCGCCGTACCGCGCTGACCCTTGCATTGGGCACGGCGCTCTGGCTGCCGCTTTCGGCAACGGTTGCCGAAGCCGCGCCGAAAACAGCGCTGACGCTTGGCATGGCGGTGGAGCCGGCCGGTCTCGATCCGACCATCGCCGCCCCCGTCGCCATCGGCCAGGTCACCTGGCAGAATGTCTTCGAAGGTCTGGTGAAGATCGACCGCGAAGGCAAGGTAAAGCCGCAGCTTGCCGAAAGCTGGGAAATTTCCCCTGATGGCAAAACCTATACGTTCAAGTTGCGCAAGGGCGTGACCTTCCATGATGGCGAGGCTTTCGATTCCTCTGTCGCGAAATTTGCGCTGGATCGGGCGCGTGGCGAAAGCTCGGTCAATCCGCAGAAACGCTTCTTCGCCGCCATCGACAGTATCGAGACGCCGGATGCCGCAACGCTGGTGCTGAAGCTGAAGCAGCCGGCCGGCAGCCTTCTCTACTGGCTGGGCTGGCCGGCCTCCGTGATGGTGGCGCCGAAAAATGCGGAGAATAACCGCACCACTCCTGTCGGCACAGGCCCGTTCAAATTCGTTAACTGGGCCAAGGGCGACAAGGTCGAGTTGCAGAAGAACGACGCCTATTGGGACAAGGCCGTTTCGGTAAAGCTCGACAAGGCGACCTTCCGTTTCGTCTCCGATCCGCAGGCGCAGGCCGCTGCACTGAAATCCGGCGATATCGATGCCTTCCCGGAATTCGGCGCACCGGAACTGATGACCTCCTTCGATGGCGACGCGCGCCTCGGCACTTTTGTCGGCAATACCGAGTTGAAGGTCGTGGCCGGCATGAACAATGCCCGCAAGCCCTTCGATGACAAGCGCGTGCGTCAGGCGCTGATGATGGCGGTGGATCGCGGCACTGTCATTGAAGGCGCCTGGTCCGGCTTTGGCACGGCCATCGGCAGCCATTACACCCCGAATGACCGCGGCTATATCGATACAACGGGCGTTCACCCCTTTGATATCGACAAGGCCAAGGCGCTGCTTGCGGAAGCCGGTTATCCGGATGGCTTCAACTTCACCATCAAGGCACCGCAGATGGCCTATGCCCAGCGCACCTCGCAAATCCTGCAGGCGATGTTTGCCGAACTCGGCGTGACCATGACCATCGAGACCACCGAGTTTCCGGCGAAATGGGTGGCGGATGTTCTCAAAGGCGCGGATTACGACATGACCATTGTTGCCCATGCGGAGCCGATGGATATCGATATCTATGCGCGCGATCCCTATTATTTCAATTACAAGAACCCGACCTTCAACGAGATTGTGGCGAATGTCGAAAAGACGGCGGATGCCGGCGAGCAGGAAAAGCTCTATGGCGAAGCCCAGAAAATCCTCGCCGAGGACGTGCCAGCTCTCTTCCTTTTCGTCATGCCGAAACTTGGCGTCTGGGACAAGAAGGTGAAGGGGCTGTGGGAAAACGAGCCCATTCCCTCGAATGTGCTGACGGATGTGCATTGGGAAGAATAGGGTTTGTTGTGAGGGGTAGGGCGCAGTTTCCCCATCCACCTCATTCCTGTGCTTGTCACAGGAATCCAGCCAGTCCAAGTCCTTGGGCTGAAAGGAGTCTCTCCGCCGCGCGGACGCGCGGCGGCTGGATCCCTGTGACATCCTCGGGCTTGTTCCGGGGAACAGGGATGAGGGAAGAGTGTGCGGGGATGACAACAAATCTCTCCACGATATCCGGCTACAAAACAAAGCAAGGAGAAGATGCCAGATGTTAGCCGTCCTCATCCGGCGTCTTTTAAGCCTCGTCATTACCCTGTTTGCCGTTTCCCTCATCATCTATGTCGTCATGGGCCTGCTGCCGGGCGATCCTGCCGCCATCATGCTCGGAACCTCGGCGAGCCCCGATACGCTCGCGGCGCTGCAGAAGCAGATGGGCCTCGATCAGCCGCTGCCGCTGCGTTATCTCCACTGGCTGGCCGGTGTGTTTCGGGGCGATCTCGGGCAATCCTATACCTATGGCGTGCCGGTGGCGGGGCTGATCGTGGAGCGGCTGGCCGTTACCCTGCCGCTTGCGCTGCTGGCCGTCTGCCTGTCTGTCACCATTGCCATTCCGCTCGGCGTTGCGGCGGCGCGGAGTCGCAATGGGGCGCTGGATTTTGCAGCCGGGCTGTTTTCGCATGTGGGCATTGCCGTGCCCGGTTTCTGGGTCGGGCTGCTGCTCATCATCGTCTTTTCCACCACGCTCGGCTGGATGCCATCAGGCGGTTTTCCCGGCTGGACGCCGAGCTTTTCAGCGGGCCTCACAGCATTGGTGCTTCCGGCAGTCGCCCTTGCACTGTCGCAGGCCGGGGTACTCACCCGTGTCTGCCGCTCCGCCGTGCTTGAAGTGATGAATGAGGATTTTGTGCGCACTGCCCGCGCCAAGGGCCTGAGCGAACGGGTGGCGCTGTGGCGGCATGCGGTGCCGAATGCGATGATCCCTGTCGTCACCATGATCGGCCTGCAATTCACCTTTCTCATCGCCGGCGCGGTGCTGGTGGAAAATGTCTTCAACCTGCCGGGGCTCGGGCGGCTTGCCTATCAGGCGCTGACCCAGCGCGATATCGTCGTCATGCAATCCGTCGTGCTGTTTTTCTCGGCGCTGGTGATCGTCATGAATTTTGTGGTCGATATCGCCTATCTTTTCATCGATCCGAGACTGCGGGCAGGTGCGCGATGATGCGATTGATCCGCCGCCGCCCCGCCTTTGCCGTCGGTATTGCCGTCACGGTCTTTCTGGTCGCAGTCGCCCTGCTGTCGCTGGTCTGGACGCCGGTGTCCCCCACAAAGATGCAGATCGTCCAGAAGCTGAAATCGCCCTTGGTTTATGGCGGCCTCGGCACGGATCATTTCGGCCGCGACGTGCTGTCCATGCTGATGGCCGGTGCGTGGAACTCGCTGTCCACCTCCATCGCCGCCGTCGCCATCGGCGCATTTATCGGCACGACCATCGGCGTTGCGGTTGCGGCCCTGCGCGGTTTCACCGAAACCGTGGTCATGCGCATCTGCGACATCATCTTCGCCGTGCCGCCCATCCTGTCGGCCATGATGCTCGGCGCTTTCATCGGCACGGGCCGTTTTACCGCCATCATCGCCATCGCCACATTCATGGTGCCGGTCTTTGCCCGGCTGACGCTGGGAGCGGCGCTGCAGATATGGTCGCGGGAATATGTCACCGCCGCCACCAGCATCGGCCAGAACCGCGCCAAGATCACGCTTTTCCATATCGTGCCGAATATTTCCAACCAGATCATCGTGCAGGTGACGATCCAGCTCGGCCTTGCGATATTGACGGAAGCAGGCCTCTCCTTCCTCGGTCTCGGCATGCCGCCGCCCGCCGCCACCTGGGGGCGGATGCTGGCCGATGCGCAGACCTATCTTGGCACAGCGCCCTGGCTCGCCATCATGCCCGGCCTTGCGATCGCGCTCGCCGTCTTCGGTCTCAATCTTCTCGGCGACGGCCTGCGCGACCTGCTGGACCCGCGCGATACCAGCTGACCGTTTCAAGCCGATATCGCCCCAATTTCCTGTTTTTCTGACGAGACGATGCCATGACCGATCTCATAGACCTCAACACGCTCGAAATCCTGGCGCTTTACCGGGACAGGAAGCTTTCGCCATCGGAATATTGGCAGGCGGTTGAGGCGCGCATCGATGCTTTCGAGCCGGTGGTGAACGCGCTTTACGCCTATGATCCGGAAGATGCACGCAGGCAGGCGCTGGCCTCGACGCAACGTTGGCAAAAAGGCGAAACGCTCGGGGCTCTCGATGGCATTCCGGTCTCGCTGAAGGAATTGATCGCCACGAAAGGCCATCCCGTGCCGCTCGGCACCAAAGCGGTGGAACTGGTGCCTGCGGTTGAGGACGCGCCGGTGGCTGCCCGCTGCCGTGAGGATGGCGCGATTATTTACGCCAAGACGACCTGCCCGGATTACGGCATGCTGTCCTCCGGCCTTTCCAGTTTCCACAAGCTCAGCCGCAACCCGTGGGACCCCACCCAGAACCCCGGCGGCTCCAGCGCCGGTGCGGCCTCGGCCGGGGCTGCGGGTTATGGCACGCTGCATATCGGCACGGATATTGGCGGCTCGGTGCGGCTGCCGGCGGGCTGGACCGGCCTGTTCGGTTTCAAGCCGAGCCAGGGCCGCATTCCGGTCGATCCCTATTATACCGGCCGCTGCGCCGGGCCGATGACCCGCACCGTTGCCGACGCCGCCTATGCCATGGCGACGCTTTCGCGGCCCGACTGGCGCGACGGCACCTCTCTGCCGCCCAACGATATCAACTGGATGAACCTCGATATTAATGTAAAGGGCCTGAAAATCGGCCTGATGCTGGATGCCGGCTGCGGCCTGCCGCTGGACGAAGAGGTGCGCGACGCCGTGCTTTCCGTCGCGAAACTGTTCGAGGCGGCTGGCGCCATCGTCATCCCGGTCGAGCCGGTGCTGACGCGGGAAATGCTCGATGGGCTGGACGATTTCTGGCGGGCGAAGTTCTGGGGCGACATGGTGGCGTTGAGCGCGGACCGTCGCGCCGCGATCCTTCCCTATATTCATGAATGGGCGCAGAAGGGGGCGGATATTTCCGGTTCGCGCGCCGTTTTCGGTTTCAACCAGACCATGGAAATGCGTAAGGCTTGCGGGCGGTTGATGCAGTCCGTTGATGCGGTGATTTCACCCGTCAATCCCATCGTGTCCTATCCGGCCGACTGGGCCTCGCCCACCAATGATCCCGAACTTCCTTTCGAACATATAGCCTTCACGGTGCCGTGGAACATGTCGGAACAGCCGGCCTCCTCGATCAATTGCGGCTTCTCCAGATCGGGAATGCCCATCGGCTTGCAGATCGTCGGGCCGCGTTACGAGGATTTGTTCGTGCTGAAGCTTTCAAAAGCCTTCGAGAATTGGGGCGGCGGTGTGAGACGCTGGCCGCAGCCGCCGCAGGCCCGCTGATCCACCTTTATCGGCCTGTAGTATTGCCATAATACCCGCATCTCGATCCCGCCTGTTAGGGTGCCCAAGGCATTCGAAAACGGGAGGAGCAGACATGCCGAAGAAGATTTTGATGATCGCCGGCGATTTCGCCGAGGATTATGAGACCATGGTGCCGTTCCAGACCTTGGCTGCGGTCGGCCACACGGTGCACGCCGTCTGCCCCGGCAAGAAGGCGGGCCAGACCATTGCCACGGCCATCCATGATTTCGAGGGCGACCAGACTTATTCGGAAAAACGCGGCCATAATTTCGCGCTCAACGCCACCTTCGCCGATATCAAGGTTGCGGATTACGATGCGCTGGTCATTCCCGGCGGCCGTGCGCCGGAATATCTGCGGCTCAACGCGGATGTGCTTTCGGCGGTGAAACATTTCTTCGAGGCCGACAAGCCGGTGGCTGCCGTCTGCCATGGTGCGCAATTGCTCGCGGCTGCGGGTGTCCTGAAGGGCCGCACCTGCTCGGCCTATCCCGCCTGCCGCCCGGAGGTGGAACTGGCGGGCGGCACCTATGCCGATATCGCCATCGATGCGGCGGTTACCGACGGCAAGCTGGTGACGGCGCCCGCATGGCCGGCGCATCCGGCATGGCTTTCGCAATTCATGGCCGTGCTCGGCAAATAAGACTAGCGAAACGGGGCTTTTTCCGGCCCCGTTTTCCGCCTATCTTTCAGGCGTGGTGAGGGAGGAAACCATGTGCAAGCTTTTCATCAAGGCAGACCCTGCGCTTTGGGAGAGCCATACGCGGTCGCTCAGGATCGATGGCATGGTCACCAGCGTGCGGCTTGAAAACTTCTTCTGGTCGACGCTGGACGAGATCGCGCGCCGCGATGGCATGAACAGTGTGCAACTGATCGCCAAGCTCTATAATGAATCGATCGACGCCGGGCACGACCTCGGCAATTTCACCTCGTTCCTGCGGGTTTGCTGCGGGCGTTATCTGGCGCTTCAGCTTTCCGGCGATATTCCGGCGCGCAGCGATATTCCGATTGCGGCGCTGGATGCGGACAGCATCCTTGAGGCGGAGCAGGTGAATTATCACTAGGGCACGTTCGTTTTTTATGTGCCGGGGCATCCCCTCAACCTCATTCCTGTGCTTGTCACAGGAATCCAGCCGACGCGCGTCCGCGCGGCGGGAAGAGTCCTTTCAGCCCAAGGACTTGGGCTGGCTGGATCCCTGTGACGAGCACAGGGATGAGGGAGAGAGCGTTTAGCTCTTCAGCGCCCTTGGATCAAGCGCATCGCGCACAGCATCGCCGATGTAATTCACACTCAGAACCGTCAGCGAAATCGCCAGCCCCGGCCACAGCACGCGCGAGGGCGTCAGTTGCAGGAAGTTCGCGCCATCGAACAGCAGCCGTCCCCAGGTCGGGAAATCGGAGGGGAAGCCGAGGCCGAGGAAGGACAGCGCGGATTCCGTGATGATGGCGGCGGCGATGCCGAGCGTGGCCGAGACCATGATCGAGCTCAGCACATTCGGCAATATATGCCTCAGAATGATGCGATATTCGCGCATGCCGCTCGATTTCGCCGCCATGATGAATTCCTGGCTTTTGATCGTCAGCACATCGCCGCGCACGATACGGGCCGTATGCATCCAGCTGGTTATCCCGATCACGAAGACGATCAGGATGAAGATGCCGGTTTCCGGCCCGAAGGCCGCGCGCAGCGTATCGCGAAACAGCATCAGGATGACGAGCAGCAGCGGCAAAAGCGGCAGCGCCAGGAACAGGTCGGTCAGTCGCATCAGCGGGCCGTCCAGCCTGCGAAAATAGCCAGACAGCACGCCCACCAGCGTTCCGAGAAACAGCGCCAGCAGCATGGCGGTGATGCCGACGGCAAGCGAGATGCGCCCGCCGGCCAGAACCTGCGCCAGCATGTCCTTGCCGAGATTATCGGTGCCGAAAGGATGCGCGAGCGACGGCCACTGGTTGCGCGCCTTCACATTGATGGCGTTGGGCGCAACGGTGTGGATATAGGGGCCGACATAGACCGCCAGCAGGATGAAGACGAAGACGAAGAGGCCCGCCACGCCGCCCTTGTGAACGCGGAACTGTTTCCAGATATCGGCAAGGGCGGATTGCGTGGGGGTGGCCGCAACCGTCGGCGCTGCGATGGTGGCGTCAGTCATAGCGGATCCTCGGGTCGAGAATGCCGTACAGCACGTCGGCAATCAGGTTGAAGAGCACGATAAGCACCGCGAAAATGAAGGTGAGCGTCTGCACCAGCGGAATATCCGCACCCTGAACGGCGGTGATCAGCAATTGGCCAAGCCCGTTCACGCGGAAGATTTGCTCGGTGATGATGGCGCCGGAAAAGATGGTCGGCACGCCGAGCGCAATCACCGTCACCACCGGGATCAGGCTATTGCGCAGCACATGGATGAGCAGAACGGATTTTTCCTTCACGCCCTTGGCGCGTGCGGTGCGCACGTAATCCTGATGCAGATTGTCCAGCATCGAGGCGCGCACGAAGCGGCTGATCTGTGAGACATTGTAGAGCGTCAGCACCAGAACCGGCAGGAACATCTGCTTCACCTGCGCCACGAAACTTCCCCAGTCGGTCACCTGAAGGTTGGTGTCGTAAACGGAAGGGAACCATTGCAGGTAAGAGCTGAAGATGACCACCAGCAGCACGCCGGTAAAGAAGGTCGGCACCGAATAACCGACCATCGAAACGAAGGTGCCGATCTGGTCGAAGATCGAATATTGCTTATAGGCGGAAATGACGCCGATCGGGATCGCCAGCAGCGCACCGAAGAGATAGGCGAGGCCCACCACCCACAGCGTCTGCGGCATGCGCTGAATGACGAGATCGACTACTGGGCTGCGTGTCGCCCAGGAGAGCACCCGCATGCGGCTGCCATCGCCGATCTGCCAGCCGGTCAGCCTTTCAATGAGGTTCAGCGGTTCGTTGATGAAGAATTGCTGCAGCCACATCAGGTAACGGATGAAGAAGGGCTGGTCGAGGCCGAGCGAGGCGCGGATTTGCTCACGCACTTCAGGCGGGATGGTGAGCGGCAGGTCGCCGGTCGGGTCGTTCGGCGCAAGATCGAGCAGCGCGAAGATGACGAAGCTGATGACAAGCAGCGTCGGTACGGCAAAGGCTAGCCGCCGGAGCGTAAAGGTAAACATCTGAAACTCTCCAGACCCAGAGCGCGACAGGACGAAAATTGGGAGCGTTTTCGCCTTAACGCGGCAAATGTGTCTTCAGATCATGGTCCAGGGGCATGCAGAAGGCCGGCCTCTCCGGGGGGAGAAGCCGGCGCATCTGCGTGTTACTTCTTGCGGGACCAGTCCGCGACGTTCCAGAGTTCCGAATCCCAGGCATTCATGCGAACGCCTTCCAGCGTCAGCGAATGCGAGGAAACGCTGCCGCGGTGGATGAGCGGAATATGCGCGCCTTCCTCCGTCAGCATGTCGTTGAGCTGCTTGGAAATCTCCGCGCGCTTGGCAAGCTCGGCGGTCTTGGAGAGTTCACCCACCAGCTTGTCGAATTCCGGGTTGCAATAACGCGGAATATTCTGGCCCTGCCAGCCGTTTTCCGGGGCCGGGATCTTGTCGCACAGCCATTCCGCCAGATATTTTTCCGGGTCCGTGCCGTCGAAATTGTTGGTGTACATTTCGACGTCGGCATAAAATTTCTGGAAAGTATCCGGGCTTGCCGGGTCGCCGCCGAAGAAGACCGAGGCGCTGACATTGCGCAGTTCGGAGGCAACGCCGATCTGCGACCACATGTCCTTCACCAGTTCCTGCGTGGCCTGGCGAACCGAGTTGGTGGAGGTCTGGTAGAGGAAGGAGAGCTTCACGCCATTCTTGGCGCGGATGCCGTCTGCACCCTTCACCCAGCCGGCATCGTCCAGCAGCTTGTTTGCGCCTTCCACATCCTGCTTCAGGCACCAGCTGTCATTCTTGGTGGAAGCGACGGCTTCCGGAGCCGGCACGATGTTGCAGGTCGGCTTGCCCGCTTCGCCATAACCCGCTTCGTCGATGACATCGCGGTCGATGGCGAGCGACAATGCACGGCGCACGGCGGGGTCGGAAAGGGCCGGGTGCGGGCCGGCCTGCTTGGTGGAGCGCTTGTCGCCCAGCGAAGGATCGGCATTGTACCAGTTGAGATTGATACGCTCGACCTGGGTGCCGAAGGCTGTCTCAAGCTTGCCTTTACCGGCGGCCACCATGGTGGCGAGGATTTCCGGCTCCACCTGCATGTTCCAGGCATAGTCGAATTCGCCGGTTTCAAGAACGGCGCGTGCGGCGGAAGCGGCATCGCCGCCGCCCTTCAGGGTCGCCGTGGCGAAGGCGGGCTTGGCGGGGTCGCGGTAATTGGTGTTGGCGACGAAGCTGATCACGTCATTCGGCTTGAAATCCTTGACCACGAAGGGGCCGGTGCCGATGGGACCGAAATTGGCGGATGTGCAGCCGGGTGCGGCAGCGCCGACGCATTTTTCAAACTGCTTCTTCTGGATGACCGGCGACTGTGCGCCGACGAATGCGGAATAGGGGTAAGGTTTCGGTTCGGTGAAGCTGACCTTGACGGTGTGGGCGTCGACGGCATCGACATTCTTCACGCCCTCATATTGCGCCGCCTGCGCGCAGCCGCCATCCGGTGCGGTGCAATATTTCCAGGTGAAAATGACGTCCTCGGCGGTGAGCGGCGTGCCATCCGACCACTTCACGTCGCTTTTCAGCTTCCAGGTCATGCTGAGCAGATCCTTCGCGACGCCGCCATTGTCGATCGTCGGAATTTCGGTGACCAGCATCGGCACCAGCTCGCCCTTTTCGTCGTAGCGCGCCAGCGGCTCAATCACCATGGACGAGCTGTAGACTTCCTTCGTGCCACCGGAAAGGTAAGGGTTAAGTGTCGATACGGCCTGCCAGAACAGGATTTTCAGTTCGCCGTCACTGCCACGCTCGGCATGGGCGGCAGAGCCTGCCAGGGCCATGGCCGCCACCGTGCTGGCAAAGAGAACGCTGCGCTTCTTCATTGTCGTTTTCCCCTTTTTGGATTTTATCTATTTGAATGTTTGACGCTTTTCCCGTCGTCATGTGCAAGGTCTGTTATTCTAAGTATTTGACTTTGCTAAGGAATATTCCTCCATTCCCGATGATGCTATTGTCAGTTTTTTTGAAAAGCAAGTCCCAATGTTTCTTTGGTGAACAAAATTTGAGCCATTCAGTTTTGGGCCTATTTTTCGCTCATGCAGCAAATTTCATGCTTGCAAAACGAGAAATTCCAAACGCAATATGGCGTCCGACAACCCGGCGGGGAACAAAAAAAGGGAAAAAGAGAATGCCGATATTGAACCGTGTGGCTGAAATGCAGGAAGAAGTTGCCGGCTGGAGGCGCCATCTGCATGAACACCCGGAACTGCTCTACGATGTCTTCGAAACATCGAAATTCGTGGCCGAAAAACTGAAATCCTTCGGCTGCGACGTGGTTGAGACCGGCATCGGCAAAACCGGCGTGGTCGGCATCATCAAGGGCCGGCACGGGGATGGCCCAACCATCGGTTTCCGTTCCGACATGGACGCGCTGCCGATCCTTGAGACGAGCGGCAAGCCCTGGGCTTCGAAGACACCGGGCAAGGCCCATTCCTGCGGTCATGACGGGCACACCGCCATGCTTCTGGGTGCGGCGCAATATCTGGCCGAGACCCGCAATTTCAAGGGCTCCGTGGCGGTGATCTTCCAGCCGGCGGAAGAGGGCGGCGCGGGCGCGCTCGCCATGCTGAACGACGGCATGATGGAGAAATTCGGCATTTCGCAGGTCTATGGCATGCATAACGAGCCGGGCATTCCGGTCGGCAATTTCGCCATCCGCAAGGGATCGACCATGGCGGCGGCGGATAGTTTCGAAATCGTCATCACCGGCAAGGGCAGCCATGCGGCCGCCCCGCATCTTTCCATCGATCCGGTGCTGACCTCGGCGCATGTCATCATCGCCCTGCAATCCATCGTCTCGCGGGAGACGGACCCGCTGAAATCGCTGGTCGTCACCGTCGCCACCACCCATGGCGGCACGGCCGTCAATGTCATTCCCGGTGCGGTGACGCTGACGGGAACGGTGCGCACGCTCTTGCCGGAAACCCGCGATTTCGCCGAAAAGCGCCTGAAGGAAGTGGCGACCGCCACCGCCATGGCGCATGGCGCCACCGTGGAGGTGAAATATCATCGCGGTTATCCCGTCACCTTCAACCACAGTGACGAAACCGAATTCGCCACCGGCGTGGCCATGGGCGTGGCCGGTGCGAACGCCGTCAACACCAATCCGAACCCGCATATGGGGGCGGAGGATTTCTCCTACATGCTGGAAGCGCGCCCCGGCGCCTTCATCTTCATCGGCAATGGCGATACCGCCGGGCTGCACAATGCGGCCTATGATTTCAACGACGATGCGCTGCCTTACGGCATCAGCTACTGGGTTTCGATGGCCGAAACCGCACTTGCTGCGTAAGACATCCGGCGGCCTTCGTGGCCGCCTTTTGCTTTTCAGGAGATCGGCATGCTTTTGGCGGCGACGTCCATGGAACAGACCGGCGGTTCGGTAAGCCCGGTTTTATCGGTTCAAAATCTCACCACATCCTTCCGCGTCGATGGCGGCTGGAAATCCGTGGTCCGTAATATGAGTTTCGAGATCGCACCGCGCGAAACGGTGGCGATCGTCGGCGAAAGCGGCTCGGGCAAAAGCGTCACCTCGCTCTCCATCATGCGGCTCCTCGATAAAAAGACGAGCCGCATCGAAGGCAAGGTCATGCTCGGCGGGCGCGACCTGCTGGCGCTGCCGGAAGAGGAGATGCGCAAGGTTCGCGGCAAGGATATCTCAATGATCTTCCAGGAGCCGATGACCAGCCTCAACCCGATCTTCCCGATCGGCAAGCAGATCGCCGAGGCGCTGACCGTGCATCAGGATATTTCCTCATCCGCTGCGAAGGCAGAGGTCATCCGCCTGCTTGAGAAGGTCCGTATTCCCAATGCGAAGAACCGTTTCGACGATTATCCGCACCAGTTTTCCGGCGGCATGCGCCAGCGCGTGATGATCGCCATGGCGCTCGCCTCCAAACCGAAATTGCTGATCGCCGACGAGCCGACAACGGCGCTCGATGTGACGATCCAGGGCCAGATTCTCGACCTCATCAAGACGCTGCAGGAAGAGGAGGGCATGTCGGTCCTGTTCATCACCCATGATATGGGTGTGGTGGCGGAAGTCTCAGACCGCACCATCGTCATGTTCCGCGGCGATGTGGTGGAAACCGGAACCACCGACGATATTTTCCATCGCGGCCGCCATCCCTATACGCGGGCGCTGCTTTCGGCGGTGCCGAAGCTCGGCTCGATGAAGGAGAGGGTGCTGCCGGCCCGTTTCCCGATCATCGATATCAAGACCGGCGAAAGCCAGCCCGTCGCGGAGGTGAAGGACACGGTCTCCGGCGGCCGAACGCCCATTCTTTCGGTCAAGGACCTCACCACCCGTTTCGATATCCGCACCGGCCTTTTCGGCCGCAAATCCGGCGCCGTGCATGCGGTGGAAAAGGTCTCCTTCGATCTCGCCGAGGGCGAAACCCTGTCTCTCGTCGGCGAATCGGGCTGCGGCAAGTCCACCACGGGCCGCTCCATCACCCGGCTGATCGAGCCGACATCCGGCAATGTCATGCTCGATGGCTACGAGGTGCTGAAGCTCGACAAGACGACGCTGCGCACCATGCGCCGCAGCGTGCAGATGATCTTCCAGGACCCTTTCGCCTCGCTCGATCCGCGCATGAGCATCGGCACGGCGATCATGGAGCCCTTTATCGAGCATCGCCTCGGAACCAAGCAGCAGGCCCGCGAAAAGGCGGCCGATCTTCTGGAAAAGGTGGGCTTGAGCCCGGATATGATGCGGCGCTTCCCGCATGAATTTTCCGGCGGCCAGCGCCAGCGCATCGCCATTGCCCGCTCGCTGATGCTCGACCCCAAGGTCATCGTCGCCGACGAGGCGGTCTCGGCGCTCGATGTGTCCATCAAGGCGCAGGTCTGCAACCTGCTGCTCGACCTGCAACAGAGCCTCAACCTCGCTTTCCTGTTCATCAGCCATGACATGGCGGTGGTAGAGCGCGTCAGCCATCGTGTGGCGGTGATGTATCTCGGCGAGATCGTGGAAATCGGCCCGCGTGCGGCGGTTTTCGACAATCCGCAGCATCCCTATACGAAAAAGCTGATGTCCGCCGTTCCGGTGCCGGACCCGGCGCGGCGGCAGATTCGGCGCAACATGGCGACCGACGAGATCAAAAGCCCGATCCGGCCGGTGGACTACGTGCCGCCGCAGCGCCATTACCGCGAGGTTTCCGCAGGGCATCTGGTGCAGGAAGCGGCGTGATCGAACAGTGTCGGCTTCGGGCTGAGGGCTGATACGGGAGCGAGTGGTCGCCCCTTGTTTCTTCTCCCCGCCGGGGAGAAGGTCGCGGCAGCGGGATGAGGGGGCGAGGGTAGAGATATACGGAGAGGGTGCCCCCTCATCCGACCCTTCGGGCCACCTTCTCCCCGGCGGGGAGAAGAAACGCGCCGCACCGCCACGCCAGATGATTTTAGGCCCGCCGCACGCTCTCTTCCGCATCCGCCGTTTGACAGCCGACGCAAAAAAATGCCAGCAAATGCGCAAGCATAATTCTTAAAGGGCGGCGGCATGGCCAGACGAAACGACGCACATGGACGGCTGGATGATGCGGCCCGTGCCGGCTGGCTTTATTATGTCGCCGGCCGCACGCAGGATGAGATCGCCGCCGCCATGGGCATTTCCCGGCAATCGGCGCAGCGGCTTGTGTCGCTTGCCGTCGCCGAGCGGTTGATCAAGGTGCGGCTCGATCATCCCATCGCCGCCTGTCTCGAAAAAGCCGAACGGCTGAAAGAGAAATTCGACCTGAAATATATCGAGGTGGTGCCGAGCGATCCGGCCGGCGTCTCCTCCACGGTCGGCATTGCCGAGGCCGGGGCGGCGGAAATCGAGCGCTGGCTGAAGAATGCCGATCCCATCGTGCTCGCCATCGGCACCGGCCGTACCTTGAAGGCCGCTGTTGATCAACTGCCGCCGATGGAGTGCCCGCAGCACCGCATCGTGTCGCTGACGGGCAATATCGGGCCGGATGGCTCGGCCGCTTATTATAACGTCATCTTCAGCATGGCCGATGCCATCAAGGCGCGGCATTTTCCGATGCCGCTGCCGGTTCTGTGCTCCTCTGCGGAGGAGCGGGAACTGCTGCACGACCAGTCCATGGTGCGCTCCACGCTGGCGCTGGGTTCTGCGGCCAATGTCACCTTCGTCGGTGTCGGCGAACTCGGCGAAAACGCACCGCTCTGCGTCGATGGTTTCCTCGGCGTGGATGAGATGAAGGCGCTGATGGCAAGCGGTGCCGTCGGCGAGATTTGCGGCTGGATGTATGATGCCAATGGCCGCATTCTCGAACATTCCGTCAACGAGCGCGTCGCCTCCGTTCCCATCCCTTCAAGAGACACCTGCACCGTCATCGGCATGGCGCAGGGCGCACGCAAAAACGCCTCGATTCTGGCGGCGCTGAGGGGCGGTCTGCTGAACGGCCTCATCACCGACGAAGTCACAAGCGAATATTTGCTCACGCACTGAGCAAAAATTAAACACATAAAATCAATAGCTTGGTTTTTCCATGTGCGTCGCAGCACAGGATGTCGCTTGACTTTTTTGCTGATGAGGTGAGTAAATGCCCTAGAGCAAAGCGAATGCTCATCATTTTTCTTCTGGGAGGAAGATATGACATTGAAGACCATTTTGCTGGGCGCATGCTCGGCACTCGCCTTTTCGACCCTTGCTTCCGCCGAGACGCTGACCATCGCGACCGTGAACAACGGCGACATGATCCGCATGCAGGGTCTGACCTCGGACTTCACCACCAAGAACCCCGACATCCAGGTCGAGTGGGTGACGCTTGAAGAAAACGTCCTCCGTGAGCGCGTGACGACCGATATCGCCACCAATGGCGGCCAATACGACATCATGACCATCGGCAATTACGAAGTGCCGATCTGGGCCAAGCAGGGCTGGCTGCTGCCGCTCGAAAAGCTCGGCGACAAATATGACGTCGACGATCTGCTGCCGGCGATCCGCGGCGGCCTCTCCAGCGAAGGCAAGCTTTACGCCGCGCCCTTCTATGGCGAATCCGCCATGATCATGTATCGCAAGGACCTGTTCGAAAAAGCCGGCCTGAAGATGCCCGATAGCCCGACCTGGGAATTCATCGGCGACGCCGCCCGCAAGATTACCGACCGCAAGGCCGATATCAACGGCATCTGCCTGCGCGGCAAGGCCGGCTGGGGCGAAAACATGGCCTTCATCAGCGCGCTGACCAACTCCTTCGGCGGCCGTTGGTTCGATGAAAACTGGAAGCCGCAGTTCGATCAGCCGGAATGGAAGAGCTCGCTGCAGTTTTATGTGGATCTGATGAAGGATGCCGGTCCGTCGGGCGCATCCTCCAACGGCTTCAACGAAAACCTGACGCTGTTCCAGCAGGGCAAATGCGGCATGTGGATCGACGCTACGGTCGCTGCTTCCTTCGTCTCCAACCCGAAGGATTCCACCGTTGCCGACAAGGTCGGTTACGCCATCTTCCCGACCCATGGCGAGCTGAAGAACCACGGTAACTGGCTGTGGTCGTGGAACCTCGCGATCCCGAAGAGCTCGCAGAAGGCGGAAGCGGCCGAGAAATTCATCTCCTGGGCAACCAGCAAGGAATATACCGAGCTCGTCGCTTCCAAGGAAGGCTGGGCAAACGTGCCTCCGGGCACCCGCACCTCGCTTTACAAGAATGCCGAGTATGAAAAGGCCGCCGCCTTCGCCAAGCCGACGCTTGCCGCGATGGATGCCGCTGACATCACCAAGCCGACCGTAAAGCCCGTGCCTTACACCGGCGGTCAGTTCGTGGCGATCCCTGAATTCCAGGCGCTCGGCACCACGGTCGGTCAGCTTTTCTCGGCAGTCGTTGCCGGCCAGTCCAGCGTTGACGATGCGCTTGCGGGCGCCCAGTCGACCGCGACGCGTGAAATGACCCGCGCCGGCTACATCAAGTAATCCTCCCGAAGATCGCTGTCCGGCGCCAATGCCGGGCAGCGAACCTTGGGGACGGCAAGCCGCCGGTCTGTACGGCGGCGTTTAAGCCTTTCAAATCAAAACAAGAATGAGCCGGTTCTTCCGGATATGCCGGGCGCATGTCGTGACGCCCAGGCCCAAGGAGAGGTGAGTGCAATGGCAACCCGAAACACAAGCGGATTAGCGCGGGTAATGCTTGCGCCATCGGTGCTGTTGTTGCTGGTGTGGATGATCGTGCCTCTGGCGATGACCCTG